>JAZKCB010000170.1:0-42399 GCA_040388335.1 Pseudomonadota bacterium | reverse complement strand
TCAAATCAAAAATCCACCGCGCCGCCGTGACCCACTGCGAGCTCAATTACGAAGGCTCATGCGCCATCGACGAAGACCTGCTGGACGCCGCCAATCTGGGCGAGAACGAGCAGGTGCACATCTGGAACATCAATAATGGCGAGCGTTTCATCACCTACGCCATTCGTGCCGAACGCGGCAGCCGCATCATCTCGGTCAACGGCTCGGCCGCACGCCGCGCCGCCGTCGGCGACCTGGTCATCATTGCAGCCTTTGCGCAGGTTGAAGAAAAAGAAGTGAAGGGCTTTTTGCCCAAACTCGTTTTCGTCAACCCCGACAACCGCATCAAGGAAGAGCGCTCGACCATTCCAGTCCAGCAGCCCTGACCGCCGGCAGCGCCAGCTACAAGACCGCTGTTACAAGGCGGCTGAGTCATTTCATCAAGCCAGCAGGAGACAAACCCATGACAACAAGCCTGGAGCAAGCCATCACCATCCACCCGGCCAGACCACGCAGTCCGGGTCGGCCTGTTGCCGAAACGGCGCAGGCAATGCGCTGGAGCGTTGACGCCATTGAAGCGCTGTTCAACCTGCCCTTTCCCGATCTGATGCACCGCGCCCAAACCGTGCACCGGGAAAACTTTGATCCCACGCAGCTTGAATTTGCAACGCTGCTGTCGGTCAAGACCGGGGGTTGTGCCGAAGACTGCGGCTACTGCCCGCAGGCTGCCCGCTACGACACCGGTGTGGAGGCCAGCAAGCTGATGGAACCGGCCGAAGTGCTGCTGGCCGCCCAGCGTGCGCAAGCCGCAGGGGCCACGCGGTTCTGCATGGGCGCCGCCTGGCGCTCGCCGAAAGACCGCGATATTGAAAAAGTTGCCGAACTGGTGCGCACCGTCAAGGCATTGGGACTGGAAACCTGCGCCACGCTCGGCATGCTGGAAGACGGCCACGCGCAAACACTGCAAAGTGCGGGGCTTGATTACTACAACCACAACCTCGACAGCGCCCCCGACTTTTACGGTGACATCATCACCACGCGCGACTACCAGGACCGGCTGGATACGCTGGCCCGCGTGCGCACCGCCGGTGTCAAGGTGTGTTGCGGCGGCATTGTGGGCATGGGCGAAACCCGCCGCCAGCGTGCCGGCCTCGTGGCCGAACTGGCCAATCTCACGCCCTACCCAGAGTCGGTGCCCATCAACAACCTGGTCAAGGTCGAAGGCACGCCGCTGGCGAACCAGGCCGACCTGGACCCATTTGAATTTGTACGCACCATTGCAGTCGCCCGCATCACCATGCCAACTGCGCGCGTGCGCCTGTCGGCTGGCCGCCAGCAGATGGGCGACGGCATCCAGGCGCTGTGCTTTCTGGCTGGCGCCAACTCCATCTTTTACGGCGACAAGCTGCTGACCACGGGCAATCCGGACACCGATGCCGATGTGAAGCTGCTGGAACGTCTCGGCATGCGCCGGGCCGCACCGGAGTCGGTAAAAGCCCCGGTTTAATCTGGTTAGACTCTCGCTAATTCTGGAGTCCCCATGAGTCCCAACGCGTCCAATACCACCGCCACGCCCTACGGCACATTGCCCCCGGCGTCAACGCCCTCAGCCCGCAAGCCCATGAGCCTGCCGCGCCTGCGCGAGATGCACGCCCATGGCGAAAAGATCACCATGCTCACGGCCTACGACGCCACCTTTGCCGCCGTGGCCGACGCGGCCGGCGTTGAATGCATCCTGGTTGGCGATTCGCTGGGCATGGTTTGCCAGGGCCTGACCAGCACCGTCGGCGTCACGCTCGAGACCATGCGCCACCACACCGAGAGCGTGGCCAACGGCCTGCGCCGCTCGCAGGGCACAGCCTGGCTGATCGGCGACCTGCCCTTTGGCAGTTATCACGAATCCAAAGAGCAGGCATTGCGAAGCGCCGTCGTGCTGATGCAGGCCGGCGCGCACATGGTCAAACTTGAAGGCGGCGGCTGGACGGCCGAAGTCGTGCGTTTTCTGGTCGAGCGCGGCATCCCGGTCTGCGCCCACCTCGGCCTGACGCCGCAAACCGTGCATGCCCTGGGCGGTTACCGCGTGCAAGGCAAGGGCGACGAAGCCGCCGCCACGCTCAAGCGCCATGCACATGAGCTGCAGGACGCAGGCGCCGCCATGCTGGTGCTGGAGATGGTGCCCGCGGCCCTGTCGGCCGAGCTGACCAAAACACTCACGCACTGCCCCACCATCGGCATAGGCGCGGGCGACGGCACCTCGGGCCAGGTGCTGGTGCTGCACGACATGCTGGGCATGAACCTGGGCAGGATGGCGAAATTTGTACGCAACTTCATGGAAGGCCCGGACAACAAAACCGCCAGCATTCGCGGCGCCATGGAAGCCTATGTACGCGCCGTGAAGGACGGCAGCTTTCCGGTCAACGCCAGCCACGCCTGGTAAAAAAACAAATCGAGACATCGCCAAGGGAGACACAAAATGCACATCGTCCACACCATCGCCGAACTGCGCGAAAAGCTCAGCAGCTACAGGCGCCCGGCCTTTGTACCCACCATGGGCAACCTGCACGATGGCCACATCGCCCTGGTCAAACAGGCCAAACCGCTGGGTGACGTGACCGTCTCCAGCATCTTCGTGAATCGCCTGCAGTTTGCGCCGCACGAAGATTTCGACAGCTACCCGCGCACACTTGATGCCGACGCGCAGCGCCTGGAAGCTGCCGGCTGCAACGTGCTGTTCGCCCCGCGCGAGCAGGAGCTCTACCCGCAACCGCAAACCTACAAGATGCACCCGGCCACCGACCTGAGCGACATTCTTGAAGGCCACTTCAGGCCCGGTTTTTTCATCGGCGTCAGCACCGTGGTGCTCAAGCTCTTTTCGTGTGTCTATGCTGGCATGCCTTCGGGTATTGCCGCCTTCGGCAAGAAGGACTACCAGCAGGTGCTGGTCGTGCGCCGCATGGTGCAGCAGTTTGCGCTGCCGATAGAAATTCTTGCCGGTGAAACCCAGCGCGCCGAAGACGGCCTGGCGCTGTCATCACGCAACGGCTACCTCAGCGAGGCCGAGCGCAAGGAAGCCGCCGAACTCTCAAAAGCGCTGAAAGCCCTGGGCGCCGCCGCCAAAGCCGCCAGCCCCGCTGACCTTGCGGCGCTTGAAGCGCAGGCCATGCAGGCGCTGGCACGTCGCGGCTGGAAGCCTGACTACCTGACGGTACGCCGACGCGCCGACCTGATGCCGCCGCAGACATCGATGGACGAACCTCTGGTGGTCTTGGGTGCGGCCAAGCTGGGTAGTACGCGCTTGATTGATAACCTGGAGATTTGAGCCTGATCCGTGCCTTTGACGCTTGACAGGCAAGACTCGGTTTGACCTGCCTTGCCCCGGGTGGTGCTTTTTTCCTTGACGCGAGACAAAGCGATGACCGCCTTCGCCACCATGCCCCTGCCCACCGACCGCACCGTCGTCGCACCTGATGGCTGTGATGTGCGGGTGCTGCTGGCGCTCAAGGGAGGCAGCATGGCGCACTTTTCGCTGCGACCCGGGCAGGTGGCTGCCGCCGTGACGCACCGCACAGTAGAAGAGCTCTGGTACGTGCTGGAAGGCCGGGGCGAGATGTGGCGGCGCCAGGATGATCGCGAAGAGGTGGTGTCGCTGGTGCCCGGGCTTTGCCTGAGCATTCCGCTGGGCACACATTTCCAGTTTCGCGCTGCGCCGGACCAGGCGCTGGCGGCTGTCTGCGTGACCATGCCGCCCTGGCCGGCTGATCCTGCAGCCGATGAGGCGGTGCCAGTCAGCGGCCCATGGCTTGCGAGCGGCGCCTAGCCCCCATGGCGACCAAGCCGTCGCTCACCTTTTAATAGCTGCTCACGCCCGTATCTATTGGCCTGAAGACCTTTTTGATGCCTAAAAACAGGTAGAAAGTTAATATACAGGTTAACATTTTGCCAATTTCACCAAAAAGACGCCCCAAAAACCAAAAAAGTTAACTTATAAGTTAACTTTTTGACATTTTCAACCCTTTTTCGAGTATCAAATTAGCGTTTTGGCCAATAGACACGGGCGTGAGCAGCTACTTAATTTATAGCAACTGCAACAACCTGGCGGCCGCCGAAGCAGCCGCCATCGCCAACCCGGCTCAGCTCGCGAAGCAATACATCAGGCCCGCACCGCCTGTGGCCTTGAGCGAGGCCATGTCGCAGGCGCGGCTGGGGTGCGATGCGTTCCATGACTTGGCTTCATCCGTGTCGGTCAGGCCCTGGCGGTCGTGGTGGCCCAGCATGGCCGAGCCGCCCGTGCTTTGGGTCCAGTTGCCGCAGGTGGTGTCCTTGTCGCTGGCGATGGCGCGGCCATCAGATGTGGAACCGGTCAGGATGTCGTGCATGTTGACGGCATCACCGCGGCCCATGATGCCCTCGCCTTTTTCATTGAGCGCCGTCTGTTTGGTCAGGTTGTTGCCGCTGCTGTGCAGGTTATCGACGCTGTAGGCGACACGTTCGCCCTTGGCATTGCGCCATGGGCCGCTGCCGATACGGTCCCTGGCATTGACGCTGGAGGCACCGTTCATCGCGGCATTGCTCAGGTAGGCGCGCCAGGTGCGGTTGCCCGCGCCGACGCTGGTGGCCAGCGTCTGGCAGTACTGGTCTGCACCGGCCAGGCCGCCCAGGTCGCCGCCCTTGCCGGGGTTGGCACTGGTCACAAAAAACGACATGGGGTTGCCGCCCGTGGCGCAGGCGCCGAGCACAAAAACTGCAATCAGCGAGACCGCCGCCAGTGGTAGCAAACGGGTTTTGGTCAGGGAGGTGCGCATTTTTATTCCTTTTTTTGGCCTGATGTTTAAAAAGGCCGACAGGTGTCAGAGCGCATCCACGCCGGCATGCGGCAGAGCGTAACGCGGGCAGGCGGCGGCGCACACGGGGGTAAATCCCAACAGGTCCTGCGGAACCAATGACTTCAGGGAAGCTCTGCGGTCGGGTTCCGGCCCATGAGCAGGGCGACGGCTTCGGGCGGGGTGATCCTGCCGTCGAGCAGCGCCACGACAGCCTGGGAGATCGGCATTTCAACGCCCAGGCTGGCGGCACGCTGCACCACAGTGCGGGCGCAGTAAACACCTTCAGCGACATGGCCGAGCGAAGTGACGGCTTCGTCCAGCGTCTTGCCCTGGGCGAGGGCGAGACCGACCTTGCGGTTGCGGCTGAGGTCACCGGTCGCCGTCAGCACCAGGTCACCCAGACCCGAGAGGCCGGTAAAGGTTTCGGCACGTGCGCCCAGGGCGACGCCCAGGCGCGTCATCTCGGCCAAGCCACGGGTAATCAGGGCAGCGCGGGCGTTCAGACCCAGCTTGAGCCCATCACAGAGGCCGGTGGCAATTGCCAGCACGTTCTTGACGGCACCGCCGACCTCGACGCCGACGATGTCATCGTTGGCGTAAACACGCAGGGTGCTGCCGTGAAAGGCTTCAACCAGCGCGGCGCGCACATCGGCGTGCTCGCTGGCGGCGACCAGTGCGGTCGGCTGGCCCTTGGCCACTTCCTGCGCAAAGCTGGGGCCGCTGAGCACACCGGCGTTCAGGCTGGCAGCCACCTGCGCGCGAATTTCATGAACCATCAGGCCATACGGTGCGCTGGAAGCCCCCACCACAGGCGCTTCAAACCCCTTGCTGAGCCAGGCCACCGGCATGTCGACCTGCGCAAGTTCTTCAAGCAGGCCGCGCACGCCAGACACGGGCGCCGCAATGATGATGAGGTCCTGGCCGCTGACCGTTGAGGCCAGCGTGCCCTCGCCGCCTGCCAGCTTCAGGGAGGGCGGCAGGGCAATGCCCGGGAGGTAGCGGCTGTTGGTGCGGGTCGATTCAAGGCTGGCGGCCATGGCCGCATCGCGCGCCCACAGTGTGACGGCATGGCCCGCGCTGCTGCGCGACGCCGCACTGACGGCCAGTGCAGTGCCCCAGGCGCCGGCTCCAAGAATCGTGATCTTCATGTCGTGCAGGCTGCGGTCAGGCAGCCAGCGTCATCAAACGATGATTTGCGGCGCTGCAGGCGCGGCTTCAGCGGCGGCCTGGGCCTGCTGCTGCTCGTACATCGCCTGGAAGTTGATTTCGGCCAGGTGCACCGGCGGGAAACCGCCGCGCTGGATCACGTCGGCCACGTTGCCGCGCAGGTAGGGGTAGACGATTTGCGGGCAGGCAATGCCGAGAACGGCGTTGAGTTGCTCCGGCGGCATGTTGCGCATTTCAAAAATGCCGGCCTGCTTGGCCTCAACCAGAAACACGGTCTTGTCGCCGATCTTGGTCTGAACGGTGGCCGTCACGGCGACTTCAAAAATGCCGTCGGCCACGGGCGTGGCTTCAACGCCAAGCTGGATGTCCACCGCTGGCTGCTCCTGACTCATGAGGATTTCAGGCGAATTGGGCTGCTCAAGCGAGACGTCCTTCAGGTAGACGCGCTGGATCTGGAATACGGGGTCCTGGTTGGCTTCAGCCATGATGGTCTTTCGGATTGTTTGGAAAAAAGAAACGGGTTGTAGTGGCGCCACTGCTAAGCGCAGGGCGCCGAAAAAGCGCAACGCCGCATTATCCATGCTGCCCAGACGGCCCAGACAACAGGAGTGGGGGATCTAGCCGGCGTTCAGCATCGGCATCAGGCCGCCCTTGCCATCCAGCGCGACCAGGTCGTCGCAGCCGCCAACATGGGTCTCACCGATGAAAATCTGCGGCACGGTGCGGCGACCGGAAATCTCCATCATCTTCTGGCGCTCACCGGGCACAAGGTCCACCCGGACCTCATCAAAAGCTGCGCCGCGTGCCGTGAGGAGCTGCTTGGCGTGAATGCAGTAGGGGCAGGTGCCGGTGGTGTAGATCTTGACGGTTTGCATGTTGGGATTCCTGTTGCGGGGATGAGCCCCTTGGCCTTTCTGGCGGGTGCTCATCCTGTCTGTAGGTGTGTCGGTGGCGCTTTTCAGGCCTTCTCAAGCGGAAGGTTAGCGTCTTTCCACGATTTCAGCCCGCCGCCCAGCGCTTGGGCCTGCTCGTAACCCAGTTTTTTGGCCACGGCCACCGCACGGTTGGCCCTGGCGCCGGTCGCACAGACCAGGATCAGCGGCACACCCTTGTTCTTGACGGCCAGCGGGAGCTTGTCTTCAAGTTCGCTGAAAGGCACGTTTTTGGCGCCGCCGACATGGCCGGCCGCGTATTCGTCGGCTTCGCTGACGTCCACAACCACCGCCCTTTCGCGGTTGATCAGCTGCACCGCACCGCTGGCGCTCAGGGCGCCCGCGTTCATGGCACCGGAAATCATGGGCCAGAGCAGCATGCCGCCGGAGGCGATGGCAATCGCAAACAGCATCCAGTTATCGATCAGAAATTTCACGTTGAACCTTTGGTATTTTCGGGAGCAGATGGGGAGGCAAATGGGAAGGCAAGGACGTGATTTTAGAATGGCGGTGTAAACGGGCCGGCAAAGCCCCATCCAAAGCCCCCTCTTTTGACCTTGTTCAATCTTTTTTCAATCCCTTTCCGAACCCCGAAAAATGTACAAACTCGTCCTTATCCGCCACGGTGAATCGACCTGGAATCTTGAAAACCGCTTCACCGGCTGGACCGACGTGGCCCTGACCGACACCGGCATTGAACAGGCCAAAAATTCCGGCAGGCTGCTCAAGGCCGAAGGTTATGACTTTGACGTCGCCTATACCAGCGTGCTCAAGCGTGCGACCCACACCCTCTGGCACGTGCTGGACGAAATGGACCGGACCTGGCTGCCCGTCGTGAACAGCTGGCGCCTCAATGAACGCCATTACGGCGGCCTGCAGGGATTGAACAAGGCCGAGACGGCAGCCAAATACGGTGATGCGCAGGTGCTCGCCTGGCGCCGCAGCTACGACGTTCCACCACCGCCGCTGGACGCAAACGACGCGCGCAGCGAACGCGCCGACCTGCGCTATGCCAAGCTGCAACCCGGCCAGGTGCCGCTGACCGAATGCCTGAAAGACACGGTCGCGCGCGTGCTGCCCTTCTGGAACGAAGCGATGGCACCCGCCATCAAATCGGGCAAACGCATCGTGGTGGCGGCGCACGGGAATTCGATCCGGGCCCTCATCAAGCACCTGGACAACATTTCGGACAACGACATCGTGGGTGTGAACATCCCCAACGGAATACCGCTGGTTTATGAGCTGGACGAAAACCTCAAGCCCTTGCGCCACTATTACCTGGGCGATGCAGAGGCCGCAGCCAGGGCAGCGGCTGCAGCCGGTGCGCCGGGCAAGGTGATGAGCACGAGCTAGGGCCTTTGTAAACGGGGAGTAAAACCTCGTGCAAAACAGCCCGATTGGCGTCTATTTGCGCATTTTTTGCGTACCTGCGTAGGACTGCACAGGAACTGAAGCGCCAGGTCTTTATCCTAGGTGTATATTGTTCAGACAAGGGTGCGAAAGCGCCCACCCACAGGCTAAAAAGGTATTGTTGTATGGGTCAAAAGCTCAAGATTGCTGGCTGGATTTCAATCGGTGCCTTTGCAGGTGCCATGACCACGGTGCAGTTGCAGGCCGTGGCACGCGGCGGCCTCGCACCCTTGCCGCTCGAAGAGCTCCAGCAACTCGCTGCGGTTTTCGGGATGGTCAAGACAGATTATGTCGAGCCGGTTGACGAGAAAAAACTCATCTCCGATGCGATCTCCGGCATGGTCGCCAGTCTGGACCCACACTCCGCTTATTTCGACAAAAAATCCTTCAAGGAATTCCGGGAAGGCACCAGCGGCCGTTTTGTCGGCGTTGGCATCGAGATCAGCCAGGAGGACGGCCTCGTCAAGGTGGTGTCGCCGATTGAGGGCTCACCCGCCGACCGCGCCGGCCTCAAGCCCAACGACCTGATCACCAAGATTGACGACACAGCCGTCAAGGGCCTGTCGCTCAACGACGCCGTCAAAAAGATGCGCGGCGAGCCCAAAAGCAAGGTTGTGCTGACCATCTTCCGCAAGGACGAAAGCCGCACCTTCCCCGTCACCATCGTGCGCGAAGAAATCCGTACGCAGTCGGTACGCAGCAAGGTCATGGAACCCGGTTATGCCTGGATTCGCCTGAGCCAGTTCCAGGAACGCACGGTAGATGACTTCGTCACCAAGATGGAAGCCATTTACAAGCAGGAACCCAATCTCAAGGGCCTGGTGCTGGACCTGCGCAACGATCCGGGTGGCCTGCTCGACTCGGCCGTTGCCATTTCCGCAGCCTTCCTGCCTGAAAACGTGACCGTTGTGTCCACCAACGGCCAGCTGGCTGAAAGCAAGTTTGTCTACAAGGCCGCGCCCGAGTTTTACCTGCGCCGCGCCACCAGCAACGACCCGCTCAAACGCCTGCCGGCCGCCCTGAAGACCGTGCCGCTCGTCGTCCTGGTCAATGAAGGATCTGCATCGGCCAGCGAGATCGTCGCCGGTGCCTTGCAGGACCACAAACGCGCCATCATCATGGGCAACCAGACCTTCGGCAAGGGCTCGGTCCAGACCGTGCGCCCACTGGGCCCGGACACCGGCATCAAGCTGACCACGGCGCGTTATTACACACCAAGCGGCAAGTCCATCCAGGCGCGCGGCATTGTTCCTGACGTGATGGTGGATGAAACCCTTGAAGGTAGCCCTTTCGCAGCGTTGCGCACCCGCGAAGCCGATCTTGAGAAACACCTCAACAGCGGCCAGGGCGCAGAAGTCAAGGATGCCAACCGTGAAAAGGCCAGAGAAGAGGCCCTGAAGCGCCTTGAAGAAGATGCCAAAAAGCCGCTGGAACAACGCCGTCCGCCAGAACTTGGCAGCGACAAGGACTTCCCGCTGATCCAGGCCCTCAACAAGCTCAAGGGCAGGCCGGTGATGGTCAGCAAGACAGCGATTGTTGAAGACAAGAACACGAAAAAAGACAACTGATTGAGCCCGGCGCTCTTTCAGGCCGATTCATGAGTCCTTCATGAACGACGCGCAGCTCCTGCGTTATTCCCGGCACATCCTGCTGGATGAACTGGGCATAGAAGGCCAGGAAAAATTCCTGGCCGCCCATGCCCTGATCATCGGCGCGGGCGGTTTGGGTTCACCCGTTGCGCTTTATCTGGGCAGTGCTGGCGTGGGACGCATCACCATCGTGGACCACGATATTGTTGATGCCACCAACCTGCAGCGGCAGATAGCCCATGCCCTTGCAGATGTCGGGCAATTCAAGGCTGAATCCATCCGGCAATCCATTGCAGCCATCAATCCTGATGTTCAGGTTACCGCCATCACGACCCGGGCAGACGACGCATTGATGGACACCCTTGTCAGGCAGGCGGATGTGGTCATTGACTGCACCGACAACTTCACGACAAGACACGCCATCAACCGGGCGGCAGTAAAGCACGCCAAACCCCTCGTATCGGGCGCAGCCATCCATTTCGATGGGCAGGTCAGTGTGTATGACGCCCGCAATACTGCATCGCCCTGCTATGCGTGCGTCTTTCCGCAGGGCACGGAATTCGAAGAAGCGCAGTGCGCGACCATGGGCGTCTTTGCCCCCCTGGTGGGCATTGTCGGCAGCACCCAGGCTGCAGAGGCCCTCAAGCTGATCGCGGCTACCGGCGAAACACTGACAGGCCGCATGCTGATGCTGGACGGCCGCAACATGTCATGGAACGAAATAAGGACGCCACGCGACCCGCAATGCGTCGTGTGCGGTCACCGACAACGGGCTGGAGCCTGATGGCTGCCCTCGCTGTCAGGGCCTGTCAGTTCGCGCCTTGAAAGGCCGGGGCAGTCGGCAACGTGCTCCGGTCAGGCTTTTGATTTTGAACAGAGCGTGCGGCCGCTAGCGGCGAACCTGATGCTTGTACCGGTTGGGCTTTGGCTTGGGGGTCCGCCGCTATCGCCAGTGCACCCCTGCAATCCGCATCCTGCCCGGGTCCTGTTTCAAACGTCGAAGCAAGCGCCAGCAGGGGATTGATGAACGCAAGCCCCAGCGTGACACCGGCACGCGCGCCGAGGGCAAGCTTGTCCGGGCCGGCCGAAGGCGAGGCAAAGGTTCCCCCTATTCTGAGGGGTGAACGCAGACTCAGGATACTGTGGTCCTTGGGTTGGGGATGCAGCGTGATGTCCAGGGTTTCATTGGCCAGATTGACCTGGCCCGAGCCGTTGATGACGGTGTCTGTCGTATCCAGCAAGATGACCTTGCTGTTCATCACGCCCTGCTTGACCTCAAATGCCGCCGCAGAACACAGCAGCTTCACGTTGCGGTCGCCACGTACCAAGAATTTAATGACCTCACCGCCGTCAAGCCCCATGAACTCCAGCAATATATTGCTGAGTTCGCCCTTGCCCATCAACACCGCGACATCACCCGAACTGGAACCCAGCATCTGTGCTGCGGAGTTGCCACGCCCCGTCAGGTTGACCTGGCCGCTGACCTTGCCAAACGCGCTTTTTGTCGTTTCAATGGTCGGGAACAACTGGTTGAGTTGAACCGCACGCAAGGCCAGGTGCGCATCAAAAGCTGCAGGCACCACGTTCACATCAACATTGAACTTGCCTGCCAGCGACCCGCCGGCAACGCCCAGCATGAGCGGATCAAGCTGGAGCACGCCATTGGCAAGCTTCACGTGAACGCTGCCCTTGTCCAGTGGCAGCTCTTCCACGTGCCGGATGTTCGCTGCGCTGTAAACCACATCCGCGTTCATGGACTTGAGCCTGACGAGATCCAGCGTGGCTGTCGGTAAAACCTTCCGGGAGGGATCGGCCCTGGAAGCAAGGGCAACAGGCTTCGGCTTGTCTGCAACTGCCGCTGTGGCATTTGCGGAGCCTTTGGGGGAAGACTTCCCTGCGGCGACCGGAAGACCGACCACGGGCCGCAAATCCGCAAAATCCAGCACTTTTGATTGCACTTTGCCCGTCAGAAGAGGTACCGCAGCCGTTGTATCGAAACTGAGATCCCCGCTCAGGTCTGAAGTACCCAGAACGCCCTGTATCTGCCTGGCTGACCAGACCTTACCCTGCTTGTCGAGCCGCCCCTTGAGTTTGTAAGGAGGGGTGGAAGGAAGGACCACCCCAGCAAGCTGGTAGAGCTCTTCAAGGTTTCGCCCCTGAATGTCTACCGTTGCATCGAGTCCGGTGAACTCCTGAAGGTTTTCGACCGTCCCTTTTGCTTTGAGTGTGGTGTTGCCAGCCGTCGCATTGACCTCGATGGGAAAGGAAGCCTGAAAGTCCTTGCTGAGTTGAAGCACGCCGCCTGCACGTCCACTGGCTGTAAAAGGTGTGTTACGCCACTTTCCTGCCACCTTGTAACTGAGCGGCAATGTTGCTGAAGAAAGATTCGCAATCGAAGACGTCGCCATTGATGCGCCTTCTGCAGCGAGCGAAAACTGCGCGGTCATTTCCGCGCCCTGGGACTGTGCCAGGTATTTCAGGGTACCGCTGTCGACAGTGAACGCACCGATATTCGGCACCGAGCGGGTATCAGACGTATCACGCGAAAGCGCCCAGGTTCTGCGACCATCGGGCTCAATCTGCAGTCCGATCTGCGGCTCAATCAACGAGACCCGCGGCAATTCAACTCGGCCAAGAACAAGAGGCCACAACCTGATGTCGAACTCCGCTGCCCTGGCCTTGACGAGATAAGGCTCTTTGGCCCATTCGGGGTTTGCAAACTCAAGGCCATCGGCACGCACCGTCACCGTGCGGCCGAGATGGACAGAAAGATGTTGCGTAATTTCAAAGCGACGACCCAACTGGTCAGACACGTAGCGGTTGATGGGGCCGCGCATTGCGTCCCAAGGGAAAAATATCACCACAAGCACAAGAGTGACCAGCAACAGCGCGAAGCCGATGGCCGCACGCTTTAAAGCGGTATAGCGGGCCGGACGTGGGGGAGGGGCACTGGTGTCGGCTTTGTCAAACATAAGCCACTGTCGTCGGGCCAGATCAAAAAATCCATGGGCCTACACCATTCAAGGCTGTGGGCTTAAGACTACATCGTCGAGTAGGAAACATCCTACAGTCCACCAGCTGGAGTACTGTCAGAATCAATCACAATACCGATACATTAAGAAACAAAGACGTCTTGCATGTTCACTCTGAATGCAAAGGCGCAACGAGCAACTGTCTAGAGCGCCGCCCACCTGGATCTGCCCCGTGAGATTGAAAACCTTCATAGTCGAAGACAACCCGACCATCCGCGAAAACCTGATCGCGACTCTTGAAGAATTGGCAAGCGTCGACGCCGTGGGAACGGCAGATACCGAAAACGAGGGCAAGGCGTGGCTGACCAACAATCCGGATGATTGGCATCTGGCCATCGTCGACCTGTTTCTGAAGCAGGGAAGCGGATTGGGAGTGCTCAGCGCATGCCGCAATCGCAGACCAGGTCAAAAGGTGGTTGTTCTGAGCAATTACGCAACGACCGATATACGCCAGCGTTGTGCGCAGATCGGCGTGGATGCCGTTTTTGACAAGTCCAACGAGATTGATGCACTGGTGGACTATTGCATCGAGATGGGTCACACCAGCAGTTGAGGCGCACCAAAAATGCGCGACAACGGCAATTGAAAACTATTGAAATCAGTCGATCAACTTGTTCTTCAGCGCGTAATAAGTCAGGTCGCTGTTGGACGCCAGACTCATTTTCTCCATGACGCGCGTCCTGTATGTACTGACCGTCTTCACGCTGAGCGAAAGCGCCTTTGCAATATCACCGGCAGTCTCACCTTTGGCCAGCTTCAGGAAGACCTGAAACTCACGCTCCGAAAGTTGCTCATGCGAGGCCATATCGTTGGGCCGGTTCAATTGCTGGGCCAGAAGCTCTGCAACCGTCGGTGTGATGTAACGCTTTCCAAGGGAGATCACACGAATTGCATCGACTATTTCTGCCGGATCGCATTCCTTGTTGAGGTAGCCACTGGCACCCTGGCGGATCAGGTTGACGGCGTAGTGTTCTTCCGGATAGCCACTCAGGATGAGAATGCCGACATCGGGCGCCTTGGCCCGGATCATGGCCAGCGCGTCAATGCCGCTTTGACCCGGCATGGACAAATCCATAACGAGAATATCAAGCTCCACATTGCGGACCAGGTCAATGGCTTCACGGCCGCTACCGGCTTCGCCCACGACACGCAGATCCACCTGATCGGAGAAAAACTGCTTGAGTCCGGACCGCACAATGGCATGGTCGTCCACGATTCCGATTTTGATCATGTCTTATGTCTTTCCAGGAAATCCTGCATGGCAGGCAAACGCTATGACACAGGCAACCGTTTGGCTACCCACATTAATTTCAGTGTCTATTATTGACGAATAACAACAGGAAGTATCCTACTGCCCTTGTGATGAAAAAATTTGCACTTCCCAAAATGGCCATCAGCCTGCCCCTGGCAGTGCTGGCCGCTGCCATCCTCATCTTCATCAATGAGGTCAGCTTTCGCCAGTCTACCGCTGCGGCGGCGAGCATCGAAGAAGCACAACAAACCCGGGGCGCCCTCAACAAGCTGATGCAGCATGTACTGGATGCTGAAACCGGACAGCGCGGCTACCTGCTTACTGGAGAGGCACGCTATCTTGAGCCGTATAGTGCTGCCACGGCTGAAATCAACCAGAATCTCGACGTTTTGCGTCAGTTGTTCACGCCTTACAAGGAGCAACTTGGCGAATTCGCCGACATGTCGCGCCACGTATCGAGCAAACTTGCCGAAATGGACCTGAGCGTACGCATGCGCCGTGAGGGCAATGAGGATGCCTGGAAGTTTGTCATGACAACCGACGTCGGTCAGGAACACATGGAAGCCATTCGGGCCCAGTCGGTAAAGCTCGCTGCCAGCAGCATTACCCGCATGGAGCAGGCCCAATTGCAGATCAAGCGGACCTTGCAGCTCTCGCGCATAGGCGTGGCCATCATGGCAATGGCTGGGTTACTGGCCTTTTACATGTACCTGATACAAACCCACGCGCTGCTGCAGTCAGGCGAACGCGAAAAGGAATCCCTGCAACGTGAACGCGACCAACTGGACCTGCAGGTACGGGAACGCACCGCCAATCTGGCAGAGCTTGCAACCCACCTTCAAAACGTCAGGGAAGACGAACGCGGCCATCTCGCCAGGGAGTTGCATGACGAACTGGGTGCATTGTTGACGGCTGCAAAGCTGGACGTCGCGCGCCTGAAATCACGTCTTGCGGGTAACCTCCCAGAGGCTGCAGACCGGCTCGCACACCTCACCGAAACCCTCAACAGCGGCATCGCGCTCAAACGACGCATCGTCGAGGATCTCCGCCCCTCATCACTGTCGCACCTTGGTCTGGTGGCATCACTTGAAATTCTCGCGCGCGAGTTCGAGGAGCGCTCCGGCCTGTCCATCACAACCGACCTCGAAACAGTCGATCTCGGCGGCTCTGCTCAACTAACCGTTTATCGTCTGGTACAGGAGTCTCTGACCAACATCGCCAAATATGCCGAGGCGAGCCAGGCCGTGATCAGCCTCCAGAACATGGACAGCTATATCCTCATCGAAGTTCACGATAACGGCAAGGGCTTCGAGGTAGGTAATGTCTCCAGTACCAGCCACGGGCTGGCCGGTATGCGTCACCGCGTGGAAGCTGCGGGTGGGCGGCTCACCGTCGACAGCACGCAAGGTACTGGCACGCGCATTTCAGCCGTTTTGCCAAAAACCATTTAACGGCGGCCCGGCAATAAAGCTTCTGCAACTGCGCAGCGGGGTTGTCTTTCGCCAACCCACATGTCCCTGCGACCGTCGGCGCAGCAAACAGTCGGCATCTTCCTACAGAGGATGAACTAGGGCACTGACAGGCGTGCGGCATAACAGCCGATGACGAACAAAACGCCCGCTCAATAAGCTTGAAGCATGTTCAAAGGGTTGCCCACGCAAGGGGAAATCCGGCGATAACCCAATCAATGGAGTTCATATGTTGCACTATTCCGTCGTTTTTCTTGTCATCGCCCTGATTGCTGCAGTTTTCGGATTCGGCGGTATTGCAGCTGGTGCAGTAGAGATCGCGAAGATTCTTTTTTTCATATTCGCCATCATGGCCATCGTCAGTTTTGTTGTAAGTCTGTTACGCAAAAACTAAATGCACGAGTGAGCTTCTCGTTTACATCCTTCAACCAAAACCACCCAGGACTCCCATGACCACAACCTTCTCCAAAACCCGCGATTCAATGCCTGACGCTGCAAACATCCGTAACGCTTCCGATGAAGCGCTGCAAACCGCCGAACGCGCTGTCGACAACACCCGCGCCTACGCCAACGATGCCCTTGACCGTGCTGAAGACAAAGTGCGTGAACTGCGTGGCAGTGTTGACCCGATGATTGACGCTCTGGCCACCAAAGCGCAGCGCCTTGCCCGTCAAAGCCTGGACATCGCAGCAGAGGCGAAAGAAAAAGCGCAACAATCGCTGTCACGTTATGCCACTGCGACGTCGCACTATGTTTCAGAGCAGCCCGTACGCTCGGTCCTGATCGCAGCAGCTGTGGGCGCAGCGGTAGCGCTGCTGATTTCAGCGAGCCGTAATCGCAATCGCTCATGATTGGCGCGATCTGAGCGCAGACTCATGCGATCGCCTAAAGCACTCATTCCAAAAAAATAAAAATACCAAAACACCAACAAACCTGTACTGAAACGCATGCTCCACCCTCTTTTTTCAACCGTCATACAACGCCCGGATCTGGTTATTGACCATGTATCTGCCTACGTAGCGCTGTTTGAGCAGGAGGTCGGAGCGATGGGTAACCATCTTTTTGGTCGACTGGTGGCTTGGGTATTTTTTGTATTGTGCGGGTTTCTTTTTTTGTCTCTCGCAGGTATTGCACTCATGCTGGGATTCCTGCAAAACCAGTTTCACTGGATGCTGATAGTCGTTCCCGGCGTCACGCTGTTGATAACTGTTGCAGCTTTCCTGAAAGCCAGGCGTCCGCTCCCTTCGGAGTACTTTTCTGAACTCAAGACGCAACTGGACAGTGATGTTGATGCGCTGCGGATGGCGACGTAAGGTAACGGCATGAACAGATCACCTGAGCTAACGCCAAAAGAACGCCTTGCAGCAAGTCGCAAAGCACTTTTGCGCTCCATGAACCATGCGGAATCTGGTGATAACGCAGGATCTGATGGCTCTGCCACAGATGGGCTGGCGGGCTTTGGAGAAGCACCTGAAGGAGGGGGAGCCTGGGCCAAGATCAAGCGCACTGCAGGTGTGTGGTGGCAACACCATCCTGCTCATCTGGCACTGGACCTTGCGAAACCGGCACTGAGCCGGTATGCAGAAGAAAAGCCGCTGCAACTTCTGGGTATTGCTGCAGGAATAGGTGCAGCCGCTGTCGTCATACGTCCCTGGCGGCTCATTTCTGTGACAGGGCTTTTATTTGCCGCACTTAAAGCATCCGACGCGCCGGTCTTGCTGATGTCCATTCTTTCTTCAGGCCACGAACCAACTACAACGAAAAAGGATTCCCCTTGAGTTCACAAACAAAAAAAACACCTGCTGATGAACTGGTCCTCAATGAGGAAGGTCTCAAAGCGGCTAAGTCCAGCCTTGATAAGGGAGCGATCACGCCAGCTTATGGACCTCATCGCGAGGCGATCATCAAGTTGCTCAACGCCTCACTCGCCACTGAACTTGTGTGCGTCCTTCGCTACAAGCGACATCACTTCATGGCCAGCGGCCTGTCATCCCCAAAGATCGCAGATGAGTTTCTCGTGCATGCCAACGAAGAGTCAGCGCATGCGGACCGCATCGCCAGACGGATCGTACAACTCGGTGGCGAGCCTGATTTCTCTCCCTCCACCCTGCTTCAACGCAGCCACGCAGACTACGACGAGTCCAACGACCTGAAAACCATGGTCCGCGTTAACCTGATCGCAGAGCGCGTGGCAGTAGAGACATACCACCAGATGATCCAGTTGATAGGCGACAAGGACACCACCACCCGTCGCATGCTCGAGGACATTCTGGCGGATGAAGAGGAACATGCCGACGAGCTCAAGGACTGGCTCGAAGACTGATTTCCGCACCCTCACCTTTATCACCGCCTGACTGGCGTGGTGCGACCAGTCAACAGGCTCTTTAACTACAGCACCACTTAGACCTCAAATATCAAAGGAAATAATATGAAATTCGCTCGCACAATCACCATCGCCGCCATGCTCGGCATCACCATCTTGTCCACAGGTTGCGCCGTTGTGCGTGGCCAGGAAACGACCGGCGCCTACGTCGACGATGCCGCCATCACCACAGCTGTGAAAGCAAAATACGTCGAAGACAAGACCGTAGCCGCAACGGCCATCAGCGTTGAAACGCTCAACGGCACGGTCCAGCTCTCCGGCTTTGCAAAATCCCAGGCTGAAAAAGACAAGGCCGAAGCACTTGCTCGTGGCGTCAAGAATGTCCGCGCCGTACGCAACGACATCGCCGTTCGTCCTTAAGAAGAGTCAATCGGCTCAGGCCCTTGAAAAGAAACAGGTGTTGGGTGACCAGCGCCTGTTTTTTAAGTACTGTGCATCGAGGTGCGCATAAAAAAGCCTCCTTACCGGAGGCTTTTTTAAAATTTGGGGATTGTTGTCCGTCTAATTTGCCTTGACGACAAGCTTGTTGTCAACGGAATTCACGCCCTTTACAGCTGCGGCAATCGTGGTTGCTTTTTCCTTCGCAGCCGTAGTAGACGCCGGACCGTTTAACGTGACCACGCCATTTCTTGTGTCTACGTTGATCCTGATAGCGCTTAGTTCAGGATTTTTTGCCAGTTCTGCAGAAATGCTGGCAGTGATGACTGCATCATCAATTTTTGCACTCATGGCATCCGCTGTCTTGGAGCCTGATGCTTCTGCCGATTGAGTAGTATTTTTCATGGCAGCCCGAGCTTTTTCCATGGAAGCCTCTGTTTTGGCTTTGGCTTCACTGGCAACCTGCTCGGTCTTGGCGACTGCAGAATCCAGCTGCTGGCCAACAGTCTCGTCTTTTTTGCCGCATGCACCAAGTGCCATCAACAACACGAGGGAACTGACGGCAATGGTCCCTTTTACAGGGTATGAAGTGAGCAATGAGAAACCGATTTTCTGATCCATGAGATTTTCTCCTTGTGAATGGTCAAGCTTCAGATCCGTTTGATGAAATCACGGGCCTTGTCCTTGATGTTTTCTTTCGCATCACCATAACCAGTTTGAAGCTTGCCCTTAGCCTGATCTGCCAGACCTTCCGACTGGAGGCGATCGTTGTCAACGGCCTTGCCCGCAACTTCTTTGACTTTTCCGATGCCCTGGTTTACACGGCCTTCAACCTGGTGTTTGTTCACATCTAATCCTTTGTTTCTTGAGTGAATGACTTTGCTAATGCGTCATTAGATGCACCAACATCTGCAGGCGATAAACCTGTCACCCAAATTTAAGCGCTGGTGAAATATTGCCCGTAAGCCAACTCTTTTTAGGCTGTAGGACGCAATACAGATCAGTCTCAGGGGAAACAGCTTCCGTGGCGCTTGCGAAAGCTTCTTGGATTTTCAGGTTCATCAGGACCAAAAAGGCCCAGACGTGAAGCTCTGGCGAGGGTCTGCTCTTGCGAATAAGGGCCTGCGTAATTGCGATAACCGTAAGACCAGGCGTGTCCCTGGCTAACCATCCAGCGCCCCAGATCATCACCATTGAGTTCAACGCGTGCAAGCAGGCGACCATAGTCGTCCTTGCGCCGGGAAATCAGGGTCACCGTTTTTCCAAGGGTGCGATTTCGCAGATGCTCACGTGACTGTGGTCCACCATCCTGACAAATTTCGGGCGCGTCTATTCCAGTGATGCGGACCTTGAGCAACTCGTCACCGGAACTCACCCATACCGTGTCGCCATCAACGACACGCGAGATGCGCCCAGTCCTGATTTCTTCGCCTCCTTTGGCATGCAGCGTAAGCGCGTTCAAACACAGCACCACCCAAAGAAAAACGTGCCTGGCGAAGGTCCATGTTCGGCCCTGCTGATTCAGAAAGTTTTTCATGCCGTGACGATCCAGCCTTCAAGGGGATCCAGATCGGGTGGCAATCCGTAAAGCGGCGCGCCATCTTCATGGCTGCGCTGCGCCCAGGCCGCCTGCATCAGGCACAACACGGCATCGAGACTGTCGCCTTTGGCGTCATCAACAAGGTTATCGCGCTGTGCATGCGTTAGCTTGAGCCGCAGGCCAAGTCGGGTCTGCCCATGCTCAAGGGCCGTGATCAGGTCCTTGCGCGCAATCAGGCGATCAGGCGTTTGTCTGGCCTTGTCATCACTCTTGTAGGAACGCTGCCCCAGTACTTCACGCGCCAGCAGTCCGGGATATCCCTCCAGCGCAACCCGGGCGCGATCACCTTCATTCAAGCCCGGTATGTGAACACCTGTGGCAAGCAAACGTGGCGCGCCCGCATGCAACATGTAGGCCACAGGAGGATTGACCCACTTCATGGATGGGCTTGCGCCAGCGGGGATGTCGGAAGCACGGTGTGCAAACTTGCCACCCACCGGACGCGCATCACAAAAAGCAGCGAAGGCATGCCGGATTTCTGCGCGCTCCATGCCGGCGTAATGGGCAATAAGTTCAGGCCAGGTCTGCGGCCATTGCAAATGTGTCACCAGCTCTCGCGGCAGGCTGAACGGGAAGTCAAACGCCCCCAGCCAGCTTGGGGATTTGCACAGCCACGCCTCAAAACCATCCAGTGATTCGATCAATTCAATTTTTGAAAGCTGTACGCGCCCCTTGTCGCAAGCGCCCAGCGCCAGCACGATGGGCTTGCGGCGGGTCGGGGAACTTGAAAAATCACAGCCAATGAGCAGCTGGGGGGATGAAGTCATGACACGATTGTCATCCACACCGAGTGCATCAACCAAGTGCCAGCCCCATCACGCCCGCCGCGATGAAAATGGCCCCCATCAGGCGCTGAAGACGATTGCCCTCACCCAGAAGATGCCCGCCTATCAGGGCAGCAAACAACATGGAGACCTCGCGCGCAGGTGCGACATGCGACAGCGGCGCGCCCTGCATCGCGTAGAGCACCAGCACATACGACAAGGGGCTGATGGTGCCTATAAGCAAGGCATATTTCCATTGTGAACGCCATAGCGCCACGCCCACGGTCTGGTCTCGCAGAAAGGCGGGTGCCAGCAGCACGACGCGAACAAAGTTGCCAAAATAATCGATCAGGATCGGCGACATCAGTAAAAATTTCACACCATAACCATCCACCAAGGTATAGCTTGCGATGAAGGCACCGGTTAGCAGGCCATAAAGCATGCCCTTGTGGACACGGCGGCGGCTTGAGGGATCATGTGCTGCACGCAACAACGCCGGTCCACCCGCAATCAGAAACACGCCGGCTGCCACACCGGCGATGCCCAAGAGCCCCAATAAAGAAATCTGCTCTCCCAAAAACAGGATAGCCACCCACGAGGAAAGCAGCGGGCCGGAGCCGCGTGCGAGCGGATATACAACGGTCAAATCGGCCTTGCGATAGCCGCGCAGCAGAATGATGTAATAAAGTACATGCAGCACACCGCTGACAGCCACCAGCATCCATTCCCGCCAACCCCATGCAGGAATCACACCCCAAGCCGCCCACAAGCCTACAGGTGCCCAAATCACCATCACAACAAGGCTGGTGAAAAAGGCAAAGCGTGAATCGCCACCTGCTTTTTTGGCGGCGATGTTCCAGGTGGCATGTATCAGGCCTGCGAGAATGACCAGGGCAAGCGAGGAAAATGGCATGCGTCAAAGGCGCGCGACGCCAGCAGGGCGCGGGCCGGCCCTAAAGCGTCAGGTACGGCCCATGATGGAGGCTGTCGCCATCAGCTCTTCCAGCAATGCCAGCGAAACCTTGCCGGAAACCGAATAAGGATCCAGTTCTGGCGTTTCTGAATATTTCAACAGGATGGACGTATTGAGCTTGGCGATGTTGACCTGGCCCATGGTCCAGCTGCCAAAACGGCGCTCAGAAATTTCTTCATAGTGAAGCAGGATGACATCCTTGTGGCGGACATCTTTTTGTATGTGCCCATACAGCTCGCTGACCTGCGTCCTGCCGCCCTCCAGAGCCTGGAGGAAGATACCTCCGCCATAGCAAAGAATGCCCGTAATGCCGCAGGCAGGGTTGTGGCTGCGGGATTGCGCCAGGATGGCGTCGGTTGCTGCGGGCGACTGGTCAGCGGCGCGGCTGGCGTAAAGAAGGCGTACCAACATGTTTGTATGTCCTCAGTTGCCGTTGTTGTGCTTGGGAATCAGCGAGAGGAATTCACGGCGCAGGTTGGGGTCTTTCAGGAAGACACCTCGCATGACCGAATTGATCATCTTGCTGTCCATGTCCTTGACCCCGCGCCAGCCCATGCAGAAGTGGGTGGCCTCCATCACGAGGGCCAATCCATCAGGTGAAGTTTTCTCCTGGATGAGGTCAGCCAGTTGCACCACGGCTTCTTCCTGGATCTGGGGACGGCCCATCACCCATTCGGCCAGACGTGCGTATTTTGAAAGGCCAATCACGTTGGTGTGCTCATTGGGCAATACGCCGATCCAGAGTTTTCCGATAACAGGACAGAAGTGATGCGAACACGCACTGCGCACAGTAATCGGCCCGACGATCATCAACTCATTGAGATGTTCCGCATTCGGAAATTCGGTGATGGTCGGACCCGTGACATAGCGGCCCCTGAACACCTCATTGAGGTACATCTTGGCGACGCGTCGAGCAGTGTTGTTGGTGTTATGGTCACCCGCGGTGTCGATCACCATGCTGTCAAGCACGCCCTGCATCTTGACTTCGACTTCGTCCAGCAATTTTTCAAGCTCGCCAGGCTCGATGAACTCGGCGATGTTGTCGTTTGCATTAAAACGTTTGCGCGCCAGGTTCAGGCGTTCGCGGATCTTCACCGAGACCGGCGTGCCTTCATCTGTGACGTCGCGTGTTGGCGTATCGGATTTCATAAGCATGGTGAATGTTACCAGCCTGCAAAAAACCGGGCTGGCAGGGGTTTTATGTATCTATTCGGCTTTCAGGGCTCTACTTGTCAGCTCAGGCAGCTACAAATTCAGTAGCAACTCCAGATCATCCAGGGTGTCGGCTTCATGCAGCGGCTTGTCACTGCGTATTCTCAGCATGCGGGGGAAGCGCACCGCAATGCCGCTTTTGTGGCGGGCGCTCCGGTTGATACCCTCAAAACCAAGCTCAAACACGAGGCTTGGCTTGACACGACGGACAGGGCCGAACTTTTCAAGCGTCGTTTTGCGAATGACGCTATCGATCTGCTTGAACTCTTCATCCGTCAGCCCCGAATAGGCTTTGGCAAAAGCCACCAGTTGCAGTGCACCGGGTTGTGTCGGCTCCCGCCTTTCAATCGCGCCCATAACGGCGTCGGCTTCCTCTGCACTTTCAGGACGGCGACTCCAGACTGCAAACGTGTAATCGGTATACAGCGATGCCCGGCGTCCATGACCAGCCTGCGCGTATATCAACACGCAGTCGATAGTCATCGGCTCAATCTTCCACTTCCACCACAGGCCGTCAACCTTGGTTCGGCCCGTACCGTAAGCCGCATCCAGGCGCTTGAGCATGAATCCCTCCACGCCTCTGGCCCGGGATTCCTTGCGTAGCACTGCAAAAGCAGACCATGTGGCAAGCGTTTCAACTGGTGATATCCTGAGCGCTGTCCCGGCCAGCAGGGCTTCAAGCTGGCTGCGACGCTCAAGCTGCGGCTTTCCGCGAACATCATGACCTGCCAGTTCGAGCAGGTCATAGGCCATAAAGGTAACCGGAGCATCAGCAAGTATTTTTTTACCAGGTATCTTTCGACCTATGCGCTGCTGCAACAGCGCAAAACTCGCGGGCCGCCCCGCTAAAGGGCTTGCGACCTGCTGATCCTCCGCCCAAACAACAATCTCGCCATCCAGCACCGTACCATCTGGCAGCGCCCGCGCGAGCGACACGATTTCCGGAAAGCGTTCAGTAACAAGCTCCTCACCTCGCGACCAGATCCACACCTGGCCAGCCCGCTTGACGACCTGCCCGCGAATGCCGTCATATTTCCATTCAACCTGCCAGTCATCAACCGGCCCAAGCTTCGCATCCAGCCCTTCCGGCGGAACATCAAGCTGGTGCGCAAGGAAGAACGGGTAAGGCTGGCCAGCATCCCGCACATCCGGCGTTTCACCGCCTGCATCGATCAGCAAGGCTTCGTATTTGCGGGCGGAAGGCATCACCTTTGCGTCCATGTACCCCATCATTCGCTGGGCGATGCGTTTGGGGTCTACGCCCGAATGGGCGGCCAGTGCACGCTGTACCAGCAGCTTGCTGACACCCACGCGAAAACCGCCGCCAACCAGCTTGGTGAGGAGGAATCGCCCTTGCGAATCCAGTTCGCGCCAATAGGCTCGCACACGCATTGCAACCTCATCCTCAGGAAGTCCACGGAGGGGGAGAAGCCGGTCCTCTACCCAGTCGGCCAGGGCTATCTCCGAATCAACAAAGTCGAGCGGGAGTATGTATGCAATCGTCTCGGCAAGATCACCCGTAGCCTGGTAGCACTCATCAAACAGCCAGTCGTCAATGCCTGCAGCCTGGCAGGCAAGGCTGCGCAGAGCAGCTGTTTTAACAACCTGTCTGGGCTTGCCACCCGACAGAAAATAAACGGCCCATGCTGCATCGCGGGCGGCGGTTCTCGCAAAGTAGCGCTGCAAGACCTCTACCTTTGCATTGGTAGATGTTGTGGCGTCCAGTTCGGTAAACAGGCGGGCAAAGTACTTCATCCGCCCTCCTCTTTTGGTACAGCTTGCGCGATGGGCAATGTGTTTGTCTCCTCCACGCGATCGTCACCATATTCAGTCTGGAAAGCCTGAGCCTGCAGCCCCTGTTCTGTGAGGTACCGCACCAACACAGGTACGCTGCCATGAGTCACAATCACACGGCTCGCACCGGTGGCGTCTATTGCACTCATCAGCCCTGGCCAGTCGGCATGGTCGCTGAGCACAAAGCCCTTGTCATAACCGCCACGGCGGCGCGCGCCACGCAGTTGCATCCAGCCGCTGGCAAAAGCGTCGCTGGAGCCACCAAATCTTTTAGCCCAGGGTCCGCCAGCGGCACCGGGGGGGCAAAGCACAAGTGCCCGCTGGAAATCTGCGACTTCAGTCACCTCATCAACTGTCAATGTTTGAGGCAGTGTTATACCGGCTGATCGATACGCAAGGTTCAATGCGTGCACCGCACCATGAACAATGATGGGGGCAATCGAGGGATCCACCCCGCTGAGTATTCGCTGCGCCTTGCCGAAGCTATAGCACATCAATACACTGGCCCGCCCGACCGCAACATTGCCCGCCCACCATTCGTTGATTTCCGAAAACAGCTCGGCGTCTGGCCGCCATCGGTAAATCGGCAAGCCGAACGTGGACTCGGTGATAAACACATCGCATCGCACAGCTTCAAACGGCACGCAAGTCGCGTCCGGCGCGACCTTGTAGTCGCCACTCGCAACCCATGTCTGTCCTTCGTACTCCACACGAACCTGCGCGGACCCAAGCACATGTCCTGCGGGATGCAGTGAAATTCTGACGCCTTTGTGGGCAATCTGCGGCCCGTAATCCAGATTTTGCAGCGTGATGTCCTGCCCAAGGCGTAATCGCAAGACGCCTTCAGCCTGGGTGTTTGCAAGGTAATGCCCATGCCCGGCCCGCGCGTGGTCAGCATGGGCATGCGTGATGATGGCGCGGTCAACCGGGCGCCACGGGTCGATGTAAAAATCACCCGGCGGGCAATAAAGTCCCTCGGGTCTTTGAACGATGAGATCCTGCATGCAAAGAGTTTGACGGTTGATGATGCCGAGGGATCCAGAAGTTGGCTGGGAGGTTAGTGCGTGTTGATACCGTCGGTTGTAGGCGGTAGGTTCAAGTCCGCGTCCGGTATCAGCCAGCAGTCCATCTATTACGCGCTGTTGAACTCATCCCCGAAGGCGGGAGAGCATCAGCAACGCCTCGGCATTTGACGGCGAAAAACAGCGGTCAGCCGCCTCCAGCCACGGCAACCATTCATACGCCACATGTTCGCGCGGGTTGAGCCTGACTACAGTTCTCTCAGGAACACAAAGACCAAACACATGCTCGGTGTTATGAGTCACTCCCGGCGCGTAACGAGCGCGCCAGGCAGGGTAGATTTCATAGACATTGGAAATAGCCCAGTCCTGCAAATCGGAAGGGTCGGCCGGTATGCCCGTTTCCTCCAGCACTTCGCGCAAGGCAGCGCCGACAAACGACTCTTCAGCCGTATCACGCGAGCCAGTCACGCTTTGCCAGAAGCCCGGGTTGTCGGCCCGCTCAATCAGGAGCACGTCCCTTGCGGGCGTGTAGATCACCACCAGCACAGACTCCGGAATTTTGAAGGACTTCACACGCGACTCCATTCACGGCGACTGGCATAGCCGACCACCGTACAGAATTCCTGCACAGTGTTTTCCACGGGCTCCGTTACACGGGCTGTGGATTCCGCAAACGGATATGCAATTCGCGCAACTGTTTTTCGTCTACTGGTCCTGGCGCATGCGTCAGCAGATCCTGAGCGCGCTGCGTTTTGGGGAAGGCAATCACGTCGCGAATCGACTCGGCACCCGTCATCATGGTGACGATGCGGTCCAGGCCAAAAGCCAGGCCGCCGTGCGGTGGCGCGCCATACTGCAAAGCCTCAAGCAAAAAGCCGAATTTCTCCTGCGCTTCCTCTGGCCCGATCTTCAGTGCATTGAACACCTTGCTTTGTACCTCGGCACGGTGGATACGGACCGAACCGCCACCCAGCTCCCAGCCATTGAGCACCATGTCGTAAGCCTTGGCAATGCACTTGCCGGGATCCGTGTCCATCCAGTCTTCATGACCATCCTTGGGCGCTGTAAAGGGGTGATGCACCGCGCTCCAGCGCTGGTTTTCCTCATCATGCTCGAACATCGGGAAGTCCACCACCCAGAGAGGCTTCCAGCCAGCGACAAAGAGACCCGCCTTCTTGCCAAAAGCACTGTGCCCGACCTTCAGACGCAAGGCACCCATGCTGTCATTGACGATTTTTTCCTTGTCGGCACCAAAGAAAATGATATCGCCGTTGGCTGCGTTGGTACGTTTGAGGATTTCTGCAATCGCGACATCGTGGATGTTCTTGACGATAGGGCTTTGCAGGCCTTCACGGCCTTTGCTCACATCATTGACCTTGATCCAGGCCAGGCCCTTGGCACCGTAAATCTTCACAAACTCGGTATAGCCATCGATCTCGCCCCGGCTCATTTCGGAGCCGCCCGGCACGCTCAGCGCAACCACGCGCCCGCCAGGTGTCGTCGCCGGTGAACTGAACACCTTGAAGTCCACGTCGCCCATGATGTCCGTCAACTCGGTGAACTCAAGGTTGACACGAAGATCGGGCTTGTCCGAACCATAGCGATGCATGGCATCCGCATAGGCCATGACAGGAAATTCGCCGAGATCTGTATCCAGCACGTTCTTGAAGATCTTGCTGATCATTCCCTGGAACATGTCGCGAATATCCTGCTCGCCCATGAACGATGTTTCGATATCGATCTGCGTGAACTCCGGCTGGCGATCAGCACGCAGGTCTTCATCCCGGAAACACTTGGTGATCTGGTAATAGCGGTCAAAACCGGAAACCATGAGCAGCTGCTTGAACAGCTGCGGGCTTTGCGGCAGGGCAAAGAACATGCCCTCATTGACGCGGCTGGGTACGAGGTAGTCACGCGCACCCTCAGGGGTGCTCTTGGTCAGCATCGGTGTTTCGATGTCGATGAAGCCGTTGGCATCAAGGAACTTGCGGGTTTCCATGGCCACGCGGTAACGCAGCATCAGGTTGTTCTGCATGTAGGGGCGGCGCAGGTCCAGGACACGGTGCGTCAGACGCGTGGTTTCCGACAGGTTGTCGTCGTCCAGCTGGAATGGCGGGGTGACGCTGGGATTGAGCACCGTCATTTCATGACACAGCACTTCGATCTTGCCGCTCTTGAGGCCATCATTCGTCGTGCCAGCAGGCCGCGCACGCACGATCCCCTTGACCTGGATGCAAAACTCATTGCGCACGCTTTCAGCTGTTGCAAACATGTCGGCACGATCCGGATCGCAGACCACCTGGACATAACCTTCACGATCCCGCAGGTCTACGAAAATAACACCGCCGTGATCGCGCCTGCGGTTGACCCAGCCGCAGAGACTGACAGTTTCACCCATCAGGACTTCTGTTACCAGGCCGCAGTAATGGGAACGCATTTGTGATTTGACTTGGGAAACCATGGACATAAATAAATTCGCTTTTAAATTCGATTGCACTTGCGGACAGCACGGCTGGCTGTCATCCCGCTTTTTTCAGGTCTGTTTGCTTGTTTATTTGGGTTTGTAGTTGGCCGCGCTGCCAGGCACTACAACACCCATTGAAATCACGTACGTCAGCGCTTCGTCAACGCTCATCTTGAGTTCTATGCAATCTTCACGCTTGAGCATGACGAAGTAACCACCTGTTGGATTAGGCGTGGTAGGCACATACACGCTGAGGTAATCGCCAGGCAAATGGTTGACGACATCGCCACCTGGCGTGCCGGTCTGAAAACCAATCGTCCAGACCCCCTCGCGCGGCCATTGCACCAGAAGCGCCTTGCGAAACGCGTTGCCGTTTTCTGCAAACAGCGTGTCCGAGACCTGTTTGACGCTTGAATAAATTGAGCGGACGATGGGAATGCGGTTGAGCAGGATGTCCCACCAGCTCACCAGCTTTTTACCAAGAAAGTTGCTGGCAAGCGCGCCTATCAGCAACACAATAAACAGTGCCAGCAAAACCCCGAAACCGGGGATGTGAAAACCGATCAGTTTGTCCGGATGCCATGAGCCAGGAAGAATCAAAAGCGTCTGGTCCAGCGTGACCACAATCCAGTCCAGCACCCATACGGTGATGCCCAAAGGCACCAAAACCAGAAGACCTGCAAGCAACCACTTGCGTACGGCAGACATCAGGAACTGTCCTTGCCGGAAGGTTTACTGGATGCAGGTGCCGGAGATGCTGCCGGAGCCGGCGCCGGTGCGCTGGCAGGAGCGGACACCTGTGCCTGTGAGGGCGCGCCGGAGGCGGCAGTGTCCACGGTCTTGGCGCTTGCCGGAGATGCTGCTTCACCCTGGCCTGACGGCGCGGGCGCCCCGGTGGCAGATCCACCCCGAAAATCGGTGACGTACCAGCCGGAACCCTTCAACTGAAAACCAGCCGCCGTCACCTGTTTTTTGAATGCAGGCGCGCCGCAATTGGGACAGACGCTCAGGGGCGCATCCGACATTTTTTGCAAAACATCCTTTGCAAATCCACAAGACTCGCATTTGTAGGCGTAAATTGGCATGATTCTGGGGATATTCCGGGGTAAGACAGCAGAAATTCGCACCAAGGTGCAAAGCCCTCAATTATAGGCGTTGAGCATGAAACCAGGCCCCACCCACGGACACCGCCACCGCAATCCGGCTCGGCTTAGAAAAGACCGCGGAATTTGAGAAGGGAAACAAGCTGCATCACAACCAGCGCAAGGACAAAGCCGAATCCACCATAAATCACGCGCTGCAGCAGCCTGTTCGTACGTTTTTGCTCGGCCAAAAGCTCCAGCAATTCCCGGTTGTTGGAGCCCGGCCTGTCTTTCAGGAATTGCGACAAAAGCCGGGGCAATCCCGGAAGGAGCTTGGCGTATGCCGGCGCTTCGGCCTTCAGCTGTGCCAGCAGCTTTTCAGGGCCAACCTGCTCCAGCATCCATTTTTCAAGAAAAGGCTTGGCCGTGCTCCACAAATCAAGGTCCGGATCGAGCTCCCGGCCCAAACCCTCGATATTGAGCAGGGTCTTTTGCAGCAGGACCAGTTGCGGCTGTATCTCGACGTGGAAACGGCGCGAAGTCTGGAACAGCCGCATCAGCACCAGACCCAAAGAAATTTCCTTCAATGGGCGGTCGAAATAGGGCTCGCAACAGGCCCGAATGGCAGCTTCCAGCTCATCAACGCGTGTGCTGACGGGCACCCAGCCGGATTCAATGTGCAGTTCGGCAACGCGCTTGTAATCGCGCTGGAAAAACGCACTGAAATTCTGGGCCAGGTATTCCTTGTCGATTTCAGTCAGCGTGCCGACGATACCGAAATCCAGTGAGATGTAGCGGCCAAACGTTTCCGGCTCCAGGCTCACCTGAATATTGCCGGGGTGCATATCCGCATGAAAAAAACCATCGCGAAAGACCTGGGTGAAAAAGATGGTGACGCCGTCACGCGCAAGTTTTTTCATGTCGACACCCGCATCGCGCAGGCGCTGTATCTGGCTGATGGGAACGCCCTTCATGCGCTGCATTACCATCACGTCAGGCATACAATAGTCCCAGACCATTTCCGGGATCATCACGAGATCAAGGTTCTGCATGTTGCGGCGCAGCTGGGCTGCGTTGGCCGCCTCGCGCAGCAGGTCAAGTTCGTCGTGCAGGTATTTGTCGAACTCGGCCACGACCTCGCGGGGCTTCAGTCGCTTGCCATCGGCAGATGCGCTCTCGACCCAACCTGCCATCATGTGCATCAGCGCCAGGTCTTTTTCAATCGCTGGCTTCATGTTGGGCCGCAACACCTTGACGGCAACCTCGCGTCCATTGGGCAAAGTCGCAAAATGCACCTGCGCAATCGACGCGCTGGCTACCGGCACGGATTCAAACGTTGCGAAGATCTGCGCCAACGGCCGACCAAAGGCCTTTTCGATAATCGCGATGGCAATGCCGGAATCAAATGGCGGCACACGATCCTGCAAACGCGCCAGCTCGTCTGCAATGTCGGGCGGCAACAGGTCACGACGGGTCGACATGACCTGGCCGAACTTGACGAAGATCGGCCCCAGCCTTTCCAGCGCCTCACGCAGACGAATACCGCGTGGCGCCCTGAGGTTTCGGCCAACGGAAACAACGCGGGTCAGCAGACGTATCCAGGGCTTTTCAAAACTGGACAGCACCAGTTCGTCCAGACCAAAACGCAGCACCGTCCAGACAATGAATCCCCCACGAAAAATCCGGCTCATGCCGAGGCCTTGCCGTCACTGCTGGCAGGTGTGACTGTTGCAACAGTTGCCGATGCTGAAGCCGACGCGCCTGGACGCATTGCAAGGAACTGCTTCAGGCCGGCAAAAATTTTCCGGCCCGCATCAGCGATGGCATGTGCGGGAATATCACCGACCACACGCGACAAATCCTCCTCCACATCCCAGCGCAGGTTCTCGGCAAGCCAGCCCAGTTCAGCGGCCAGTTGAACATCACCTTCAATCTTGACCGGCGGCGGTTTGCCGGCCATCACCGACTGGGCAATCACCATGGGAGATTCGGTGGCAACGGCGACCAGCAGGTCAGGTTTGCCAGAAACTGGCGCGCGGTCAAAAAGACCTGCAGGCGTCACCAGAAGGTCGAGGGCAAAAACGCCCCATCGCACATGGATGATGTTGCCCTTCCTGCGCATCAAGCGGTCCTGGGCTTCTTTCTCCTGCATCAACACATGATTGAGAAAAAGTACAAGCCGCTGCTGGCCCTCATCCACCATCCAGGCCGGAGGCTGAAAACGGGTGGCAAGGGACTCCAGAAATGAAAAAGGGGACGATGTATTCATACGTCCCCGATTTTGACCGATAAACAGTGAATCGCCGACTGGCCCAGTCACTCATATGAGTTGCTCATCGTAGCGATGTCTTTGCAAGTCAAGCCATGGAACCGGCTTTGCCGGGCCATAGGCGGACGCCCCCCTCGGGGGGTAGCCGGTTATTGGGGTCAGACGCCAATTTCGCTGCGGTGCTTGCACCGCGCACTACGTGCAAGCCTATGGCTTGGCGAATTTGGACTCTGACCCCAAAAGCCGGCGTGGGGGCTATTGCAATGCTTGCACCCCAGCCACCAGCCAACCACTGCCACCATTGCGCGGCTTGGTCATGTTCCACACCTCACGGAACGGGCTTGCACCAGCCGAAGCGTCTTCGCGGATCATGCCGGAGAACTCCACGCTGGCCATGTAGACGTCGTTCAGTTCCTCTATGCCAAGCAGCTGTGCGTTGAGCATGACGACGTCGGTCTTGTTGGTGCCACCACCGGTGTGCGACTCGCGGTCTGCCAGCTGGACCTTGATCTGCTCAAGCATCTCGTCAGTCATCATCGAGCGCAGGCTGCCGATGTCGGAGCGGTCCCATGCGTCCTGCAAGGTCAGAAAATTGGTCTTGCTGGCGCTGAGGAAGCCTTCAGCATCAAAACCAGCCGGCACACCCCAATTCTGCGAACCCAACAAGGCAGAACCAATCATGGAACCCGAAGCACTCTTGCTGGCGTCAAAAGCCATGCTGTTGCGCTCCCAAGGCCGGGCGGATGCATCGTTGCCGACGTTCTCGGGGCTGTAGTTTTTGGGTGTTGTCGCCGTGCTCGCGTCACCGGCACCCTGGAATGCATAGGGCGTCGGTGCCTGCCCGCCAGACTGGCCCTTGAGCTTGCGCATCACAAAACCAACCACCACCATGATCACCAGTGCCAGCAGGGCGAACATGATGATCTGGCCGAATGCGCCACCCAGACCGAGTGATGAAGCCAGCCACGCCAGGCCAAGACCTGCAGCCAGACCACCGAGCATTGCGCCCCACGGGCGTTTTGGTGCTGCGGCAGGAGCTGCTGTAGCAGGCGCAGCGGGTTTGGCGGCAGAAGTGGCACCGCCCGAAGTTGCTTCACGCTGGGTGACGTTGGAGGACTGCTTGCCGATAGACGTCCCACCTCCAAGGCGTTTGGCCTGCGCGTCTGCACCCGCCAGCGTCAGCGTCAATGCCAGCATGGCGGAAAGAATGATGGACCAGATTTTCATGAAAAGTCTCCTTGGGGCAATTTGTCTCGTTTGGTTTTTCTTGAACTGTTAGCGGTTAACACTTGATTCCAACATGCAATGCCACGATGCCGCCTGACATGTTGTGATAGTCCACATGGCCGAAACCACCTTTAAGCATCATGGCCTTTAGCTCGTCCTGGTCTGGATGCATGCGGATGGACTCGGCGAGGTACTGGTAACTTGAGTCGTCGTTGGCCACCAGCTTGCCGATTTTTGGCAGGACCTTGAACGAGTACCAGTCGTAAATTTTCGTCAGCGGTTTCGCGACCTTCGAGAATTCAAGTACCAGCAGCTTTCCACCGGGCTTGAGCACGCGGTTCATTTCCAGCAGGGCGGCATCCTTGTGCGTCATGTTGCGCAGGCCGAAGGCCACGGTCACAAGGTCAAAGTGCGCATCGGGGAAAGGCAGGTGCTCGGCATCGCAGACCAGCGTCGGCACGCTGATGCCGGCATCCAGCAGGCGGTTGCGGCCTTCGCGCAGCATGGCCTCGTTGATGTCGGTGTGCACCACCTTGCCGTTGACGCCGACTTTTGGCGCAAAAGCCATGGCCAGGTCACCGGTGCCGCCCGCAATGTCCAGCACGTTCTGGCCATCTTTCACATTGGCCACCAGCACCGTATAGGCCTTCCAGGCACGGTGCAGACCCATGGACATGAGGTCGTTCATCACGTCATATTTGGGCGCGACTGAATCGAAGACGCTGCGTACGCGACCGGCTTTTTCCTGCTCGTCTACCGACTGAAATCCGAAGTGAGTGCTTGACATCCCTCAATGCTAGAGGTCAAAGCCTCCAACGACGGCGACAACCCCTTACAGGTTCAGGACATTCAAAGGTTTTTATGCTGGAAAAACAACACTGGCGCATCGCTGGCGACAGGCGCGGCCACAGGCAGAAGCTCAATGATTACCGCAGCCGTGACCACCGGCAACAGGCATGGGCGCATCGCGGCTCATGCCAGCAGCACTCAGGCGGCTTTCGTAGTCGGCCCACAACGTGTTCTGCCCCGATCCCAACTCGTACAGATAGTCCCAGGTGAAGATGCCGCTTTCATGACCATCGGAGAACAAGGGTTTCACACCATAGTTGCCGACCGGCTCCATGCCGTTGATGCCGACGTCCCGCTTGCCCGTCTGGAGCGTCTCCTGGCCGGCAGCATGGCCTTTTACTTCTGCAGATGGTGAGTAAACGCGCATCAGCTCAAACGGAATCCTGAAGGAAGCGCCGTCCGAAAAGTCGATCTCCAGCACCCGCGACTGACCATGCACCGTCAGCGCTGTGGGCGTTGGCGAATCCTTGGAAAGGCCAGCCATCAGACCAGAACCCGCTCAATGCCGCCGGTGTTGGCAGCCTCGACGTAGGTGGGCAGCCATTCGGCACCCAAAATCTGGTTGGCCATTTCCACCACGATATAGTCGGCTTCGAGCAAACCATTGTTCAGGTCATTGCCGTAGCGTGAAAGGCCCTGCAGGCAGCTTGGGCAGCTCGTCAGGATCTTGACGTTCTCCTTGCTGTCGACCACACCCATGCTGCGCAACTGGTCTTCACCCTTGCGCAACTCTTCTTCCTTGCGAAAGCGGATCTGCGTCGAGATATCAGGCCGTGTCACGCCCAGCGTGCCCGATTCGCCGCAGCAGCGGTCATTCTTGAGCACGTTGTCGCCCAGCAGCGCCTTGACTGTTTTCATCGGCTCCTGCAGCTTCATCGGGCTATGACAGGGGTCGTGGTAGAGGTAGCCCGCGCCCGGCATGTCGGTGCGCAGCGTGATGCCTTTTTCAAGCAGGTATTCGTGTATATCGATGATGCGGCAGCCCGGGAATATCTTCTCGAACTCGTAGCCCTGCAACTGGTCGTAACACGTACCGCAGCTCACCACCACGGTCTTGATGTCGAGGTAGTTCAGCGTGTTGGCCACGCGGTGGAACAGCACCCGGTTGTCGGTGATGATTTTCTCGGCCTTGTCGAACTGGCCGCTGCCGCGCTGCGGATAGCCGCAGCACAGGTAGCCCGGCGGCAACACGGTTTGCACACCTGCATGCCAGAGCATGGCCTGCGTCGCCAGACCGACCTGGCTGAATAGCCGCTCCGAGCCGCAACCGGGGAAATAAAACACCGCCTCGGTTTCCGACGTCGTGCTTTTCGGGTTGCGGATGATGGGGACGTAGTCCTTGTCCTCAATGTCCAGCAGCGCACGCGCCGTCTTCTTGGGCAGGCCGCCCGGCATCTTCTTGTTGATGAAGTGAATGACCTGCTCCTTCACCGGCGCGCGGCCCACCGTGGCTGGAGGCCTCGCGGTCTGCTTGCGCGCGATGCGGCGAAGCAGGTCATTGGCCAGGCGCTGCGCCTTGAAGCCGACATCGACCATCGCACTGCGCATGAACTTGATGGTTTGGGGGCTGGTCGCATTGAGGAAAAACATCGCTGCCGCATTACCGGGCCGGAAGGACTTCTGGCCCATCTTGCGCAGCAGGTTGCGCATGTTCATGGACACTTCGCCGAAGTCGATATCAACAGGGCAAGGGGTCAGGCATTTGTGGCAGACGGTGCAGTGGTCAGCCACGTCTTCAAATTCTTCCCAGTGCTTGATGCTGACGCCGCGTCGTGTCTGCTCTTCGTACAAAAAGGCTTCGACCAGCAGCGAGGTCGCCAGGATCTTGTTGCGCGGGCTGTACAGCAGGTTGGCGCGCGGCACATGTGTCGCACACACCGGCTTGCACTTGCCGCAACGCAGGCAGTCCTTGACGCTGCCGGCAATCGCGCCGATATCACTTTGCTGCATGATGAGCGACTCATGCCCCATCAGGCCAAAGCTGGGCGTGTAAGCATTGGTCAGATCAGACAACAGGTCTTTCAGCGGACCGTTTGGCTCTGCGGTCAATTTCTGCGGTGCGGCGAAGACGCCGTTGCGCAGCAGCTTGCCCTTGTTGAAGCGCCCTTCAGGGTCAACCTTCGCTTTGTAGTCTGCAAAAGGCTGCAGTTCTTCGTCGCTCAGAAACTCCATCTTCGTGATGCCGATGCCGTGCTCGCCCGAGATGACGCCGTCCAGCGAGCGCGCCAGCGCCATGATGCGGGTCACAGCCTCATGCGCCGTCTGCAGCATGTCGTAGTCATCACTGTTCACAGGCAGGTTGGTATGCACATTGCCGTCACCGGCATGCATGTGCAGCGCCGCCCAGACGCGGCCCTTGAGCACACGTTTGTGGATGGCGGTGCATTCTTCAAGAATCGGCAGAAAAGCCCCGCCAGTGAAGATGGCCTGTAGCGGTGTGCGCAATTGCGTCTTCCAGCTGGCACGCAGCGTGTGGTCCTGCAGGTCCTTGAAAAGCGGCTCGACGTCGCGCAGCCAGCCGGCCCACAAATCGCGCACTTCGACAATCAGCGCCAGCGCCTGACCGACGCGGTCTTCCAGCAGTTCGGCGGACGGGATTTCATTGGCGTCATCCGACTTGCCCAGCGGCAAATTGCCGGTGCGAAAAAAAATCTCCAGCTCATCGCACAGCCTGATCTTGTTGCGCAGGCTCAATTCAATATTGATGCGCTCGATGCCGTCGCTGTACTCTGCCATGCGCGGCAGCGGGATGACCACGTCTTCATTGATCTTGAAGGCATTGGTATGGCGCGAAATGGCCGCCGTACGCTTGCGGTCCAGCCAGAATTTCTTGCGTGCGTCCGGGCTGATGGCGATAAAACCTTCGCCGGCGCGCGAGTTGGCAATGCGGACTACTTCAGAGGTGGCACGCGCCACAGAATCAGCGTCATCGCCAGCGATGTCGCCGAAGAGCACCATCTTGGGCAGGCCGCCGCGCTTGGACTTGGTGGCGTAACCCACGGCGCGCAGATAGCGGTCGTCAAGATGTTCAAGCCCGGCCAGCAACACCGGCGAGCCCAGCGCCTGCGTACGCTTTTGCTCGGCGAACATGAAGTCCTTGATCTCGACAATGCTGGGCACCGCGTCCTTGGCATTGCCGAAAAACTCAAGACACACCGTGCGCGTATGCACAGGCATGCGGTGAACAATCCAGCGCGCGCTGGTGATCAGGCCATCGCAGCCTTCTTTCTGGATGCCGGGCAGGCCACTGAGAAATTTGTCGGTGACGTCCTTGCCCAGGCCTTCCTTGCGAAAGCTTTTCCCCGGAATGTCCAGTCGCTCGCTGCGCACCGATGTCTTGCCGTCAGCCTCAAAATAGTTGAGCTCAAAGCTCGCCATCTCGGCATCGTGGATCTTGCCCAGGTTGTGGTCAATGCGCGTGACTTCAAGCCACTGCGAATCGGGTGTCACCATGCGCCAGGAGGCCAGGTTGTCCAGCGCCGTCCCCCAGAGCACGGCCTTTTTGCCACCGGCATTCATGGCGATATTGCCGCCTATGCAGGAGGCTTCTGCCGATGTCGGATCCACCGCAAAGACAAAGCCGCCGCGCTCGGCAGCATCGGCCACGCGCTGGGTGACTACGCCAGCTTCCGTCCAGATCGTGGCCACAGGCTCGGCAATGCCGGGCAGTTTGACCATCTCAACCTCGGTCATGGCTTCGAGCTTTTCGGTGTTGATGACGGCTGACTTCCAGGTCAGCGGAATCGCGCCGCCGGTATAACCGGTGCCGCCGCCGCGCGGAACAATCGTGAGGCCGAGGTCAATACAACCTTTGACCAACCCCGCCATTTCAACTTCAGTGTCAGGGGTCAGCACGACAAACGGGTATTCGACCCGCCAGTCGGTAGCATCGGTGACGTGCGAGACGCGCGACAGGCCGTCAAACTTGATGTTGTCCTTGAGCGTGAGTTTGCGCAGCTTGCGCTCGGTCTGATGGCGCAAATCGGCGATTTCGTCAAAAGAATCAGAGAACCGGCCCACCGCACTGCGTGCCGCCTGCAGCAACTCCTGCACGATGGCATCGCGTTCGCTGTCGACATCGGGGGTACGGCGTTTTTCGACTTCATTGAGGCGGTGCTGGAGGGCCTCTACCAGCAGTTTGCGGCGTTTGGGGTTGTCCAGGAGGTCGTCCTGCAGATAAGGGTTGCGCTGCACGACCCAAATGTCGCCCAGCACTTCATACAGCATGCGGGCCGAACGGCCGGTGCGGCGCTCATCGCGCAGGCGGTTCAACAAGTCCCAGGAATGTTCACCCAACAGGCGAATCACGACTTCGCGATCCGAAAACGAGGTGTAGTTGTAGGGAATCTCGCGTATGCGGGCCTCGCCGGCTTTGGCATCAGCGACGAGCTGGTTGAGTTCCTGGAATGTCGTTGGGGCGTTCATCGTGAAATTTAGGCGGGCCGGGCAGTCGGGAAACCGCTGCCTGGCGCTCTTGTCCTGTGTCCTTGCTATGTTAACGCAGCGCAGCGCTTGGCTTGGGCCGGCCTGCCTATGCCCTCATGGGAAACCCGCTTGTTGAAAAGCCTGCGAATCGCTTAAATCCCCCTGTCACAAACAGTTTGCACACTGTTCGATTCACCAAATGCACCGTTCTCAGGAGTTTCAATGACCACCACTTCGTCAAAAGCCCGTCTTTCAAGCCTGGCCATCGCCGCCGCCCTGCTCGCACCGCTTGCCAGCCAGGCCCAAACTGAGGTCCAGTGGTGGCATTCCATGGTGGCGGTCAATGGCGAATGGGTGAACGATCTGGCCAAAGACTTCAACGCCAGCCAGAAGGAGTACAAAATTGTGCCTGTCTTCAAGGGCAGCTACGACGAGTCCATGACCGCCGCGATTGCCGCCTTCCGCGCCGGCAATGCGCCCCACATCCTGCAGGTGTTTGAAGTCGGCACCGCCACCATGATGGCCAGCAAGGGCGCCATCGTGCCCGTGGCCCAGATCATGAAAGATGCCGGTTACAAGTTCGACCCGACGGCTTATGTCTCCGCCGTTGCCGGCTACTACACGGCGCCCAACGGCCAGATGCTGAGCTTCCCGTTCAACAGCTCAACGACCATCTTTTATTACAACAAGGACGCCTTCAAGGCAGCCGGCCTGCCCACCGACAAGGCGCCCCAGACCTGGCCCGAAGTGGTCAATGCCGCTGCCAAGCTCAAGGCATCGGGCCACAAATGCCCCTTCACCACCGCCTGGCAGGGCTGGACGCAGCTGGAGAGCTTCTCAAGCTGGCACAACGTCGAGTTTGCGACCAAATCCAATGGTCTTGGCGGCATGGACGCACGCATGAAGGTCGACTCGCCGCTGCACCAGCGCCACATCGAAAACCTGGCGAACATGGCCAAGCAGGGTCTGTTCGTCTACAAGGGCCGCGGCAACGTGCCCGAGGCCAGTTTTGTGTCGGGCGAATGCGCCATGATCAACACCTCGTCCGGCTTTTATGGCAACGTGGCCAAGAACGCCAGGTTCGCCTACGGCCTCGCACCCCTGCCCTATTACCAGGATGTGGCTGGCGCTCCGCAGAACACCGTCATCGGCGGCGCCAGCCTGTGGGTGATGGCCGGCAAGAAAGCGGCTGAATACAAGGGCGTCGCGGCCTTCTTCAACTACATCTCCAGCCCCGAAGTGCAGTCTGCCAGCCACAAGCGCACCGGCTACCTGCCTGTGACGACAGCCTCCTATCAGCTGACGGAGAAGTCGGGCTTCTACAAACAGAACCCCGGCACCGACGTGGCCGTGACACAAATGATCCGCAAGGTCACCGACAAGAGCCGCGGCATACGCCTGGGCAACTATGTGCAGGTGCGCGCGATTGAAGACGAAGAACTCGAGCAGGTCTGGAGCGGCAAGAAGACCGCCAAGGAAGCCCTCGACGCCATCGTCAAGCGCGGCAACGAGCAGCTGGAGCGCTTCCAGAAGGCAAACAAGGGCTGACATCCTGATCACAGTGGCGGGCCAGCCGCTGTGACACCCGCCATACTTGCCGACTTATGGAAAAACGCGTTCTCTTCCGCTCCGCCTGGCTGCCCTGGCTGCTGCTCGCGCCGCAGCTCATCGTTATCAGCGTGTTTTTCTTCTGGCCGGCGGCGCAGGCGCTGCTTCAATCCTTCCAGGTGCAGGACGCTTTCGGCACCTCGACAGAATGGGTCGGCTTTGCCAACTTCAGGCAGCTGTTTAACGACGAGGGCTATCTCGCGTCCTTCAAGACCACGGCGCTGTTTTCCTTACTGGTCGCTGTCCTGGGCATCGGCCTTTCGCTGATGCTGGCGGTGTTTGCCGACCGCATCATCAAGGGGGCGCTGTTTTACAAGACGCTGCTGGTCGTGCCTTACGCCGTTGCGCCTGCGGTTGCCGGTGTGCTGTGGGTCTTCATGTTCTCGCCTTCGCTGGGCGTGGTCGCCTATGCCCTTGGCAAAATCGGCATCAACTGGAACCACCTGCTGGATGGCGGCCACGCGATGACGCTGATCGTGATGGCCGCAGTGTGGAAGCAGATTTCGTACAACTTTCTGTTCTTTCTGGCCGGTCTGCAGTCGATTCCAAAATCACTGATTGAGGCCGCAGCGATTGACGGCGCCCGGCCCTGGCGCAGGTTCTGGAGCATCCAGTTCCCCTTGCTGTCACCGACCACCTTCTTCCTGCTGGTGATCAACATGGTGTATGCCTTTTTTGACACCTTCGCCATCGTCGATGCCACCACACACGGCGGGCCGGGGCAGGAAACCTCCATCCTCGTCTACAAGGTTTATTACGACGGCTTCAAGGCCATGGACCTGGGGGGTTCTGCTGCGCAATCAGTCGTGCTGATGGCCATCGTGGTCGTGCTGACGGTGCTTCAATTCAGGTACGTCGAGAAGAAGGTGAATTACTAGTGGTCGAACGTCGCGCAACTCTTGGCCTCTTGGCGCACGCCGTGATGATTCTCGGCGTGCTGATCGTCGCCTTTCCGCTCTACCTGGCATTCGTAGCGTCTACCCACACCGCGCAGGAAATCGTGCAAACCCCCATGCCGCTGCTGCCTGGCAGCAACTTCTGGGAGACCTACAAGGCCGCGCTGTTCGGCAATGCCAGCGGCCAGGGTTCGACAGCACCCGTGGCACACATGATGTGGGTCAGCCTGGTGACCGCACTGGTCATCACCTTCGGCAAGATAGCGATCTCGCTGCTGTCGGCGTTTGCGATTGTTTATTTCCGCTTCCCGCTCAAGCAGTTCTTCTTCTGGGCGATTTTTGTGACGCTCATGTTGCCGGTGGAAGTGCGCATAGGCCCGACCTACAAGGTGGTGTCGGATCTGGGCATGCTCAACACCTATGCGGGTCTGACGGTGCCGTTGATTGCCTCGGCGACCGCCACCTTTTTGTTCCGGCAGTTCTTCCTGACCGTGCCCGATGAACTGGTCGAAGCCGCCCGCATGGACGGCGCCGGCCCGATGCGGTTTTTCTGGGACATCCTGCTGCCGCTGTCGAAAACCTCCATGGCGGCGCTGTTTGTCATCCAGTTCATCTACGGCTGGAACCAGTACCTCTGGCCGCTGCTGGCCACCACCAGCGAAGACATGTACCCGGTCGTCATCGGCATCAAACGCATGATTGCCGGCGGCGACTCACAAAACGAATGGAATGTGGTGATGGCCACCGCCATCCTCGCCATGCTGCCGCCTGCGTTTGTGGTGGTGCTGATGCAGAAGTGGTTCGTCAAGGGCCTTGTGGATACTGAAAAATAAGACAAAACATGGCTTCACTTTCATTCAAAAACGTCATCAAGCAGTACGGCTCTGGCAAAACCGCCGTCAAGGTGCTGCACGGCGTGGACGCCGAGATCAAGGACCACGAATTCATCGTCATCGTCGGCCCGTCGGGCTGCGGCAAATCGACACTGCTGCGCATGGTGGCCGGGCTGGAAGAAATCAGCGATGGCCAGATCAGCATAGGCGGCCGCGTCGTCAATGACCTGGAGCCCTCCGAGCGCGACATCGCCATGGTGTTCCAGAACTACGCGCTTTACCCGCACATGACGGTCTTCGACAACATGGCTTACGGCCTGAAGATTGCCAAAGTGCCCGTCGCCGAGATCAAGACCCGCGTCGACAAGGCCGCAAAAATTCTTGAACTTGGCCACATGCTGGACCGCAAGCCTCGTGCGCTTTCAGGCGGGCAGCGCCAGCGTGTGGCCATGGGCCGCGCCATCGTGCGCCAGCCGCAGGTGTTTTTGTTTGACGAGCCGCTGTCCAATCTCGACGCCAAGCTGCGCGTGCAGACCCGCCTGGAGATCCAGAAGCTGCACCGCGAGCTCGGCATCACCTCGCTTTTCGTCACGCACGACCAGGTTGAGGCCATGACGCTGGCCCAGCGCATGATGGTGATGAACGCCGGCCGCATGGAGCAGTTCGGCACGCCGGAAGAGGTTTACAACCGCCCCGCAACCACCTTTGTGGCGAGTTTTATGGGCTCGCCGCCCATGAACCTGCTCAAACGCGCGCCGAATGCCGACTTTGGCGGCAAGCCCGGCGCCATCCTGGGCATACGGCCCGAGCATCTGCAGGTCGGCAGCACGGGATGGGCGGTGCAGGTGGACACGATTGAAATGCTGGGCGCCGAGCGGCTGGTGTATTGCCGCCTGGGCGACGAGTTTTTGATTGTGCGGACCGATGAAAGCCTGTCGATTGCGCCTGAGATTGGCTCGACGATTCA
>JAZKCB010000169.1:0-2546 GCA_040388335.1 Pseudomonadota bacterium | reverse complement strand
GTGCACCGCTTGCGGGTGATCGCCAAGCCGTACGGCGTGGTCAAGGTCGATGCGGCGCCCGGTGTCATCAACATCACCTTCAGGAAAGACCCACCCATCGATTCAATGGCGATCATGCATCTGATCCAGAAGAACCGGCACATCAAGCTGGCCGGCAACGACAAGCTGCGCATCGAACGCGAGTTGCCAGAGCCGAAAGACCGGGCGCAGATGGTGCGTGACGTACTGCGGAGCCTTGGCCAGCCCAAGGTGGAGACTGCGGCAGCCTGAAGGCAGCGAGTTATCAACAGGTTTTTACTCTTTATTTCATAGCATCTCACGCTTGTAAATATTGGCTTTCAGCCGATTTAATGCCCGAAAATAGCCTATTTTTGCTTAACTTTTAAGCAAACTTGATTTCACAGGCTCAGTCAAATCGGCATATGCCCAGGCATATGCTAAAGTTGATCCTCTGGAATCAAGGGAGCAAAAAATGAACAATTCACCCCCGATCGCCTCTGAAAACCTGCCCGCCTATGCTGCCGATACCGGCACACGGCATGTCCGGCTGTTCAAAAATGGCGCCAACCAGGCCGTTCGCATTCCGAAGGAGTTTGAACTGCCGGGCAAGGACGCCATCATGCGGCGCGAAGGCAACCGGCTGATCATCGAAGCGGTCAAGCCTCCCAGAGGAACCATTGCGGCGCTGGTCTATGCCCTGGACACGATCAAGCACCTTGGCCCGATTGACGAACCGTTTCCCGATGTCGACTCCGGCATGCTGCCACTCGACGACATCGTCTTATGAGCCTGCTCCTGCTCGACACCAACATCATTTCCGACATGATGCGCAACCTGCAGGGCGTGGCCGCAGAGCGCGCCCGCGCCGCCAGCGCGACGCGCGGCGCCGAACCCTTGTGCACGAGCATCGTCGTTCAGTGTGAGCTTGAGTCTGGTCTGGCGCGGATGCACAGCCCCAGGCTGGAGATCGCCTATCGCGCGGTCATGCCGTCAATTGAAGTGATGCCACTAGACAGCGAAGTCGCCGGCCACTACGCCCGCCTGCGCACAACCCTCGAAGCCGACGGTCAGCCCATGGGTGCCAACGACCTGCTGATCGCCGCACACGCGCTCGCGCTGGGCGCCACACTTGTCAGCGCTGATGTCGCTTTTGCCCGCATCCCCGGCCTGAAACTCGAAAACTGGCTCGCAGCGCCGTCGCTGTAAGCGCCAAACCTTATCTCTCCCCGCATGACCCCCACAGAAATCTCCCCCGGCCTTGTCGTCCACGTTTCAACACCCGACCTCAAACTCAGTGACTTCAAGCTGATCGCGTTCGACATGGACTCGACACTCATCAACATTGAGTGCATCGACGAGATTGCCGATGCGGTCGGCCTCAAGGCCGAAGTGGCGGCGATCACCGAAGCCACCATGCGCGGCGAGATCGCGGATTTCAAGGAGAGCCTGCGCCGCCGTGTGGCACTGCTCAAGGGCGTGAGCGTCGCCAGCATGAATGAGGTCTACCAGCAGCGCCTGAAGCTCAACCCCGGCGCGGCCGAGCTGGTCCATGCCTGCAGGAAAGCCGGCATGAAGGTTCTGCTGGTCAGCGGCGGTTTCACGTTTTTTGCAGACCGCGTGCAGGCCGAACTGGGCATCGACTACACCCGCGCCAACGTGCTGGAGGTCAAGAACGGCCTGCTGACCGGCAAAACCGTGGACCAGCCCTGGGGCGACATCTGCGACGGCGCGGAAAAGAAAAAAATGCTGATCGAAACCTGCGCCCAGCTCGGCATCAACCCCCTGCAGGCCATTGCCGTGGGCGACGGCGCCAACGACCTGCCCATGATGGGCGTGGCCGGCCTGTCGGTCGCCTATCACGCCAAACCCAAGGTACGCGAGCAGGCCATGGTGGCCATCAATGAAGGTGGCCTGGACCGCCTGCTGGAGTTGCTGAAGTAATTCAACAACCGGCGGAACCGAACGCCTGCGGGCAACACCAACAGACAATACCGCCGGAAAAGACAGCCCAAACAAGAACGACGACCGAGACATATGCCCGTTTTCAAGCAGTTCGAGAAACTCCTGCACGCCTACCCCGAAGCCGAGCCGACGCCAGTTCCCAAGGGCTTTGTCGCCTTTCTGTGGGCCTGCACAGCGGGTGCGCGGGGCTATATCCTGGCGCTGGGCGTGCTGTCGGCCGTGATGGCGGCTTTCGATGCCCTGCTGTTTGCCATGCTGGGCCGCGTCATCGACTGGCTGGGCCACACGCAGCCCGGCAAGCTCTGGGCAGAGCAAGGCAGCATGCTCAAGATTCTGGCTGGCATCGTGATCGCCAGCATCGCGGTTGTGGCGCTGCAGACCATCGTCAAACACCAGACGCTGGCCATCAACTTCCCGATGCGCCTGCGCTGGAACTTTCACCGCCTGATGCTGGGTCAGAGCATGGCCTTCTACCAGGACGAGTTTGCCGGCCGCCTGACCACAAAAGTCATGCAGACAGCGCTGGCTGTGCGCGACACGCTGTTTGTGCTGGCCGATGTACTGGTGGCCATGGGTGTTTATGT
>JAZKCB010000168.1:1763-3871 GCA_040388335.1 Pseudomonadota bacterium | reverse complement strand
AGCACCATCTTGCCGATGAGCTGCACCGGCACCTGGGACTCGGGGATCAGCTTGGTCGGGTCGAGAATGTCAAAGCCCAGCTCGCCTTCCTTGCCTGCATCGACAATTTGCACGCCCAGTTCCCACTCGGGGAAGTTGCCGCTGTCAATCGCTTCCCACAGGTCGCGGCGATGGAAGTCGGCGTCCTTGCCGGCAATCTTCTGCGCTTCGTCCCACGCCAGGCCATGAATGCCGAGCTTGGGTTTCCAGTGGAACTTCACGAAGTGCGAGTCGCCGCGAGAGTTGATAAACCTGAAAGCGTGGATGCCAAAACCTTCCATCATCCGATAGCTGCGCGGGATGGCACGGTCCGACATGGCCCACATCAACATGTGGGTGGACTCTGGCATTAGCGTGGCGAAGTCCCAGAAGGTGTCGTGGGCGCTGGCGGCCTGCGGCATGCCGTGGTGAGGTTCGGGCTTGACGGCGTGAATCAGGTCGGGGAACTTGATCGCGTCCTGTATAAAAAATACCGGGATGTTGTTGCCGACGAGGTCATAGTTGCCTTCAGCTGTATAGAACTTGACGGCAAAACCGCGCACGTCGCGCACGGTATCGGCAGAACCTGTGGAGCCAGCCACGGTTGAGAAGCGCACAAACACTGGCGTTTCAATGTCCGGGTCCTGCAGGAATCCGGCGGTGGTGTACGGCGCCATGGACTTGTAGGGCTTGAAGTAACCGTGTGCGCCTGAACCACGGGCGTGCACGGCCCGCTCGGGGATGCGCTCATGGTCAAAATGCGTGATCTTCTCGCGCAGGATGAAGTCTTCAAGCAGGGTAGGGCCACGCATGCCCGCCTTGAGCGAATTGTGGTTGTCGGGTATGGCCAGGCCCTGGTTGGTGGTCAGTGCGTGGGTGGGACTGTCGGTAAAGGTCTCAAGCTGTTGCTGCTTGGCTTTGGCGCCATCGAGTGGCTTGGCGGGGCCGGCGGCTTTGCGCTTGGGTGCTGACATTGGGTTTCCTGGAGGGTGGGGATTAAAAATTAAAAAGGCGAATTCAGGGCAGGGCACGCCCCGCCACAAGCGCTACGGCTTACAGGTCCAGGACGCTTTCGAGCAGCTTGACGCTTGCAAACAAAATACCCGCCGCGAGCGCGCCGACCAAGCACCAGCTCATCAGGTCAAGGGCAATTTGCGACAGGTTGTCCGGGAGAAGAATTGAACCGGCAAACAGCGCCAGTGCCGCCAGGAGGGCAAAGGCCGCAACCCTCGGGGCGCCGTTGCGGGCATGGCCTGAAAGACCTGTGGAACGAGAGGTAGAGGTTGAAGCCAGACGGCCTGAATGCCCGCTTGCAATGGTCATGATCGTTCCTGGTTGTAGAGCGCGAGAGCTTGTGGATCAAGCTCTTCCGCAAACGATACCCATCTGGATGACCGCGGCAAGTAGCCGCATGACGTCGCAGCCTGTAGGGATGCTTCGCCTCTGGTGTAAGACTCGACTGACCGAGCCGCGCAACCCAGCGCAAACTCTGGCCGGGTTTAATTGGCCAGGCCGTTTTGCTGGCGCTGGTATTCGTTCTTTTTCATGACGAGGTAACTGCCTTTGTCGACCTCATGCAGCTGCCTGGCGTATTGCTCGGTGGCGGTGAACCAGTGGTCCAGGCGCGCATTGAACTGCTGGTCCGCAGGGCGGCCAAGGGAAGCAAGATAGGCGTCAATGGCCAGGTAATAGCGCATGGTGTTGCGCTCTACCGCGCCGCGCAGTCCGGTGACATAGGACTGCTTCTGGCCCTGGCTGACCTGGGTAAAACCGACCTTGCCGCTGCCCAGCGTTGCCAGGTAGGCCTGCATGGCCAGCTTTCCCGCCATGCCATAGCCATAGGAATAGCGCAGGTGCATGAAGGTTTTGTTGTCAGGCAAGGGCACTGCACGCAGTTCGATGCGGTAGTTGCTGGTGCCCAACGGGCCCTTGTCGGAGTTGAGCTGGGCTGAAAAATAGCCCGGCGTCGCAGCGGCAAGGCGAAACGCGAATTCAAGCGCGAACGTGTCCGCCAGTTCCTGCTCGGTCTTTTTGCCAATATTGACGTTCAGCACGGTAGGCGTCGTGTCGGATTCAGCGCGGCAATACTT
>JAZKCB010000168.1:0-1663 GCA_040388335.1 Pseudomonadota bacterium | reverse complement strand
CGCCGGTGACTGCGACTGCCGTGACAAGTAGTGCTGCAGCCAGCGATCGAGCCCGGCTTGCCCAGCGGTATACAGGTTGTGCCGATTGACTGGCAGAAGTAGAGATAAGCATTTCTTTCATCCAGACAGTTTGCCAGCGTGCAGGGGCAAGCGGGTCAATCATCATCCGACGAAATGATTTTGCCAACGTCCAAATTTGGCTTTTAGCTGCGCAGGCCCGTGTCTGCACAACATTTTCTTTTCCGTTGAATCGGAAAAGAAATTGCCAAATGGCGGATTCGGTTACTAATTGTTGCAAAGCATGGTCCTTGTTCAATATGCCGCATCATCCATTTTGGGCCGGAACGCCAGAAAATCCAATGCACGCAAGGGTTTAGGTGAGCGTGTTGGCAGTTTCTTTTCCAAACTGTAGGAAGAGAAGTTGACATTGGATGGGAAAAAGCAGCCAATTGGGGCGTCTAACCTGGTTGAATCATGGCACTCATATATGAGACACCTGCCGAAAACCGTAGGCCTCATGGCGCGTACCGTTTCGATGTGTACAGCCTGAAGGCCCATCGCCGTATGACCCTATACGGGAAGGGTGCGCTCTGCCTTTTCATCGACCTAGAGGCAGATTTTGAAGTATCGGCTTTGTGCGAGAGGCCTTTGGTTATTCCCGAGAGCAAGCCTGCCAAGGTGATAGATTTTTGGGCGATTAAGGGCGGCACGCCCACCTTTTATCTGCTCACAAAACAATCTGAAGCGTGGGACAAAGAAAAGAAGAAGCTGGCCTTTGAAGACTTCAGCAAGTGGGTTACCGATTGCAAGGGCAAGCTCGTAGAGGTTTTGGTTGACGATTTCGAAAGAAAGCGCATTCGTTACGACAACTGGTCCACCGTCCTGCGCCATCTCATATCTCACAAAGGGCAGGTGTCAGACGGGCTGCTGGATCAATGCGCTGAATTGATGCCTGCCAAATGGGAGCTGCGCGATTTTGAGAACAAGCTCGCAAACACGGACGCCATGCTTGTCCGTGCCGCCGTTTTTACCCTTCTTGCTCAAGGCAAAGTCCGATGCAAGTCCATTGAGACGACGCCGTTGGCCCCCACAACTGAGGTCAGTCGCGTATGAGCACGCCGCGGGCTTTTCTTTTCGGTCAAACGCGATTTGATCGAAACTCAGTCCCGGAAATTCTTTCAGACTTTGAGCAGCTTCCCACGGTAGATGAATCAGCATTTGCCCATCGGCTTGATATTAAGGAAGCATACAGAAGTAATCTCGAGGCCTATCGGTTGTTTGTGGTCGAAAAGAATGTTTCACTACGCCAAATTGAGACTCTGACCGGTGTCGATCCCAAACAGCTTTATCGCCTATTTCAACGGGTTATTTCCAAGGCAAGCGACGGCCGCATTGAGGGCCTGAGAGGGCTTATACCGTTCAAACATCTGAAGGTTTATGTCCGGGAAGTGAAGGTCAAAGCCACCTCTGTACTTTTTAGCAAAAACGCCAGCGGTGCGATGGGACAACTTCTCAGGCGATTTCCTGCGCTTGAAAGCTGGCTGCGGAAAAAAGTTAAGGAGCGTAATCGTCCGCTGCGACCTGGAGAAATTCGGGAGGTCCGAAAATCTGGGATTCCCCCAATCTCACGGACACACAGTTAAGCTCGCGTAGCGTTTTTCAA
>JAZKCB010000167.1:0-2177 GCA_040388335.1 Pseudomonadota bacterium | reverse complement strand
CTCTTTCGGAGTTTCTGGCGGTCTTGCCGCGAGGAAGAAAAATGGAAGGAAAAGAAAGCTGGGGAAACAGCGTATGACCACTATTGTAGAAAGCCCGGCGAACGCCGCTTTAGCGGAAAGTCAGCAGGACATCAGGCCTTGCGTGCGGCCGAGCGGCGAATGGCTTCGTTGATTTCGGCAATTGAGCGTTCAATCGCCGCTTCATCCAGGTCATCTTCGCCGGCCCCGGCATCAAAGCCGCCGGCCTGAATGGTGGACGCAAACACGCCATCCATGATGCTGTCGGTTGACACACCGCGGGTGGATTCAAACACGTCGGGTGTTTCCCACTCCATCGCGAGCACCGTCACGTTGTCGCTGTGCTCGCCGCCGGCCTTCAGGGCGCTTTCAACCAGGTCGGGCACCGCATCGGACACGCCCTTGGCCGCCAGTTGCCTGACGATTTCTGCATCACTGAGGCTGCCCCAGAGGCCGTCCGAGCACAGCAGCAATTTGTCGCCCTGCTGCAGCACCACAGGGCCCGCCACATCAAACACCGGCTTGGTCGGTGAACCCAGGCAGGTGAACAGGATGTTGCGGTTGACGCGATCCAGCTTGATCACGCCGGCGCTTTGCTGCTCAAGGTAAGAGTGATCGCGTGTGCGCGTGAGCATTTCTCCGTCGCGCACAACATAGAGGCGCGAGTCGCCGCAGTGGACCCACGTCGCGCCCGTGCCTTGCAAAATACAGGCAACCAGCGTGGTGCGGGGGGTGTCAAGCATGCCTTTTTCGCTGGCATAACGAATGATCTGGTGGTGCGCGGCCATCAGGGCTGCGGACAAAAACTCTGTGGTGTCTTCGATAACGGGCCGTGCTTCACGCTGGTAGAGCGCAGAGATGGTCTGCAAGGCGAGTTGCGCGGCGACTTCGCCTTCCGGGTGGCCGCCCATGCCATCGGCCAGCACAAAAAGGCCTGACTCACGCGTGTAGCAATAGCCCATGCGGTCTTCGTTGTTTTTGCGTCCGCCTTTACGGCTGACCTGGAAGACCGAAAACTTCATTTAAATCGTGTTGCGAAGCCGGTGGCTTTGCGTGCCGTTTTTTTGGTGTCCGACACCATGTTGTCGAACTGCAGCCGCACCTTCTCGCTGACCGTCAGTTTGGTATAGCGGCGCTCGCCCTCGCGGCTCAACTCCTTTTGCAGGGCAAACACGGACTGTGGGCGCGACAGCGGATCGAGGGACATGCACCACTCTACGACTTCAATCAGGTTATCTGAATACACACCGCGCAAACGGGACAGCGCAAGCGACAGACGGTCTTTTTCAAGCCGCTGGGGCGCATCGTTCGGCGGGTACCCCTGCATGGTCGCGTAGATGCAGGCGCCTATGGCGTAGATGTCAGTCCACGGTCCCATTGACGAATCACGACGGTACATCTCCGGCGCAGCAAAGCCCGGGGTGTACATGGGGCGTATGAAATTGCCCTCTTTGCTCAGCACTTCGCGTGCCGCGCCGAAGTCGATCATGACGGCGCGGTTGTCGTCGGTGATGAAGATGTTGGCCGGCTTGATGTCCAGGTGCAGCATCTTGTGCTGGTGCACGATGCGCAGCCCGCGCAGGATTTCATCAAACAGCGAGCGGATGGTGGACTCGCGGAACACCTTCTGTTTTTTGAGGTCCCGCGCGGTGATGATGAAGTCCTGCAGGGTGCCGCCTTCCAGGTAATTCATCACCATGTAGACGGTTTCGTTTTCGCGAAAGAAGTTCAGCACGCTGACCACCGAGCCGTGCGAGATCTGCGCGAGCGAGCGGCCTTCTTCAAAAAAACTCTTGAGGCCAAGGCGGTAAAGCGAGAGCTTGTCGGGCTGCACCTGTGGCAGCAACTCACCGGGCGGGCGGCCTGCGAGGGACGAGGGCAGGTACTCCTTGATGGCGACCTGCTGGCCCTCGTTGTCGACGGCCAAGTAAACTACACCAAAACCACCGGCAGACAGTTTGCGAACAACCCGGTAGCCACCGATCACGGTATCGGGCGGCAATGGTGCTGGTTTGACCTTTGACATAATTTGAATGAGCAGACGTTAAAAAAGCCACATAACACTGGCTTTATCTGCTTTTGCGGCCCCGTTATTACAAAAAGCGTACTACTAATGTCAGTTTACAGCATGACAGGCTATGCAGCCGTCCAGTCAAACA
>JAZKCB010000166.1:0-6259 GCA_040388335.1 Pseudomonadota bacterium | reverse complement strand
CTTGATCTGCGCTTCGTCGGGCAGCTTGCCGGTGGCGCGCAGTTCCTTGCGCCAGCGAATGAAGGTGATGGTGGGTTTGATGGACAACAGGGCCATCACGACAAACAGTGTGACCTTTACGTGCAGCAGCGGATTGGTCCAGTACCAGGCTGTGCCCTTGACGCCCCACCAGGTGCGGGCGATGCCCGTCGCCAGCACCAGCATGGCGGCGAGGCCGTACACCGCATCAATTTTGGCAAGCCGCTCAATCACTGCGGCATTGAGCCACCGCGCCCGGCACAGCGCGGCCTCGCTGGCCAGAAACACCACCATGGTCAGGATGGCAAGAATGTGGGCGTAGGCGAGAAGGGCTTCAAGCGTCATGTGCGGCCTCCGTGTTCAACGGTGCTCAAGGAAGTGGGGGCAGCGCCAGAACCCGCAGCGCCGCCAGACCGCAAACTTTACTGCATGAACCAGCCGTGGCTGACGACCAGCGATTGACCCGTCAGCGCATTTGACTCAAAGCCTGCGAACAGCAGCGCCACCTCGGCCACGTCTTTAACGGTGGTGAATTCGCCGTCGACCGTTTCTTTCAGCATGACTTTTTTGATCACGTCGTCTTCACTGATGCCGAGTGCTGCGGCCTGCTCGGGAATCTGCTTTTCAACCAGCGGCGTGCGTACAAAGCCCGGGCAGATGACGTTGGCGCGAATGCCGTATTTGCCGCCTTCTTTAGCCACCGTCTTGCACAGACCAATCAGCCCGTGCTTGGCCGTGACGTAGGCCGACTTGAGCACCGAGGCTTCTTTGGAGTGCACCGAGCCCATGTAAATAATGCTGCCGCCCCTGCCCGACTTTTGCATGTGGGGCAGGCAGGCCTTGGTGGTGAGGAAGGCGCCGTCGAGGTGAATGGCGAGCATCTTCTTCCAGTCGGCAAAGGGGAACTCTTCAACCGGGTGCACGATCTGGATGCCGGCATTGCTGACCAGCACATCCACACCGCCAAACGCAGCCACGGCTTCAGCGACGGCGGCGTTGACCTGGTCTTCATTGGTCACGTCCATCGCCACAGCCATGGCGGTGCCGCCAGCTTTGGTGATCTCGTCAGCGGCTGCCTGTGCGGCGGCCTTGTTGAGGTCGGCAATCACGATCTTGCCGCCTTCGCGTGCATAAGTCAGCGCGATCTCTTTGCCAATGCCGCTGGCGGCGCCGGTGACGATGCAGACTTTGTCCTTGAGTTTCATGGGGTGTCCTTGTGGTGTGGAGGTTGATAGAAAAATCAGGTAGCCAAAAATCACCTGGCTGAAGAGGGGCCGTCGGACGTGAGGTCATACACGTGTACACCGTACTCGTTGCGTGCCCTGTTCAGCCAGCGCGGGTCACGCAGGGTGTGCGCCATGTCGGCATGGCCGCTGGCCCAGTGCTCCTGCATCGACAGGCGCGAAAACTCATAGTCTTTCGACTGGCTTTCATAGTGCTTGCTGCGGTAGATGAGGTGCACGACATCGACAGCGCTTTCGCAGCGCATGTTTGACAGCGCCTTGGCGTCCGGGTCATGGCGCAGGGATGCGGGTAGCTTTTCAAGCAGGCGCTTCGCGGCCTGCGCCATGACCTGGCGGTCCATCTCCATCGTGGTGTTCAGCCGGGTACGGCTTGAAAAGCGGATATCTTTTTCACGTTCGATGACTTCGCCCAGCGTGGCGGGCAAGGCGCCGGTGGCTGCAAACAGGTCAACCTGAAACACCAGCCGCCGTTTTTTGCCCGGCTGGTCAAGCACGTATTGCAACGGGGTGTTGGAGACAATGCCGCCGTCCCAGTAATGCTCACCATCAATCTCGACCGGCGCAAAGCCCGGCGGCAGCGCGGCGCTGGCCATGATGTGGCGTGCGTCCAGCGGCTGTTTGGCAGAATCAAAATATTCGAAGTTGCCGGTGCGCACGTTGACCGCACCGACCGACAGCCGCACCGTGCCGTTGTTGATAAGGTCAAAGTCCACCAGGCGCTCAAGCGTTTGCAGCATGGGCGTGGTGTCGTAGTAGCTGATGGCCCCAGGCGTGCCCTGCGGCTGCAGCGGCGCGGGCGGAAAGCGCGGTTTGAAGAAACCCGGCACACCAAACAGCATGACCTGCGTGGCGCTGGCTTCATTGAGCGCCTGCCGCGCGGCCGCATTGGCAGGCGGCGGGATGAGCGAAGGGCCGGTGGAAGATGAACTGAGCAGTTCCCAGAACTCCTTGAGCCTGGCCAGACGCGATGCAGGCGGATTGCCCGCGATGAGTGCGGCATTGAACGCGCCGATTGAAATACCGGCGACCCAGGTCGGCTCACGGTAAGCCGTGCACAGCCCTTGAAAAACACCTGCCTGGTAAGCCCCCAATGCACCGCCGCCCTGCAGTACAAGAATGCATTCCTGATCAGCCTCACGCAGTGCGGGCGTTGCAGCAGATGCTGCCGATGACCTGGCTGGCTTTTTTCGGGGTACTGGCTTGCTGCCTCGCTGCTTGCCGGGCTGGGTCATCTGGGCTCCCTGAAAATGCGCATTTTTCATCCTTGTGTGGGCGTGTGATCAGGAGATGACCGCCCGGTTCCCACTTCATGTCCAATAGGGGCATGGAACCTGTAAATTACGCCCATGACGCTGAGCGGCGCCTGACCAACCTGGAAATCAAGGCCAGCTTTTCTGAAGACCTGATCGAGCAACTCGACAAGGTCATCATTCGCCAGCAGCAACAGATCGACATGCTGATACGGGAGGTGGCCGAGCTCAAGCAACCTGCCGCAGATCTGGCAAGTGGCATGCCGCGCAACCTGCGCGACGACCTGCCACCGCACTTCTGATTTTTAAACCGCCCTGAAGAGTCACCATCGGGTGCTCATGCACCCGGCGCGATGCCGTCACGGCAAGGCGTTTATGAGGTGCTGGCGCTGTCGTCGGCAGAAACATCTGCCAGCAGTTCGTCGCGTGGGGCCTGGCCTGCGCGGCGCGGGTCGTGCTTTTCAAACGCTGTCGTCACCGCCCTCTTCAACTTGCCCACCGCGCCGTTGATGGCCTGGTGGGCCGTGTCTGCGTGATCCTTGACCACAATCGGTTCCTGCCCGGCAACGCGCGCCTCCAGCGTGCAATGAATTTCGTCAGGCGTGGTTTTGACATGGCTGTTGGCGTCCGAGAGGTGGGCTTCAACGCGGGTGATGCTGTCGCCAAAACGGTGCAAGGCCTCTTTGACAACCTTGCTCAGGTGGTCTGCCATCTCCTGGCGTCCGTCTACGTGGTGGTCGGTGTTGAGTAAAACCTGCATATGCTGTCTCCGGTTGAGGGTATGGCTGGCCAGATATTCCAGGGCCTCTGCCACGATGTGTTCAGTGTGCGCCTGAACGCATAACCCCACCACCGGAACGGGGGGCTTGCGCCCGTAGGCATTTGCCTACATGCCTGAAGCCGCCATCGAATGACCATCAAAAACGCCCCAGCAAGGCAGCTATCGATAGTCGACGGGTGTGGGCGGTTTGCCTGCCTTGCCCGGCAACTTTTTTCTCGCGCACCTGCGCCGCAGAGGTGCCGCAGAGGGGCCTGCGAACTGCAGGGCGCAGCGCAGGTTCAGAATGGCGTCGTCAAACGCTACATATTTAATAGCTTCTCACGCCCGTATTTATTGGCCCGGAGGCATTTTTGGCAGGTAAACACAGCCATTTTTTGATGTTTTTGGGCTTCAAAAGCCTGGAAATCGTGTTCCAGAGCCGCCAGGAGCAAAAATGTTAATTCGCAGGTTAACATTTGCCGGCTGAGCCCAAGGCGGTCTGCGCGTCAGGTGCAGGCTACCTGCCGCGGGTTTTCAGCCGTGCTTCACCCAGCATCGCCCCTGCCCTGTCGGTCAGTTGCGTGAGGATGCGCTCCAGCGACTGCCGGTCTTTCTCATCGAGCACCGACAGCAGATCCTCATTGCGTTTGACCGCTTTGGGAAAGACCTTTCGATAAACCGCTTTGCCTTTGGGGGTCAGTGACAGCTGCACACCGCGCCCGTCGCTCTCGTCGGCACCGCGCTGCAGCAGCCCACGCTCGATCATGCTGGAGACGATGCGACTGGCCTGGCTTTTGTCGACATTGACTTCGCGCGCCAGGGCCTGCAATGAGAAAGGTGAAAAAGCGCCGAGCAGGCCGATGATTCGCCATTCGCGGGAATCGAGTTCGAACTCCTGCTCATTGACCAGCGCCGCGATCTTGCTGGACATGTGGGCGAGCACGTTGAGGCGAAAGGAAAACAGTTCCTTGAGGTTGGCGGGCGGCTGGCGGTCAGGTGAAGTCATGCGGGGTGATGCCGGACGGCGGGGTGGAAGTCAGGCCAGAGCATAGTGGATTAACGGGCAGACAGAGCGCACGGGCCGCCGGATTTAACAAGGGCGGCGCAGGCGCAGTGTGGCAATCCCGGTAGCGACCAGGGTGTTGGCCTCATCGCGCACTTCACCCCGGCAAAAAGCCAGCGTTCGGGTGGAAGATTCAACGCTGCCTCTGGCGGTGAGCGTGCCGGTGGCGGGCTGCATGAACTGCACATGCAGGTCGATGGTTCCCCCCAGCTCCATGCCGTCGGCGAGGGTGCGTGCAGCGCGGGACATGGCGCTGTCCAGCAAGGTGGCGAGCGCGCCGCCGTGGACGACACCGCGCCGATTGTTGATCTCGCCACGCGGGGGCAGTTGCAGCACGACTTCACCTTGTGCCGACGAGATCTGGATGACGCCCATCCAGTCGGTAAAGGGTGCGGCGTCGGGCAAGGGGTTTGTGTTCATGACGCGGTCAATTATCAAGCGGAGATCAGGTTCACGGGTCCAGCGGATTCAGGGGATTGAGCCCGCTGCGCGTGACCCGTCCCTGCAGCTCCCGGCCCAGCGCGGCTTCGCATTCGGCGGCAACGGCCAGCAACTGCCTGCGGTCAATGCCGGTGCGCACGCCCATGGCTTCAAACAAATCAACCAGGTCTTCGGTCGTGACATTGCCGGTGTGGCCGCCGCCGTACTTGACCTTGACCGGGTGGCCCCCCACGCCGCCAAAGGCGCAATCGAAATAGCGCACGCCGGCATCGAGCGCCGCGACATAGTTGACGATGCCCGTGCCGCGTGTGTCGTGAAAATGAGCGATGGCCTGGACCTCGGGCAGCTCCGCCGCCATGCGCCTGAAAAGGGCGCGGGTGGTCAGCGGTGTGGCGACGCCCGTGGTGTCGCCCAGGGTGACATGACGCACGCCAAGGGCGGCAAAGCGTTCCGCGTCCCGCATGACAGCACCGGGGTCAACATGGCCTTCAAACGGGCAACCGAAGGCCATGGAGATGGTGCCGACAAGGCGAAAGCGCCCGCCGGCGGCCGCCACCATGTCGGCAATGTTGGCCCATTGGTCTTCACGCGTGCGCGCCAGGTTCTTCAGCGAATGCGTGTCGGTGGCGCTGACCAGCAGGCTGATCTCATTGGCACCAAAACCCTGGGCCTGGTCGGCCACCGCGCGCTCGACGGCGCGCACATTGGCACAGGTCGCCTTGTAGAACACACCGGGCTTGCGCGGCAGCGTTTTGAGGACTTCGCTCGCATCGCCAAACTGGGGAATAACCTTGGGGTTGGAATAGGAAGTGGCCTCAACCCGCTCAAAGCCGATGTTGGCAAAGCGGCTGATCAGCCCGACCTTCTGCGCTGCCGTGAGCATCGTCGTCTCGTGCTGCAGGCCATCACGGGCAAAACATTCACACAGCACCACGTCGCGGTCTGCAGACATCACATCGTCCGTGCTCATGCTGCGGCCTTTGCGGGCGCCAGCTTCCACAGCGCGATGGCATGCTCGCGCAGCTTGTTCTTTTGCACTTTTGAGCTGCCGGTCATGCCAATGTTTTCAAAGGTGTCCACGATTTCCAGGTAACGCGGCACCTTGAAGTTGGCGGCGCGCTCCCGGCACCAGTCGATGAGCTCTTCAGACCCGGCCACCTGGCCTTCTTTCAGCAGCACGAAGGCGCCGGTGACTTCACCCAGGCGCGCATCAGGCACGCCGATGACCTGCGCCTGGCGCACGGCCGGGTGGGCGTGCAGCACTTCTTCAACTTCCGACGGTGCGACGTTTTCACCGCCGACCCGGTACATGTCCTTCAGGCGGCTGACCATGCGCACGCGTCCCTCGGCGTTCATCTCACCGAGGTCGCCGGTCTTGAGCCAGCCGTCGCGGCTGAAGGCTTTGGCGGTGGCTTCGGGCATCTTGTAATAGCCGCGCATGACGTTCCAGCCGCGCACCTGGATCTCGCCATGCTCACCGGCG
>JAZKCB010000165.1:0-3272 GCA_040388335.1 Pseudomonadota bacterium | reverse complement strand
TGAACACCTTGCCGTGCTCGGCCGTGATCATGTGGGCCAGCTTGTCCTTGTTGGCGTTGAGCAGTTCCAGAAACCTGAACATCACGCGCGCACGGCGCAGTGGCGGCAGGTCGCTCCAGGCCGGGAACGCCGCCTGCGCGGCAGCCACGGCTGCATCAACATCCTTCACACCGGCCAGCGCGACTTTGCCCGTCACGGCGCCGGTAGCCGGGTTAAAAACATCCTGGCTGCGGCCGGAGGTGCCTGCCACCGCCTGGCCGTTAACAAAATGGCCGATGGCCGATGGTGATGAGCTCATGTCTGATTCCTTGAGTTGGGTGTTTGTCTCTGGGTGGTGCATTTCGGGCGCCAAAACACCCTGCTGTAGAAGTCTATGACTGCGGCGGCCCGTTGATAAGCCCGGGTTTGTGATTTCATTGTTCATCCAAATGAACAATAATGCTGCATGTCTACCGACCAAATCGCGCCGCTGGTTGCCGACCTGCACCTTCTGACGGTGCTGGCGGCAACACGCAGCTTTACCGAAGCAGCAAGGCGACTGGGTGTTTCCAAGGCGTCGGCCAGCATGCGGATCAGCGAGCTGGAGCGTTCCGCAGGCGTGTCCCTGGTGCGCCGCACCACCCGCTCTGTCGGCCTGACAGAAGCCGGCCAGCAGATGGTCAACGACATGCTGCCGGCTTTTGCGCAAATCAGCGAAAGCTACAGCGCGGCGCGCGACCTGGCGGGCACGCCGCGCGGACTTGTTCGCGTCACAGCCCCCGTGGCGCTGGGCCGGCAGCACCTGGCGCCGTGCGTGGCAGGCTTTCTCAAGGCTTTCCCGGAAATCCAGATTGAGCTGGAGCTGACCGACCGCTTCGTCAATCTGGCCAACGAAGGGTTTGACCTCGCCATACGCCACACCAGCACCCCACCCGAGACGCATGTGGCCTGGACCCTGTGTGAAACCCGCTCCATCCTGCTGGCCAGCCCCGACTACCTCAAGCAGCACGGCACACCCAAACACCCGGCTGATCTGGCAGCACACGATTGCCTGTTGTACCTGGGTGGCCACGCTGGCAACTGGACATTTGCGAAACCGGGCAAACGCAAAGCCCTCGCCGAACTGGTCGGGGTCAACGTCAGGGGCATCCTCAAGGCCAACAACAGCGAGGTGCTGCGCGATGCCTTGCTGGCAGGGCTGGGCATAGGCCTGCTGCCTGACTTCAGTTTGCCGGCCATCGGTCATCAGCCCCAACTCGTCCCCGTATTGCCCGACTGGCAGGTTCAGGGCTTTTTCGGCGAACGCATTTATGCCCTGCGCCCCTGGTCGCCGCAGGTACCCAAGGCCGTGCAGTGTTTTGTAGAACACCTGCGAGCCAGCTTTGCGCAGGGATTTTCCCCGCCACACGAGATCACCCCCCTGTCAAAAACCAGACCGATAATTTCCCCATGAACTCACGTTGGAAACCCAATGTCACGGTCGCAGCGGTCATCGCACGCACCATTGACGGCGTACAGAAATTCCTGCTGGTCGAAGAGCAGACCCGCGATGGCCTGAAGATCAACAACCCGGCCGGTCATCTTGACCCGGGCGAAAGCCCGCTGGATGCCTGCATCCGTGAGACGCTGGAGGAGACCGCCTTTCACTTCAAGCCCACGGCCACCGTCGGCGTTTATCTCTCACGCTTTGAACGCACGGGTTCTGCCAGGGAAGACCCGCTGGACATTACCTACCTGCGTTTTGCCTTCTGCGGAGAGCTTGGCGAGCATGTCGCCGGGCAGGCTCTCGATGAAGGCATCGTTCGCACGCTATGGCTGGACATTGACGAACTCAGGGCGTCGCCCGAAACACATCGCAGCCCCCTGCTGCTGCGCTGCGTGGAGGATTACCTTGCTGGCAAGCGCTACCCGCTGGAGCTCATTACCACGGACCCGTCGGTCTTCCTGCACCACTAGGCATCCCCGGCCCCTCCGGGGACTTTTGACTCGCAGGATAATCAGGCATGGGTACATCAATGCCAAAACAGCGTGTCGTCGTGGGTCTGAGCGGAGGGGTGGACTCCGCAGTCACGGCGTACCTGCTCAAACAGCAGGGGCATGAAGTCATCGGCATCTTCATGAAGAACTGGGAAGATGATGACGACAGCGAATACTGCTCGTCCAACATTGACTTCGTGGATGCCGCAGCAGTCGCTGACGTGATCGGCATCGAGATCGAGCACGTCAATTTTGCAGCCGACTACAAGGACCGTGTGTTTGCCGAATTCCTCCGCGAATACCAGGCCGGGCGCACGCCAAATCCCGACATCCTCTGCAATGCAGAAATCAAGTTCAAGGCCTTCCTGGACCATGCCATGCGCCTGGGCGCAGAAAAGATTGCAACCGGCCATTACGCAAGGGTCAGGCTGAACGAAAACACCGGTCTGCACGAGCTGCTCAAAGGCCTGGATCCCGCCAAGGACCAGAGTTATTTCTTACACCGTCTCAACCAGGCACAGTTGTCAAAAACGCTGTTCCCCGTGGGCGAATTGCACAAGACCGAGGTGCGGCGCATTGCTGACGAAATCGGCCTGCCGAATGCGAAGAAGAAAGATTCGACGGGTATCTGTTTTATTGGCGAGAGGCCGTTTCGTGACTTTCTCAACCGCTACATTGCCAAAGTTCCTGGCCTTGTCAAAAGCGATACCGGCCGTGTTCTGGGTGAACATGTCGGGCTGTCGTTCTACACACTCGGCCAGCGTCAGGGTCTGGGTATTGGCGGCGTGAAGGCCAAAGGCGCAGACCTGAAAGCGGCACAGGCACGTGGCCAGCGTGGCGTGGGCGAACACGAGCCCTGGTTTGTGGCGCGCAAGGACATGGACAGCAATACCCTCTGGGTGGTCCAGGGACACGATCACCCATGGTTACTGTCGACGCAACTCAGCGCGCAGGACTGCAGCTGGGTTGCCGGGACAGCCCCCACCAGCAGGAACATCGCCGCAAAGACGCGCTACCGGCAAGCCGACGCTGCCTGCCGCATGCTCGACGCAGGAATCGTCACATGCGAGCTTGCGTTCACTGATCCGCAATGGGCAGTAACACCCGGGCAGTCAGCGGTGCTTTACGCAGGCGAGGTGTGCCTGGGCGGCGGCGTCATTGCTTCAAGCAATGTTGAAAACCGGCCGGCCTGAACCCGCCCCAGCACTCTCCCGCGAGCCCATCAACGATTGATCAAAAAGCGGTTTCGACGTAGGTGTAGAGATAGTTGGAACCACCGTTCACATTGCCCAGCAGGCGCGACGATCCAAAAATGC
>JAZKCB010000164.1:0-37092 GCA_040388335.1 Pseudomonadota bacterium | reverse complement strand
GTCTTTGCCAAAGAAAAAACCGTTCGCGTCCTGCGCATGTGGACCCACTATGAATGAATTCGCGTTGTGACGATACAAACCGACGACTTCATGCCCGGCACGCCGCCCGAAAAGCGCGTGATGTCTGCCGTGCCCGCTTCACCGAACGAAGAGGCGATTGAACGTGCGCTGCGCCCCAAGCTGTTTGACGAGTACGTCGGCCAGACCAAGGTGCGTGACCAGCTCGAGATCTTTATTGGCGCCGCCAGAAAACGCAGCGAGGCGATGGACCATGTGCTGCTGTTTGGCCCGCCTGGCCTGGGCAAGACCACGCTGTCGCACATCATTGCGCATGAACTCGGCGTCAACCTGCGGCAGACTTCCGGCCCGGTGCTTGAAAAGCCCAAGGACCTGGCCGCGCTGCTGACCAATCTTGAAAAGAATGACGTTCTGTTCATCGACGAGATTCACCGCCTGAGCCCGGTGGTTGAAGAAATTCTGTACCCCGCGCTGGAGGACTACCAGATCGACATCATGATCGGTGAAGGCCCGGCGGCGCGCAGCATCAAGCTTGATCTGCAGCCGTTCACGCTGGTGGGCGCCACCACGCGCGCCGGCATGCTGACCAACCCGCTGCGTGACCGTTTTGGCATCGTGGCCCGGCTGGAGTTTTATACCTCGGATGAACTGGCCCGGATCGTCAAGCGCAGCGCCGCGCTGCTCAAGGCGCCCATGGATGAGGACGGCGGTTTCGAGATTGCCCGCCGTTCACGCGGCACGCCGCGTATTGCCAACCGCCTGCTGCGCCGCGTGCGCGACTATGCCGACGTCAAGGGCACGGGCCACATCACACTCGACATCGCCAACAAGGCGCTTGCCATGCTCGACGTGGACCCGCAAGGCTTTGACGTGATGGACCGCAAACTGCTGGAAGCCGTGATCCACCGTTTCGACGGCGGCCCGGTGGGCCTCGACAACATCGCTGCCAGCATTGGCGAAGAGCGCGACACGATTGAAGATGTCATCGAGCCCTACCTGATCCAGCAGGGCTATCTGCAGCGCACACCGCGCGGACGCATCGCGACGCTGGCGGCGTACAGGCACCTGGGTGTGGCGCCGCCGCAAACGGCCAGCGGCCTGTTCGAGTCCTGAGGTGGAAACGCCCCTTCACTGGAAGACGCTTTTGCTGAAGCACCGCTGGCGCTGGGCGGCAGGCGCTGTTCTGGTGGCCGGCGCGGTGACAGCTGCGGTTCTGCTGCGCGCACCTGCTGTCGATGCCCTTGAAGTGAGGCTTGCACCTCTGGTGCGAACCCTGCAGTTTTCAGCCCGCGTGGCCACACTCTCGCGTGTCAACGTGGGCAGCACGGCAACCGGCCGTGTGGCCCAGGTGCTGGTGGTTGAAGGCCAGCAGGTGCAGGCGGGCCAGATATTGATTCAGCTTGAAACCGCCGAGTTGCAGGCGGCACTGGCCCAGGCCGGCGCCGCCGAAAAGCAGGCCCAGGCACGCCTGGCCGGTTTGCGCAGCACCGGCCGCGCCGCCGCCAATGCACAACTGCTGCAGGCGCAAGCCACACTGCGCGCCGCCGAGGCCGACCTGGCACGCACCCGGCAACTGGTGGCGCAGGGGTTTTTGAGCGCCGCCACCCTGGACGACAAACAGCGCGCCGTGGATGTCGCGCGCGGCCAGCTGGCCGGTGCGCAGGCGCAGGCCGGCGCCAACGACGATGGCGGGACCGACGTGGCGCAAGCCCAGGCCCAGGTGGCCCAGGCGGCCGCGGCCACAGTGGTCGCGCAGGTGCGGCTGGCGCAGGCTGCTGTGCGGGCCCCCACGGCGGCGCGGGTCCTGACCCGCACGGTCGAACCGGGGCAAATCGTGCAGCCGGGCGCCGCCCTGCTGAGCCTTGCGCTGGCCGGGCCGACCCAACTGGTGGCGCAGGTGGATGAACGTTTCCTGGACCAGTTGCGGGTCGAGCAGAAAGCCTCGGTCGTGGCCGATGCCTTTGCCGGCCAGCCTTTTGCCGCCCGCGTGCTGAGCATTGCGCCCGCCGTGGACGCCCAGCGCGGCGCCATCGAGGTCAAGCTGGCGCTGACTGGCGATACGCCTGGCTTTTTGCGCGAGGACATGACCCTTTCGGTCGATGTTGAAACCGGCCGGCGCGAAAAGACGCTGGTGCTGCCGCTGCGGGCCTTGCGCGATACAACAACGGGCAGTGCTGCGAAAGTGCTGGTGGCGCAGGACGGCCGCGCCGAAGCCCGTGCGCTCCGTTTGGGCCTGCGCACGCTGGATGCGGTCGAGGTACTGGACGGCGTGCATGAAGGCGAGCCGGTGCTGCTTGGCGGCAATGTGCAGGACGGCGGCCGGGTCCGCCCCAGGCTCGTCACCTGGACACCCGGCCCGACGCCGCAGACGCCCGCCGGTGGCGCCGACATGGGCGCGGCGCTGAGCAGCGCCGTGGCGCGGTAAGCACGGTACCGGCATGGCATCCTGGCTTGGTTTTGAATGGCTGGTGGCCTGGCGCTTCCTGCGCGAGGGCCGGATGCAGACCGTGCTGATCATCGTCGGGGTGGCGGCCGGCGTGGCGGTGATCGCGTACATCTCGGCGCTGATCAGCGGCCTGCAAAGCAACACCGTGGCCAAGACGCTGGGCGCACAGGCCCACATCAGCCTGCGCGCGCCCGACGACGTGCCCAAGCCCTCCCGTGCGCCGGACCCGGCGGACACCACCGTGCTGGGCGACACCCAGCCGCGGGCACAGCGCCTGCGCTCGGTCGCCAACTGGCAGGCACTGGTGCCCTTGCTGGAGCAGCGCCCGGGTGTTGCGACGGTGTCGCCCATGGTGTCGGGCGGCGGCCTGGCCTTGCGAGGCGAAGCCACCCAGGCGATTGCGCTGATGGGCGTGGATCTGGACCGTTATGACCGCATCGTCGGCCTGCGCAGCAAGGTGGTCAGCGGCACGGCCCGGCTCGCCCCCGGTGAAGCCATCATTGGCCGCGAGCTGGCCAGCGACCTCGGCGTGCGAGTGGGCGACCGCCTGAATGTGAACACCGGCACCGTCAGCGATTCGGTGCGTGTCACCGCACTGGTGGACCTTGGCGTCAAGGACCTGAACCGGCGCACCGTCATCGTGCCGCTGCGCGCCGCGCAGAACCTGCTGGGCCTGCCCGGCGGCGTCACAGTGCTTGAACTGCAGGTCAGCGATGTCTGGGCCGCCGATACGATCGCCTCGTCCCTGCGCCGGGAATTTCCCTACAAGGTCGAAAGCTGGCAGGAAACCAATGCGCAGCTGGTGTCTGCTCTGAATGCACAGTCGGTCAGCACGGCGGTGATTCGTGGTGTGGTGCTGATTGTGGTGGTGCTGGGCATTGCCAGCGTGCTGGTGGTGTCGGTGGTGCAAAAGCGCCGCGAGATCGGCATCCTGCGCGCCATGGGCGCAACACGCGGGCAGATCCTGCGGGTCTTCCTGGTCCAGGGCGCAGTAGTCGGCGCGCTGGGATCGCTGCTGGGTGTGTTGCTGGCCGTGGTACTGATCTGGTTGTTCACAGCCTTTGTACGCGGTGCCGACGGCCTGCCGCTTTTTGCCATCACCCTGTCCCTGGCCAGCGCAGCCCGGGTGGCGCTGCTGGCCACGGTGTGCGGTGTGCTCGCCGCGATTGCGCCGGCACGGAGCGCTGCGGCGCTGGACCCGGCGCAGGCGATCAGGATCTAGGCATGGGTGCCCCCGCAACGCCCGCCACCCCGCTGATCGTGCTGGACGACCTGCGCAAAAGCTACAACGTGGGCCAGCCCAACGAGGCCGAGGTACTGCACGGGCTGCGCCTGCAGGTGGCGCACGGCGAATTCATGGCGCTGATCGGACCATCCGGCTCCGGCAAGAGCACCCTGCTCAACATCGTCGGACTCCTCGAACGCATGAGCGCCGGCAGCTACCTGCTGCAGGGTGAGGCGGTGCAGGGCCTGAGCGACGCCGAACTGACGCTGCGGCGGCGCAGCACGCTGGGTTTTGTGTTCCAGTTTCACCACCTGCTGCCGGCCTTCACGGCACTGGAGAACGTCACCTTGCCGGCAATGATGACCGAAGGACGCGTCAGCGCGGTACAGCGCGAGCGGGCGCGCGAGTTGCTCGATGCCGTGGGCCTGGCCAACGCCATGGACAAGCGGCCGTCGGAGCTGTCGGGCGGCATGCAGCAGCGTGTCGCCATTGCCCGGGCGCTGGTGCAGCAACCGCCGCTGGTGCTGGCCGACGAGCCGACCGGCAACCTCGACACGGCGTCATCCAACGAGGTGTTTGCGCTGCTGCGCCAGATCCACGCCGAACGCGGCACCTCCTTTGTGATCGTCACCCACGACCCGCGCATGGCTGCGCGTTGCGACCGGTTGGTCGACCTGGTCGACGGGCGTATTGCCCGCGACGAGCAGATTGTTGCAGCCGGTCCGCCAACGGACAACAACTAGAAATCTTCAGGTCAACGCGCCGCGCGCATCGACCTTGATGATGCGCTCCACCGTCCCCTTGAGCAGACCGCCGCGCACGCCGATCATCACGTCATGCAGGTTGACCGTCGGGTCGCAGTGGCCTGGCACCAGCCACAGCAGGCTGCCGAGATTGGGCAGGCGGGTGCTGCCGGCTGTCGGTTTGAGAACGCCGTGCTCGTCGCCCCCGTTGGAATATTCCAGAATATTGCGTGCGCCGAACGCGTGCACCTTGGGCATGCCGGAGTCAATCGCGTGGCTTTTGTGGCCCGCGTCACAGACCACGTAACCCTTGTCCGGGTGGGTGCTGATGACCTGCGTTTTGACGAACAGTGCGTGCTCAAAACGCGGGTGGCCGGGGTCGCGATGGTTGGCGGCGTAGTCGGCATCCATGAAAAGGTAAGAACCGGCCTGCAACTCGCCATAGACGCCGCTGGATGCTTCGAGCGCGGCGGTGCCGGTGCCTGCGCCTGTGACCAGGCCTGGCTTGAGGCCCTCGGCTTCAATCAGCTTGCGGGTTTGCGTGACGGCCCCGATGGCGTCGGTGATGGCCATGCGACGCTCTGCCGGCGTGCGCAGGTGTTGCGCCTTGCCGTGGTAGGCCTGCAGGCCCGCGAAGTTCAGTGCCGGGTGCTTGCGGATCTCAAGCGCCAGTGCGACGGCTGCCGGGCCGGGCTCGACACCGCAGCGGTTGTGGCCGACGTTGATTTCGATAAAGACATTGATCTCTGTCGCGATACCGGATGCTGCGCGCGACTCATTCATGATGGTGGCCAGGCGCGTGATGCCGTCAATGCTGTCCACGCACACGGCGATGCGGCCGTCATGCGGCAACACCAGGCGTGTCAGCGCGGCTATCCGCGCCAGTTTGATCGGTGCGATCACCTCGTTGGTGATGAAAATGTTGTAGACGCCGCCCGCCACCAGTGCTTCGGCCTCTGATGTTTTCTGTACGCAGACGCCAACGGCACCGGCGGCCATCTGCAGTTTCGCAATCTCGGCGCTCTTGTGCATCTTGGCGTGCGGTCGCAGCCTGACGTTGTGCATGCCGGCAAATGCGGCCATGGTGGCCAGGTTGCGTTCCATGGCGTCCAGGTCGACGACCAGGGCCGGCGTGTCTATGGCACTGACCGGCTGGCCGGGCAAGCGTCCCAGATGGTCTTTAACGTGGATCGTCGGCATTGATTCTGGTTTTACGTCGAGGTTTCATCCAGCGCGTCATCGTCCAGATGGTGGGTGTCTGCCCAGCCGACCAGCGTGAAGCCTTCCGGCGTCCACAGCAGGCGGTTGATGGCTGCATTGCCCAGCGCCCAGGTACGGGGCGCCTGTATTTCAAGCCGTGTCGCGGCGCGGTACAGCACATCCATCACACCGCCGTGTCCGACCATCGCGATCAATTCGCCGGGGTGGCGCGCCGCCAGTTTTTCTGCGGCTGCGACAACGCGGGCACGCAAGGCAATCAGCGATTCGCCGCCTGCCGGTGAAAAGTCAGGGTCACGCTTGCGCCAGCGCATGGACTGCTCGGGCAGCAAGGTTTCAATTTCGGCAAAGGTCTTGCCTTCAAAGTCACCAAAGCCGCGTTCACGCAAGGCCTCTTCCCTGGTGACTTCAATGCCGGTGGCACGGCTGACGTATTGCGCCGTTTCCCACGCACGCAACAGGTCGCTGGCGTAGATGGCGGTGATGGGCTCGTCCTTCAGCGCATTGCCCAGTCGCTCGGCCTGCCAGCGCCCCGTGGCGCTCAGCGGGATGTCGAGCTGGCCCTGGATGCGGGTGTCCACGTTCCATGCGGTTTCACCGTGCCTGATGGCAATGACCCGGGTTGGATCTGCCATCAGTCCGGCCGCAGCGCAGGGCCGCCCCAGGCAAGGCCAGCCCCCTCGGGGGGCAAAGAGCTACACAAAGTGAGCGAACGTGGGGACTTCATTTCTAGCGGGGTATTTCCACGTTGATGCGACGCGTTCCCGGAGCGGGCTGCGGGAAGCCCAGCAAGGCGGAGTCCATCATGGCCGGCAACACCGCACGCGTGTCGCCCCACACACCTTCATGGTAGGCACGGGTCTCAAACACGATTTTCTGGCTGGAGAGGTCGCGCATCAACAGGCTGAGGTCACGCTTGTAATAGGGTTCTCCAAAGCGCATGGGGTAACCAAATCCATAACCGCCATAACCATACCCGCCCATGGGGCCACCAATGAACGGACCGGGTCCGCCAAACAGGAAGCCGTCATCCGGAAAGCGCTCCAGGTACTGGGTATTGAACATGACCTGCACGCTGTAGCGTGCGGTCTGCGGCTGCAGCACCATGCCGACCTTGGCGAGGCTGGCGCGCGTGATCTCTTCAAGGCGGTCCTGCTGGACGTTTTGCTGGGATGGCAGGCGCTCAAAACGGTAGGTCGTACCGGGCACGGGCGGTGCAGACGTCCATGTTGAAAATGCCGTGACGTCGCTGTCGACGATGCGCAGGCCACCGCAACCGGCCAGAAGAAAACCGGCAAGCGCTGCAATCGTCAAAGCCTTGAGCATCCGCATCATTTTTTGCTGTCTCCTTCGGGCCTGTGCTGCGCTACAGGCTGTTCAGTGAAATCACGGCAGTGCCCGGCAGCGCGGACGCAAAGGGCTCGTTGAACTCTTCCGCATCAAACGCCTTGTCGCCATCGGCATCGGCCACGCCCGTCGTGCGGATGTTCCTGAAGTCGTGGCGCTTGTTGTCCATCAGGTGCGAGGGCACGATGTTCTGCAGGCTGGCAAACATGTTCTCGAGACGGCCTGGGAATTTTTTGTCCCATTCACGCAGCATGTTGCCGACCTGCTTGCGCTGCAGGTTTTCCTGGCTGCCGCACAGCGTGCACGGGATGATGGGGAAGTCGCGTACCTGCGCCCAGCGGATCAGGTCTTTTTCCGTCACGTAGGCCATGGGGCGGATCACGATGTTCTTGCCGTCATCACTGACCAGCTTGGGCGGCATGCCCTTGAGTTTGGCGGCAAAAAACATGTTGAGGAAAAAGGTCTGCAACATGTCGTCGCGGTGGTGGCCCAGCGCCACCTTGGTGCAGCCCAGCTCGCCGGCCACACGGTACAAAATGCCGCGGCGCAGGCGTGAGCACAGGGAGCACAGCGTCTTGCCTTCAGGAATCACGCGCTTGACGATGCTGTAGGTGTCCTGGTTTTCGATGTGAAACGGCACACCCAGCTTGCCGAGGTAGTCAGGCAGGATGTGCTCGGGGAAACCGGGCTGCTTCTGGTCCAGGTTGACGGCCACCAGCTCGAAGTTGATGGGCGCACGCTTTTGCAGTTTGAGCAGGATGTCCAGCATCGCGTAGCTGTCCTTGCCGCCCGACACGCACACCATGACTTTGTCGCCTTCTTCAATCATGTTGAAGTCAACAATTGCACGCCCGACTTCACGGCACAGGCGCTTTTCAAGCTTGTGGTCTTCGCGTTCGATCTTCAGGCGCGATGCAGCAGATGCTTTTTCAGCACCCGCCGCCATTTCATCTTCCATCCAGACTGCACTCATGTCATTGGCTCCCATGTGGCTTACCACTGTCCCGTTTCGACGCGAATGGCAACTTCGCAGTCTTCAAAAATTTCAAGTTTTGCAATCTTCACGCGAACGCCCAGCACGCCTGGCAAGGTCATCAGGCGGTGCGCCAGCTTGCCGATCAGGCTCTCCAGCAAATTTACATGCTCTGCCGTGCATTCGTTGATGATGATCTGCCGCACTTTCCTGTAGTCCAGCACGTGGTGGATGTCGTCGTCGCTGGGCAAGAGCGGCTGCGTGCCCAGGTTTAGCTCGGCGTCGACCTGTATGGGCTGGGGTGCGCGCTTTTCCTGCTCAAGAATGCCCAGGTTGGCGTCAAAACGCAAACCGGTCAGTGTCAGGATCTGGGTGCCTCTTGTATTGAACATGGTGTGGTTTTAAAAGTTCCGGGGCTTAGCTGTTGCCGGGGTTCATCAGCGAGAAGTCACGCTCGAATTTCATCAGGTGCTGGCCACCATCCACGAGCAGCGTGGTACCGGTGATGGACTGGTTTTCAAGCGCAAATTTGACGGTCGCGGCCACGTCGGCGGGTGTCGAGGAGCGGTTCAGGGGCGACAGCCTGTGCAGCGCTTCAAACTGCTGGTCGCTCAGCATGTGGCTGGTCAGGGTCAGGCCGGGCGCGACGCCGACCACGCGCACTTGGGGTGCCAGCGCCATGGCCAGCATGGTGTTGGCCGCTTCAAGCGCCGCCTTTGAGAGCGTGTAGCTGAAAAAATCGGGGTTCTGGTTCCAGAGTTTCTGGTCCAGCAGGTTGACGACTGCGCCTGTTGCCTTCCTTGCGCTCACATGGGCATGCAGCGCCTGGGCCAGCAAAATCGGCGCGCCCGTATTGCTGCGCAAATGTTTTTCCATCGCTGCAAAGCTGAAACTGGCGGTGCTGTCGTGTTCAAAGGCAGATGCGCTGTTGATCACTGCATCGATGCGGCCGAACTTTGCGATCACGGCAGGCAGCAGCTTTTTGACGTCTGCTTCGTCCGCGAGGTCGCAAGGGAACGCTGCCGAGTCACCCGTCAGACGGGCACAGTCAGCCACGGTTTGCATGGCCTCGGCTTCAGAGTTACGGTAATGCACGGCGACTCGCCAGCCCCCGCTTGCCAGCGCAAGCGCGATCTCGCGCCCCAGCCGCCTGGCGGCGCCGGTCACAAGAACTACAGGGGCTGTGTGCGCATCAAGCATCGGGCAGGTGTGGGGGATAGAGGGGCAGGGGCGCATGAATCACCGACAATCACAGGCTGTGACTTCGACGACATACCCCCCCATTTTACCGGGCAGCCTGCAAACGCATATTGCGGGGGCCATTGAGGCCGCCGGCGGCTGGATTGGCTTTGACCGCTTTATGGAAATGGCGCTGTACACGCCCGGCTGGGGTTATTACGCCAGCGGCTCGCGCAAGTTCGGCCTGATGCCCCAATCCGGCAGCGATTTTGCGACAGCACCCGAGATGTCGCCCCACTTTGGCCGGGCGCTGGCCAGCCAGCTGGGGCAGGCGCTGGACGCGACTGCGACCGGTGAAATATGGGAGTTTGGCGCCGGCACGGGTGCGCTGGCTTTACAGCTGCTGCAGTCCCTGGGCGACAGGGTGGTGCGTTACAACATCGTCGACCTGTCGGGCAGCCTCCGGGAGCGCCAGGGTGAGCGCCTTGCCGCATTTGCCGACAAGGTGCGCTGGGTCAGCGAGTTGCCAGAACAGATCAGCGGCGTCATCGTCGGCAATGAAGTGCTGGACGCCATGCCGGTAAAGCTGCTGGCCCGCATCAGGGATATGTGGCATGAACGCGGTGTGGCCGTTCATGAGGGGGCGTTTGTTTACGCAGATCAACTCACTGAATTTCGCCCACCGGTAGGAATTGAAGGCCCGCATGACTACGTGACCGAAATCCACCCTCAGGCGGAAGGTTTCATGCGCACGCTGGCAGACCGCCTGGAAACCGGCGCGGCCTTCCTCATTGACTACGGCTTTCCCGAGCAGGAGTTCTACCACCCGCAACGCAGCATGGGCACGCTGATGTGCCATCGCCTGCATGTGGCCGATACCAATCCGCTGGTTGATGTGGGCGACAAGGACATCACGGCACATGTGAACTTCACGGGTATTGCACTGGCCGCACAGGAGGCCGGCATGCAGGTGCTGGGCTATACCAGCCAGGGCCGGTTTTTGCTGAATTGCGGTTTGCTGGACGGGCTGGCGGACGTGAGCCTGCCGGAGCGCGTGATGGTGCAAAAACTCATCAACGAACATGAAATGGGCGAGCTGTTCAAGGTGATTGCACTGGGTGCGAAGAATTCATCTGAATGGGAACCGCTGGGCTTTGGCCTGGGCGACAGGACGCACAAGCTGTGAAGCCACAAAAATGATTCGCTGGATGATCGTCATTTTCCTGATCCTGGTGGTCATCAGTGCGCTCACGCCCTGGTTGCACAAGCTGGGCTTTGGCAAGCTGCCGGGCGATTTGCGCTTCAGGCTGTTCGGGCGTGAATGGTTTATTCCGCTGGCCACCACGGTCATCCTCAGCCTGATCGCCACGCTGGTTGCCAAAGTCATTTGAGCTTCGCGCCTACGGGCACCGGGCTGCGCAGCCGTTAGCATGGAATCAATTCACAAGGAGACAGCAGCCTTGAACAGCCATCCCGTTACCAAAGTACCGTCACTCGCCAAAGGGGCTGCGCCTGTGGCCTGCGTGGACATAGGCGGCACCAAGGTCGCTGTCAGCATGGCCGATGGCGACGGCATTCGCGGGCGTGTCGCGGAGCCCACAATCAAGCAGGGAACCCGCCATGCGCTGGGCGAACAGGTGCTGGCGCTGATCCAGCGCAGCTGTGCCGAGTCTGGCGTGCGCATTGAATCCCTCTCGGCCATCGGTGTGTCGTCCTGCGGCCCTTTTGTGTTGCAAGACGGTCTGATCGAACTGGCTGCGCCCAATATCTGCGGCGGGCTTGCAGGTGTGACGCGCGGCCTGCCCAACGACTGGACCAGCGTGCCGCTTGAAGCGCCGCTGCGCGAGGCCTTCAAAAATGTACGTATTGAAAATGACTGCATCGCCGCGCTGGAGGCCGAACGCCGCTGGGGCGCGTTACAGGGGTTTGCGCATTGCGCCTATGTCACCTGGAGCACCGGTATCGGTGTGGGCCTGTGTGTCGATGGCCGTGTGCTGCGGGGCAAGCACGGCAATGCCGGGCATGCGGGCCACATGTTTGTGAGCGACAACAACGATGCGCTCTGCGGCTGCGGAAACATCGGCGACCTTGAAGCGCTTGTCGCTGGCAACGCGATGGAACGGCGGTTTTCGGGCCAGGGTTATGCGGATGCTGCCGGCCTGCTCTCGGCTGCGCAGTCCGGGGATGCAGCAGCAGTGGGGATTGTTGATGAGTTGTGCCGGGTGATGGGGCGGGGTTTGTACAACCTCGTGGTGACGCTGGATTTACAGCGGATCAGTTTGGGTGGCAGTGTGTTCTGGCACAACCGCGATTATTTGTTGCCGCGCCTGCAGGCGCAGCTTGATGGGCGCTTGCCTGCGTTGACGGCTGGGGTTGAGCTGGTTGTTGCCGGGCTGGAGAACAGGGTTGGGGATTATGCGGCGCTTGCCTTGATCGGGTCTTGAACCTGACCCGTTCGGGTCTCGTATAACTGGAGGTGTTGACCTTCACGTAGAAGCCGGGCTACCCCCGGCCTTGTCGTGAAGGGCGAAACTTTCAGCCCTGGAGAGCTCACCCCTGATTAACAGAAGAAACATCCGCACTTCGCGGAGGCTTGCGCAAGCTGACCTGATTCCGCTGATCCGTCGAATCCGTCCCGGCAAGAGCGTCAAGAAACGCCCTCCGCCACCAATGCACATCATGCCGCCGTATGCGGTAAAGCAGCTTTTCATGACGCGCCTGTCGTTCTTCGAGCGGCATCTGCAGCGCCTGTTGAATCACCTCTGCCGTGCCGTCAATGTCATAGGGGTTGACGAGCAGCGCATGCTCAAGCTGCTCAGCCGCACCAGCAAAGCGTGACAACACCAGCACACCGGGGTCATTTTCATCCTGCGCAGCTATAAATTCTTTTGCGACCAGATTCATGCCGTCGCGCAGCGGCGTCACCAGCGCAACGCGCGCCGCACGGTACAGGCCGGGCAGGCGTTTGCGCGCCACGTTGCGATGCATGTAGCGAATTGGCATCCAGTCCAGCTCACCGAAGTCACCATTGATGGAGCCGCACAGGCTTTCCATTTCACGCAGCAGGTCGGCGTAGGCACCCATGTCTTCGCGGCTCGGTGATGCGATTTGTATCAGCGTGGCGCTGTTGAGGTTTTCGGGGTATTTTTTCAGCAGTGCGCGGAAGGAGCGCATGCGCTGCGGCAGGCCTTTGGAATAATCCAGCCGCTCCACGCCCAGCAGCAGCTTGCGGCGCGAATACTCTTCCTTCATGCGGTGGTACATGTCCATGCCGTCCTTGGCCTGCGTAAGCGCCTGGAACTCATCGACGTCTATGCCGATAGGGAAGGCACCTGCCCGCACCGTCCGGTTGTAGGCCCTGAAGCGGTCATTGCCGAGCGCCGTGGCGTTCGCCTCGGCCTGCACATAACGCGAGAAGTGAAGCAGGTCGGCCTCGCTCTGGAAGCCCACAAGGTCATAGGCAAACAGCGCGCGCACCAGCCACTCGTGCTGCGGGATGGCAGCCAACACCATTTGTGGCGGCAGCGGTATGTGGAGGAAAAAACCGATGCGGTTGTTGCAGCCCATGGCACGCAACTCGGCGGCCAGAGGTATCAGGTGATAGTCGTGGATCCAGATGATGTCGTCGGGTTTGAGCAGGCCCATGAGCTTGCGCGCAAACAGCCGGTTGACGCGGCGATAGGCGTCGATGTGGCCGGCGTCAAAGCGCGCCAGGTCAAGGCGGTAGTGAAACACCGGCCAGAGCACATCGTTGCTGTAGCCGAGGTAATAGCCGTCATGGTCTTCCTGTGACAGATCGACCGTGGCGAGTGTGACGTTGCCGGCCTGCTGTACGTGTAGTTCGCCTTCGCCCGTTGCGCCATCCTTGACGATGGTGCCGCTCCAGCCGAACCACATGCCGCCCGTGGTGTTGAGCGCGTCGGCCAGTGCGACCGCGAGCCCACCGGCAGCCGTCTTTCGCGGATCCGCCACACGATTTGAGACAACAACAAGCCTGCTCATATCTGTGAATCCCAGGGAGCGGACAAACGTACCGCCGCATTGATGATGCCCACCATCGAATAGGTCTGCGGAAAGTTGCCCCACATCTCGCCAGTGACGGGATGCGTGTCTTCCGACAGCAGGCCGACGTGGTTGCGCGCGGCCAGCATGGTTTCAAAAATCTCTCTGGCCTGCTGCTTGCGGCCTATGCGGGCCAGCGCGTCAATGCGCCAGAAGGTGCAGATATTGAAGGCGGTTTCGGGTTTGCCGAAGTCGTCGGGGGCTTCATAGCGGCGCATGTAGGGGCCGTCGCACAAATACTTTTCAAGGGCATCAACGGTAGCGACGAAGCGCGGATCTTTCGGGTCGATGAAGCCGACTTCAATCATCAGCAGCACGCTGGCATCAAGGTCGCGGCCGCCAAAGCTTTCGGCAAAAGCCTGGCGCTCCTCGCTCCATGATTCACGCAGGATGCGCTCCTGCATCACATCGGCATGGCCGCGCCAGTACGCTGCGCGGTCGGCTTGCTGCAGCACCACGGCAATCTTCGCCAGCCGGTCGCAGGCGGCCCAGCACATCAGCGCAGATGAGGTGTGTATGCGTGCGCGTGTGCGCAGCTCCCACATGCCGGCATCGGGCTTGTCATATGTCAGCACGGCCTGCTCGCCGACCTTCTCCAGCTCCTTGAACTCTGCCGCACCGCCGCGATGTAGCAAGCGGTGATCGTGAAAGGCCTGCGCCGCGCCCAGCACCACGTTGCCGTAAACGTCGTGCTGGAAATGCTCTTGCGCCTGGTTGCCGACGCGCACCGGCCCCATGCCGCGGTAGCCGCCCAGGTGATCCATCATGGACTCGGGCAACTCACGCTCCAGCCCAATGCCAAACAGCGGCTGGATATGCCCGCCCTTGGCCTGCACCACCACGTTGGCAAGCCAGCGCAGGTAGTCTTCCATGGTGCCGACTTCCGACAGGCTGTTGAGGGCGCGAATCACAAAAAAGGCATCGCGCAGCCAGCAATAGCGGTAGTCCCAGTTGCGCTGGCTGCCCGGCGCTTCCGGAATGCTGGTGGTCATGGCGGCGACGATGGCGCCGGTGTCTTCAAACAGCGAGAGCTTGAGCGTGATGGCTGCGCGTATGACGGCGTCCTGCCATTCGAGCGGCAGGTGCAGGCGCTGGCTCCATTTGCGCCAGTAGGAGATCGTTTCCTGCTCAAAGAGGCGCGCCGTGTCGGCAATGCCGCCGGCCAGCGACTCGTCGGCACCGAGCAAGAAGTTGTGTTCGCGCGTCAGTACAAAAGGTTGACGTTCCAGCAGGTAGGAGATCGACATGTCGGTGTTGAGCCGCAGCGTCATCTCTTCGCCGACGTAGCGAACGTGGTTGCTGCCACGGGTGATTTCAGGCGTCTTGCGGCCCCAGTCGTAGCGCACGTCCAGCGACACGCGGATACGCGGCGCACCGTGTATCGGGCGAATGCGGCGCACCAGGGTCATGGGCCTGAAGTAGCGCGAGCGGCTGAAAAAGCGCGGCGCAAAGTCGGTGATCTCCACGCACTGGCCGGCCTTGTCCCAAAGTTGCGTACGCAACACGGCGGTGTTTGGCTCGTACCACTGCCTGGCTTCACGGAAGTCTTCGATCTCAATGGCGAAGGCTCCCGGCTGCAAGCCGGGTTTTTCGCCGGGATCGAGCAGCGCGTTGAACACCGGGTCGCCGTCAAAGCGTGGGAGGCAGCACCAGACGATGCGTGCGCGTTTGTCCACCAGCGCGCTGAAGGCGCAGTTGCCGATCACGCCCATGGAAAGCGAAGGATCAGCCGGTGGGCCAAAATTGCCGGGTGGAGCCGGTGTCGTCATGCGCGAAGTCCTTTTAATTCCTGCAATGAGGTTTGCAGCCATTGCCGCAGGGCTGCGGGGCTGGCGCAACGGTGTTCGGCCAGGCTGTGGCCAGCGCCTACCTTGATGCCTTCGCCTCCCATGCCCTGCACGGACTCAAAACCGGCTTCGTCGGTGGTGTCGTCACCCGCAAACAATGGCACTCGTCCTGAAAAGGGCGCCTGGCCCATCAGCGCTGCAATGGCCGAGCCCTTGCTGATGCCGGCTGCCTTGATGTCAAAAACACATTTGCCGTGCATCAGTTCCAGCCCGGGCGAGCGCTTGACGGCTTCTGCCATGGCTTCAAGGCATAGTGACTCAAGCGCTGGCGCCTGGCGGTAATGCAGTGAAACGGCCGTGGTCTTGATCTCGACCTTCAGGCCGGCATGCTGTGCCGCGAGTGCCAGGGCGACGCGGGAAACTTCATTCAGATCGGGGGATGCAAGCTGCGTGAGGATGCCGTCGCCCAGGCGGAGTTGCGCGCCGTGCTCGGCCGAGGCCGGCAGGATTTGGGGGGACAGAAAATGGTCCAGGTCTGAAAGTTTGCGACCTGAAACAATCGCCAGCGCGCCGTCCAGTGCCCTGTGCAGCTGAGCCAGCAGCCCCGGCAGGTCGGGACTGACCTGCACGAGTTCGGGCTCGGGGGCGATATCGACCAGCGTGCCGTCGAAGTCCAAAAAAAGCGCTGTCCGCGCAGCGATGCGGGGGAGGTCTTCTGGCATTCCTGGGGGCACTGTTTGGGGGGCGGGCCGTGGTGAAAATGAAGTGCTTGTCATCCTAGCAAAGCTTAGCAAACGCCGGGCTTTGCGGGTGTAGGCGTGTTTCGCCTTTCCTTTGGCGAATGACGTTTTAAACGTCCGGTTGCAGGGCTACTGCCGCCACGACCGCCACGACCGCCACGCGAGCCGCATGAATGCGTTCGCCGATTTTTTTACCGTCTTCTCCGGCAGCCTGTGCCTGCTCGGCGACCTGCTGAGTGGGCACTGACTGTGCGGCTTCCAGCGTGGCCAGCAAGCGGTGCCGCTGCGGGTAGGGCGAATCTTCAAGCCCGAGCCGCCCGCGCGCATCGCACTCGCAGGCCAGCAGCACATCCGCAAAACGCTGCGGTTTGCGAAAGGCATCGCAGCGTTCCAGCAGGCGCACCAGCGCGGCAGGGCCAAATTCTGCGCTGCGGTGGATGTTGCCGTGCTCGCGCGCCACGACGTCTGCGATCTCGCGGCATTCGACCGGCACGCGCAGGCGTTCGCAGACCCCCTTTAGAAGGCGCGCGCTGCGCTCTTCATGGCCGATATGCCGGGGCAGTACATCGGCTGGCGTCGTGCCCTTGCCAAGGTCGTGCGTCAGGCAGGCAAAACGCACCGGCAGCGGCGCCTTGAGCTGTGCCGCCATGTCCAGCACCATCATCAGGTGAATGCCGGTGTCGATTTCCGGGTGGTATTCAGGGCGCTGGGGCACGCCCCAGAGCCTGTCGACCTCGGGCAGGAGTTTTTTGAGGGCGCCGCATTCACGCAGCACCTCGAACATGCGCGAAGGCTTGTCTTCCATCAGGCCGCGTGAGAGCTCCTGCCAGACGCGCTCGGCCACCAGTGCGTCAACTTCGCCTTCGGCCACCATGTCTTTCATCAGCGTCATGGTCTCGGGCGCCACGCTGAAGCCGGCAAACCGGGCGGCAAAGCGCGCCACGCGCAGGATGCGCACCGGGTCTTCGCGAAAGGCGTCCGTCACATGGCGCAGGATTCTGGCCTGCAGGTCCTTCTGGCCGCCGAATGGGTCCTGCAGATTCCCGAAATCAGCTTCGAAGCCATCTGCGCCCGGGCGTGCCGGCGCCGCAATGGCATTGACAGTGAGGTCGCGGCGGGCCAGGTCTTCTTCAAGCGTGACCTCCGGCGAGGCTTGGACGTCAAAGCCGCGGTAGCCGCGCGCCGTCTTGCGTTCGGTGCGCGCCAGTGCGTATTCCTCACGGGTTTGCGGATGCAGGAAGACCGGGAAATCCTTGCCCACAGGCAGGTAACCCAGCCCGGCGAGCGCTTCAGGGGTGCTGCCGACGACCACCCAGTCGTGGTCCTGCACCGGCAAGCCCAGCAAGACATCGCGCACCGCACCACCGACCATAAAAATCTGCATGCTGGCAGTTTAGCGGCGTGACTGCATGTCGCTTGAGGCGAAAAATGCTATGAATTAAATAGCTTCTCACGCCCGGATTGATTGGCTTGGAGGCTGATTTGATGCCTGAAAATGGCCGTTTTTCGGTGTTTTCGATCCGTTTTCGGGTTTCAGGTGGGTCCTGCAACGCTCGAAGGCCGAAATGTTAATACCTATATCAACATTTGGCTTTGCGGACGAGTACGGTAAGGCTCGTCGGCGACGACAAAGTCATGCTCCGCCATCGCCTGATCTACCCAGGCTTTCACGCCGGGCAGGGCGCAGACGCGCCCGATATAGGCCGTGATGTGTGCCGGCACCGGCAACTGGTAGGTTTTCAGCCGCATGCAGACCGGCGCGAAATAGGCGTCGGCGACGGAGAACTGGCCAAAGAGCAGCGGGCCGCCGTATTGATCAAGCAAGGACGTCCACATCTCCACCAGGCGCTGCACATCGCTGCGCACGGCAGGCTTGTCGCGCCAGGCCAGCGCGCCCATCAGCGGCAGCGATGCCTCGATGTTCATGGGGCAGGTGCTGCGTAGCGCGCCGAAGCCGGCATGCATTTCTGCGCAGATGCTGCGGGCACGGGCGCGCGCCTTGACATCCTGCGGCCACAGTTGTAGGTCGGGATATTTTTCAGCGACATATTCCGCGATGGCCAGGGTGTCCCAGATGACAAGCCCGTCGTCGTCAAGCACCGGCACCTGGCCGGCCGGGTTCACCGCCAGCATGGCCGTCTTGAAAGCGGAGTCCGCATCAAAGGTGTTGGCGCCAAACCGCACCATGACCTCTTCAAACTCAATACCCGCCTGCGTGAGCAGCACCCAGGCGCGCATGGACCAGGACGAATAGTTTTTATTGGCGATATAGAGCCTTAACATTTTTGTCCCCACGGTTGCTCACTGCGTGTAGCGCCCGAGGCCATGCAGGCCGCGGCTCGCGAGACGATTCGCCTCTGTCGCCTGTCCAAACCTGCGCATGCAGGTTTGGAGCCGCAGGCTCCAGCCCCTCGGTGGCCGCTGCGCCTGCGGCCCGGCAAAGCCGGTTCCACGGCTCCTGCTTGCGAAGGCCTCGCTTCGTTGATTGCCGATTTTTGCAAGTGGTTCAGAAGCGGCCTGCAGTTTTGCGCTTGGCCATCAGACCGCTGCGTAGCCCTTGTGCGCCAAGGTAAAACGGTGCCACCGCACCCAGCGCCGTCGGCGTGATGCCAAGTGCCTGCAGGCCGGGCAGCTTGCCGCTGGCGACGTTGTCTTCCTTCATGGTGTCCAGGTTGTCACGGCTCATCATGGGCTCGCCAGGGGCCAGTTCCATGAACCAGGCCTGCAGCCGCGCGAGCGGGTCGGGCAGGCCGATCACAGGCCGGCCCTTGCCGCCGTTGATGCCGCTGTAGCGGCCGGCCAGTTGCATCAGCTGCTTGAGAGTGAAAACTTCGGGGCCGCAGGCTTCATAGGTCTGGCCGATCGTGGTCTTGTCATCCAGGCATTTGACGATGGCGTTGGCCACATCCTCGACCCACACGGGCTGGAACTTCGCCTTGTTGCCAGCCAGCGGAATGATCGGGAAGTACCGCTGCAGCCAGGCGAAGGTGTTCATGAACCTGTCGTCCGTGCCAAAGAGAACGCTGGGGCGCAGCACCGTTACATCCAGGCCCGAGCCCAGCAGGACCGCCTCACCCCGCGCCTTGCTGCGCTGGTACATCGACGGCGCATGGATGCCTGCGCCCAGCGCGCTAAGGTGAATGATGCGGCGCTGGCCGACGGCCTGGCAGGCGCGCGTGAGCTCCAGCGGCAATTGCACATGCACCTTGTCGAAGGCGGCTTCGCTGCCGTGCAGGATGCCCGTGAGGTTGATGACGGCGTCATGCCCTGCCAGCAATGACGTCAGGGACGCGCTGTCGTAACTGCTTACTTCGGCGATGTCCACCATGGGCAGCATCTGCAGGTGTTTGGCGCTGTCGCGCCTGCGGGTGGCGACGGTGGCGCGGACGGGGACTTCAGCGAGCTTTTCGCACAGGTGGCTGCCAATAAAACCTGTACCGCCGAGGATGAGTATTTTTTTCATAGACCTGTATTTAACACCTTGCGACGGGTACCGCAACCCAGAAGTAGCGAAACAAAATTAAAGTGATGGATTCGCGTTCAGGGCAAGGGTTGCAACGCCGCCCTGGGCGTGAAGCGCGCTTTCATGTTTCGCTATTTTCGGGTTGCGGTACCAGGCATCTTCAGGTGGTCAGTCTTTCATAGACTTGAGATGCCTCAATCCAGGCTGGGATACCACCGCCCAGAATGGCGACGGTCATGGCGTCAAGCAGTTCTTCGTGGCTGGCGCCGCAACCCAGTGCGGCCCGGCCGTGAATCTCGATACCGGTCTGGTAACGCTCGGCCGAGTTGATGGCCACCAGCATCAGCTCCTTGTACTTCTGCGGAAGGCTGCCGTCCTTGAGGTTTTCGCTGCGCAGCTTGAAGTAGCCTTCAAACAGTACCGGCTTGTGGTCGGCCAGCAGCTGCACAAAGGCAGGCACCTTGCCCATGGCCTTGCCGAAGTAGGCGAGGATGTTTTCCCGGCTTTCAAACGCGCTGTCGGTGTCCTGTACGGGCGTGGCCTGATCGGCGGACAGGCCGGTGATGCGTGCGCCGTCGATGTACATGGCGGTGCCGCGCGAACCCGAAAACAGCATCAGGATCTCATGCCACTCCTGTGGCGTTGCGCCCATCCTTGCGGCGGCATCTGCGTGCAGGCGGGCCAGGTCTTCATGTCGCTCTGAAAGATAAATCACAAACGGCATGAAGTGCTTGATCTTTGCGGGGAGTGGTCCATGCGCGAGGGTGCCTTCTGCCAGCCGCGAAAAACCTTTGGTCGCCTCGGGGCTGAACGCGCGCATCGCCTTCAGCCACGAGGCGTCGCCATAAAGGGCATTCAGGCTGTCGATGGCCTTGTCGAAGTTCATTCGGGTCCTTGTCGGTTGAAAGTTTTTTAAATTATCTTTTTTTCGGTAGGGGCTGTCGGCTGGATCACGCCGTCTCCTACAGACATGGGGCGCCGCCGATTCAACAATATGGCATGAACATTTTTGAAGCCCTCCGTACAAGCCACGACACCCAGCGCACGCTGGCCGACCAGTTGATACGCACTTCAGGCGACAGCAAGGAACGCGACCTGCTGTTCAGGGAACTCAAACTTGAACTTGCCGCACATGCCGCAGCTGAAGAGCGCTTCTTTTACGTGCCACTGATCGCCCATGACATGACGCAGGAGCCTTCTCGTCACGGTATTGCCGAACACCATGACATGGACAAACTGGTCAAGAAGCTGGAAGACACCGATGTCAGCTCGCCCGCGTGGCTGGCCACGGCAAAAGGGCTTCACCACAAGGTTTATCACCACCTGAAAGACGAAGAGCAGGGCGTGTTCCAGCTCGCAGGCAAAGTATTGACCGAAGCGGAAAAAATCTCGCTCGCCAGGGGTTATGAAGGCGAGTTTGTCTCGCAGCGTATCAAGGAATAGACAGCTGGAAAAAGCTTCTCAAGGATCAGGCGGCGAGAGCTGCCTTTTTTGTGGCCGCCTTCTTTTTGGCGGGTGGGTGTAAAGTCTCCTGCCTGTCCAGCATGGCGACAAAATTCTCAAGGCGGCGGGCGCGGGTTTCCGACTTCTTCGCACTGTGCAGCCTGAGCAGCACGGCATAGCGGTTTCTTGAATCGAGTTGCCCAAAGAAGGCCTTGGCACGCGGCTTTTTCGCCAGCGCTGCGAGCAGGTCGTCAGGCACTTCCATGTTTTTCTGTGAAGCGTAGGCCGCATCCCATCGGCCGTCTTCCTTGGCGCGTTCTATTTCACGCAAGCCCGGCGCGCGCATTTTTCTGCTGGCCATCAAGGCCGCTACCCTGTCACGATTGATTTTGGACCAGGGACTGCGTTTGGCGCGCGGCGTGTAGCGCTGCAGATAGCTTTCGCCATCGAGGCTTTTGCGCTGGCCGTCTATCCAGCCGTAGCAGAGGGCGCCGTCCAGCGCCTGCTGGATCGTGAGTGAGACGAGCGCTGCGTCCTTCCTGGCGATCCGCAGCCAGACACCGGTGCTGCTGGCGTGATTTTTCTTCAGCCAGGCCGTCCAGTCGGCGGCGTTTGCAAAAAGCTCGGGCTGCGGCTCTTCAGTGGGCACGGTTATCTTCAGGACTGGTGATGACGGCGGGCTTTTCGTCTGGCGCTGACTTGTCCAGCCGGGTGATGATCCAGGGCACGACTGAAAAAATGCCCAGCGCCAGCACGGTGCTGAGCACGGCGGTCACTTCCAGCCCCAGTCCTGCAGCCATGCCAATCGCCGCCGTCATCCAGATGCCCGCCGCGGTCGTCAGGCCCTGGACCTTTTCTTCCGTCTGCCCTTTGAGGATGGTGCCGGCCCCCAGAAAACCGATGCCGGCGATCAGGCCCTGGATCACGCGGCTCATGTCGGTCGCAATGATGCCGGCCTGCTGCGAGACGAGTACAAACAGCGCCGAGCCCATCGCAACCAGCATGTGCGTCCGCACACCCGCAGCCTTGCCCTTGTGTTCACGCTCCATGCCGAGCAGGCCGCCCAGCAGTGCGGCAACCGTCAGGCGCAGCACGAGGCGTGTGGCCTGCGCCGCGTCCGTTAAGTCTGCAAACTCTTCAAGAACCGTGTCGCCAACTTCCTGCCACCAAGCCATCGTCGAACCCCAGGACGCTCAGGGAATGGTCTTGTCGGGCTCGGGTTGACCCGGGTCGCGCGGGCCAACTGTGCCGAGGCGTGCCTTCAGTGACTGGGGCTGCGCTGTCAGAATGGCTGCGTAGTTGGTCGTGTTGGACAGCACCTTCTTGACGTAATCGCGCGTCTCCGCGAAAGGCACGCTCTCCGCCCAAATGGCGGTTTCGACGGTCGGGCTGCCGGTCTGGCCGCGCCATGTGCGGGGGCGGCCTGGTCCTGCGTTGTAGGCTGCTGCGGCCATGGACATGGAGCCGCCAAAGTCATCCAGTGCACGTTTGAGGTAAGCGGTGCCGATCACGATGTTGGTATCCCGGTCATTGATCTGGTCGGCGGTAAAGCCCGTCAGCCCGATGTAGCGGGCGGTCTCACGTGCGGTGGCCGGCATCACCTGCATCAGGCCGGATGCGCCCACGCCCGAACGGGCGTCCATGACAAACCGGCTTTCCTGGCGGATCAGGCCGTAGACATAGGCCGGGTCGAGGTTGATGCCTTGAGCCCGTTTGACTACGGCGTCGCGGAACGGCATGGGGAAGCGGGTGTCGAAATCAATATCGGCTTTGGTACGTTCGCTGGTGTTGATGCAGCGGTCCCAGATCTGCCTTTCGCAGGCAAATTGCGCGGCGGCCAGCAGCTCGCGGTCGTTCATGCCGCCGGGTTTGGCGAGGTTGGTGCTGTAGTTCCACTCACGTACGCCCTCGGGCCGCAGGCCGATGGCCAGGGCATAGGCCGCGCGGTTCAGCCCGGCATTGAGGCGTGCAGCTTCTTTTTCTTCCGCAGTCACGGCTGCAGGTTTGGCCGGCACGGTGATTTTCTGACCGAGTTCTTCAAGCGCCAGCTGCTCGTAAAAACCGCGCACGGAGGCAATCGACTGCAGCAGCGCCAGGGCTTCCGCGCGTTGCGGCGAAAGGCTGAGGGTGTTGGTCACCCCCGGCGTGACCGCCACGACGGTGGGCTGCGTGGCCGATGCCGGCAGGGTGGCCAGCAGGGCGCGCGCCTTCCAGTAGGCCCAGGTCGGCTCGCGGCGGCCTTCGTCGCTCATGGCGTTGATGGCCTGAAGCACCAGTGGCCAGCGTGGCTGGTTTGCTGCGCGCAGGGCAGCGCGTGCCTTCCAGCCCAGCATGTCGTCGCTGAGATCGGTGTCTTTGGTGACCTTGGCAAAGTACGCCAGGGACTGGCTTGCCGGCACGGTTCCCATTTTTGTAGCCGCCTGTTTGCCAATCGCACCCCACGCCCAGTTGCGTTCTTCACTGTTCAGCTGTGGCCCCCATTTGTCCATCATGTCGGCCGCGCCGTCGGCATCTGTGGTTGCCAGCTTGATGAGCGCGAGCAGGATGATTTCTTTCCTGACTTTTGAAATCGCGATGCGTTTGGTTGCCAGGAATCGCACAGGGCTGGCATTGAGCTCCGCCACCAGGTCCAGCGACTCGGGCGAAATGATGTTGACGGCATCGCGCGCAGCGCGCGGGCGGTTGGCTTCAGTGGCGATTCTTGCCTTGAGCCATACGTCTGACGCGCTCAGGTGCTGCGTACCCACCAGCCGTGCGGCGGCCGTGGTGCAGCCGTCGTCGGCGTCACGCTGGGCGAACCAGCTCTTTTTGACTTCTTCGGCAATGCGCGGGCCTGACGATGGCCCGGTCTTGAGGTTTTCAATCAGCAGGGCATAGCAGCGTACTTCCCTGTCGTCGCCCATGCGGTATTGCGGATGCTCCGTCGCAAAGGTTTCCCAGTCACGGCGCTGGCCCAGCAGCAGCAGCCAGTCGTTGCGCATGCGGTCTTCCTGGTAGGTTCCGGGGTAGCGCGCCAGAAAGGCCTGCACTTCCTGCGCGCTGGCTTCTGCCAGCCTGGCCTTGAGCTCCCAGTAGCCTGCCCAGGCTTCCAGTACGTGGCCGCGTGCCTGCGGCAGCAGCTGCGCCAGCTTGCGGCGGTCACCGCGCTTGAAGGCCTGGTTCATGTCCAGCAAGACACTGTCAGCTGCAGCGTTCGAGGTGGTTTGCGCGCTCGCCGGAATGCACGCTGACGCTGCGAGAAAGCCGGTAAAAAAGGTCGCTGAAAGAATTTTGGATAGCATCAGGACATTATGGACAAATTAAGCACACGCAAAGCGCTCATAGAAGAACGGTTGAACCTGCCTGACCGGCTGGAGCGCGCCGACCTGTTACAGCGGGTCATGCGCATCTGGCTGGTTGGCCGGCCCGACGAAGTGATCGGCGCCTACTGGCCGATCAAGGGTGAGTTTGACCCGCTGCCTGCCCTGCATCGCTGGAAGGAAGACGGCGAACTGCTGGATTCACCCCAGCCCCGCCGGATTGGACTGCCTGTGGTCGACAAGGTTCACAAAACATTGACCTTTCATGCCTGGTACCCGGGCTGCCCGATGGAAGAGGACGCCTACGGCATTCCCAAACCCAAGGACACCGAGGTGATCGTGCCAACGCTGCTGTTTGTGCCTTGCGTGGGCTACGGGCATGGCGGTTACCGGCTGGGCTATGGGGGCGGTTTTTATGACCGCACGCTGGCAACCTTGCAGCCCAAGCCGTTTACTGTGGGGCTTGGGTTTACCAATGGCTGGCTGCCTGACATGGAGCCTGAGGCGCATGATGTGCCGCTGGATGCCTTGCTGAACGACAACGGCGTGGTCTGGCCGGTCTAGCCCGGCTTTGGCAGTGAGGCGAAAGGCATGAACCCTGAAACACTGCGGGGCATGGTGGTGTTTGTGGAGGTCGCGAGGCTCAAGGGGTTTTCGCGTGCGGCGGCGGCCCTGGAGATGCCGGTGTCGACCGTATCGCGGCGTGTTGCAGCGCTGGAGCGCGAGATCGGCTTGCGGCTGCTGAAGCGATCCACCAAAAAGGTAGAGCTGACGGAAGAGGGGGATGCCTATTTCCTGCGCTGCCAGCGCATCATCGAAGAGGCGGAGAGTGCGCACGAGGAACTGCTTGGCACCCGCCTGAAGCCGCGCGGCCATGTGCGGATTGCCATGACGGCGGATTTCGGTTTGCGCCTTGTCGGTGCCCTGCCGGATTTCTGCAGGCGCTTCCCCGACCTTGTGGTCGAGTTCGAACTCACGACGCGTGTCGTTGACCCGGCGACGGAAAACTGCGATGTCGCCATCTACATCGGTGCACCGCCGGACTCCGACCTGACGGCGGTGAAACTGGCCGAAATGCAGATGCATCTGTATGCATCGCCCGACTACCTGCGGCAGCGCGGTTCCCCCAAAAAACTGGCCGATCTGGCCGCGCACGCCTGCCTGCTGGAACGTCTCAATGGCAACGAGGCCCGCTCCCTGTGGACGCTTTACAAGGGCAAGGAGCGTGCACAGGTGCGCGTCAGTGGGCCGCTGGTCCTCAACAGCATAGGCCTGATACGCAGACTGGCCGTCGGCGGTGCGGGCGTTGCCCTGCTGCCGGCCAGCCTGTGCCGCGAAGAGCTGGATGCCGGCACGCTGGTGCGTGTGCTCCGGTCCTGGACGGCGGCACCGCTCCCTATCTACGCACTGACCGCCACACGGATGATGCCGGCGCGCACGCGCACGTTCATCGAGTTCCTCAAGTCGCAGCTTTAGGGCGCGCCTGCGACGCACCCAAAACGTGTCAATGCGGCGCAACGCCGCCCCCCCCAACGCCAGGTCCTTTATTGCACCAGTGCAAAAAGGTATTCCAAAAACAGCTATTTGTGCATGCCGTGAAATAAAGCAAACTGCCTGCAGAACAAGGGCGCCATTTCTGGCGCCCCGCTACAAGCAGGAGACAACACGATGTATACCAACAGCACATCCGCGCCTGACGGCGCTTCAGGCGCGCGCTCCATGTTGGTCCGCTTGATGGCTTGCAGCCTGGGCGGCTTGCTGGCCGTGGCAGCGGCGCAGGTTGCTGCGCAGGCCCCCACGCAGGTTTATCCCACGCGGCCCATACGTGTGATTTCGCCCTATCCGGCTGGCCTGAGCCCCGACCTGGCCATGCGTGTGCTGGCAGAGAAACTCTCGCGGCGTCTGGGCCAGCAGGTTTTCATCGACGCGCGTCCGGGCGGTAACGGCTTCATCGCCGTCAACAGTTTCAAGCAGGCACAGGCCGATGGCCACACGCTGCTGCTGGTCAGCAATGCGCACCTGACCATGAACCCCTACCTTTTCAAGAAACTCCCGTATGACACGGAGAAGGATTTCGAGGCGGTCTCCACCATTTACCGTGCCCCGTTTTTCATCGCCACATCTGCAACCGGTCCTTATCAGGACGTGGGCCAGCTGGTCGGCAAGGCCCGGGGCGCACCCGGCCGCGTGACCTACAGCATTCCTTACGTCGGCAGCCCGCCGCACTTTGGCGGTGCCGTGCTGGCGCACCTGAGTGACACGAAGATGATGGCCATTCCCTACAAGGACGGCGCGCAGCTGGGCATCTCGGCGTCCACTGGCGAGGTGGACTACACCGTGCTGTCCATGGGTTCGCTCAACCCGCTGGTGAAGGCCGGCAAGCTGAAGGTGGTGGCGGTGGCGGCACCGGCGCGTTCGATCGTGGCGCCCAACGTGCCGACGGTGGAGGAAGCCGGTGGCCCCAAAGGCGTGACGGTGGAATCCTGGGTCGGCCTGGTGGCGTTGCGCGGCACGCCGCCCGAGGTGGTGAAAAAACTCAATGAAGAAATCACCCGCGCCCTGGCCGAGCAGGACCTCATCAGCCACTATGCCTCGGACGGTGTTGCTGCGACGGCCATGACACCTGCTGCCATGACACAGATGATCCGTGCGGACCTCAAAACCAATGCCACGCTGTTGCCGCAGCTGGGCATGCAGGCGGAGTGAGCAGAAATGGGTTTTCAAGTTGTCCTGCGCCCCAGCGGCCATGCTTATGAGGTACCGGCAGGCGCCACTGTGCTGGATGCCGGGTTGGCCAACGGCCTCAACATGCCCTACAGCTGCCGTGCCGGCAATTGCAAGACGTGCCGCGGAAAGATCGTGCGGGGCACGGTGGACTACGGCAATGCCCATGCGTCTTACCTGACTGAAGAACAGAAGCAGAAAGGCGTTGCGCTCCTGTGCAAGGCCAAGCCGTTGAGCGACCTGGAAGTCGAGGTGGAAGAGCTGGTGCTGGCCCAGGTCAAGCCCAGGCTGATGCCGGCCCGCATCAAGCGCATACGTAAACCCGTGCCTGATGTGGCTATTCTCGATCTGCGCCTGCCCATGAATGAAAACCTCATGTTTGCGCCGGGCCAGTTCATCGACATACAGCTGGCGGATGGCAAGACACGCAGCTATTCGATTGCCAGCGCGCCTTCGGCCGAGGGCGTGATCGACATCGAGCTGCATATCCGCCACATGCCTGGTGGCCTGTTCACGGACAAGGTCTTCTCAAGCCTCAAGGAGGGTGAGCTGCTGCGCCTCAATGCGCCCCTGGGTACGTTCTACCTGCGCGAAGAGAGTGCCAGGCCCCTTGTGCTAATGGCCACGGGCACGGGCATCGCGCCTGTCCTGTCCATGCTGAGATATGCCGTGCGCAAAAAAATCAACCGGCCCATGCGCCTTTACTGGGGTGGTCGCCGACCGGCAGATCTGTACCTGGATGAAGACATCAGGCGCCTGGCCTCACAGCTGGGTGTAAGTTATGTACCCGTGTTGTCGCAACCGCAGGCTGAAGACGGCTGGACCGGCTTTACCGGTTACGTACAGCATGCGGTCATGAAGGACGTGCCCGATCTGTCCGGCTATCAGGTTTACGCCTGTGGCTCGCCCGCCATGGTCGACGCGGCGGCCCATGCCTTTGCTTCAGGCGCCGGCCTGCCGGAAGACGAGTTTTTTGGCGATGCTTTCCTCAATGCTGGCGACATGGCATTGAGCGACACCTGATACGCCTGAGCGGCATTTTTGTCTCCACTAACTGAGCAAGAGATATGACCATGAGAATCCAGGATGCACTGGCACCATACGACAACACCGGCTCGGTCGTCAGATCCGAGTACCTCTCGCACGGCACGCTTGAGGTTTACAGCCTGAAGGAATCACGAAAGTTTTACGAGGAGTTCCTCGGCTTTCAATGTGTGCGGCACGCCAAGCCTGCGATGGCGATCCGCTGCGGCATGCGCTTTCACATCGTCTGCCTGGAGGTGGGTGACCTGGTGCATCCCTGCAACGTCGACAACCACTGGGGCATCGATGTCGGCAGCGCTGAGGACGTGGACCGCATCTGGCAGGCCGCGCACGACCTGAAAGACAAGTACGGCATTCGCGAGGTGCGTGACAAGGTCAAGCAGCACGGCGTTTACTCCTTTTACTTGGAAGACCGTGACCATAACTGGTGGGAGTTCCAGTATTACGACGGCATCCAGAACGACGACATGTTTGATTTCGGCGACCGGTATGAAGATTCCGAAATATCGACGTCGGCCAGTACCTGAACAACGCAAGGGAATCGACTGATGGGCTACATGCTTTTGAATTACGCTGCTGGCGAACAGGGCCGCGCGGGCCTGCTGGTGGACGGCAATGTGTATGACGTGGAAAAGGAAACCGGTGAAGCCGCCTTCTTTTCCACGCTGGGCATCCTGAATGAATGGCCTCGTGCAGAACCCTTGCTTCAGGCCGCTGCCGCAGCGATTGCAGGGGGCAAGCCCCAACGGGCCGGCGTCGCGCTGGGCAGCGTCGAGCTGCTGGCACCTGTCATGTACCCGGGAGCGATTTATGGGGCCGGTGCCAATTACCTCGATCATGTGCGTGAAATGGAACGCTCGCAGAACCTGCCGGAAGGACCGACGATGAAAGACCTGGGTGAAATGCCCTGGCATTTCCTCAAGAGCCCGCGCAGCACGATACGCGGGCCGGGTGCCGTCATCAAGCTGCCGGCGTTTTCAAAAACCGTCGACTGGGAAATCGAACTGGTCGCGATCATTGGCCGCACCGCCACCCATGTGTCTGCGGCGGAGGCACTGGATTACGTCGCCGGTTACACCATCGCCAATGACCTCTCGGCCCGTGACGCCATGCTCAGGCACAAAAACCCGCCTGAAAGCCCTTTCCGTTTCGACTGGGTGGCGCACAAGTCCTTCGACGGGTCATGTCCCACAGGACCGTGGATAGCGCCTGCAAGGGACGTGGGCAACCCGCACAAGCTGGGCCTGAAGCTCTGGGTCAATGGTGAACTGATGCAGAACTCCAGCAGCGACCAGTTGATCTTCGATGTGGCGGAGCAGATCGCCGGCATTTCTTCAAGGGTTACCCTGCATCCCGGGGACATGATCCTGACCGGCACGCCTGCCGGCGTGGGCACGCCCCGCAAAATATTCCTCAAACCCGGGCAGACCGTGAAACTGTGGATTGAAAAAATAGGCGAGTTTGAACACCGTCTGGCCTGAGGGGGGCCGCGCCAGCCCCATCGTCATATCAGGCATGCAGGGTCAATCAAAATGATCCACAGTATCCGGATCCGGCACATCGCCAATCGCCTCACGTGTCAGAGCCGACTGCCCTTTCAGCCACTCGCAAAAAGCCGCAACTTCCGGCCGGGCCAAAGCGCGGGGTCCGGGAACCAGCCAGTAGGCCATGGGGGATTCGAGCCGCATGTGGGGCAGGGGCTCGACCAGGTCGCCTGAAGCCAGGCTTTCTGCGATGAGTGGCAGGCGGGCCAGCACCACGCCCTGGCCCGTGAGGGCGGCCTGCACCATCTGGTAGGCGTAGTTGAAGTAGAGCCAGCGTTTGGCTTCGAGCTTGGGCGAGGCGTGGGCATCGAGCCAGCGGCGCCAGGTCAGCCATTCCTGGTGCGTGTAGTGTGAGTCGCCGGCTTCGATGAGGGTGAAGTGCGCCAGGTCGTCGGGTTTTTTCAGTTTGGGGCCGCTCTTGAGCAGCCAGGGGCTGATGACGGCGGTGATCTGTTCACCGAACATGCGCACTGCCGTCGTCGGTACATTGCTGGCGGGCGCATAACGCAGGGCCAGATCGATGTCGGAGATGTCCAGGTCCACCGCCACATCCGAGGCATCAATGCGGATGTCGATGTCAGGGTTGTCGCGCTGGAACATCTCCAGCCGGGGGATCAGCCACATCGACGCAAACGAGGCAAAGGTGGTCAGCGCCACATTCTTGCGGCCAGCGCTCTGGCGTATCTGCCGCACCGCGCCGTCAATGCGGTCCAGCGATGGCGACACCGCCCGCAGCAACACACCGCCCGCGCTGGTGAGCTCCACCGCGCGCGTATGGCGGTGAAACAGGCTGACGCCGACCTCTTCTTCAATCGCCTGGATCTGGCGGCTCACGGCGGACTGGGTCAGGGCCAGTTCTTCAGAGGCGGCGCGAAAGTTCAGGTGCCGGGCGACGGCTTCAAAAGCGCGCAGCTGGCCGGCAGCAATCGGGCGGGAGCGCAGATGAGTCTGGGAATGCAGCATGGCGGGCTATCCACAATTAATGCGTTTATGGAATGAATAGCGTACCGCGATTTCATTGGACTGTGAAGCCGGCCGGCTTGATCATTCAATGCCTGCCAAAGAATTCGGGCCTTTTCGTGAAAGTACAACATGCGCCGCTCATCACGCCATTCACAAGCCATCTCCTCTGCCGTTCATTACCTCCAGCATGCCGTTGACGCGGGCACAGGCCAGGTCATGGGTCTGGCCGGGTGCTGGAAGCTCAGCCACGGATGCGCCCTGACCATGCTGGCCAGCCAGACCGGCGAGTTGCGTGTGGCGCATGGCCGGGTGTGGATTACCTTTGCGGATGCCTACCTGGACCCCGCCGTCCGCGCCGGTGACTACTTCCTGGAGGCGGGTGAAAGTCTGACCCTGCCGGCCGGCCGTGCTTTGGTGATGGAGTCGTTTGCCGTGGGCGATGCGTCAGCAGCGTATTTCGTCTGGGAGCCGATGGCGCAGGCGTCCAGCGCTGCACAACGCTTCAGGGAACTTCGGCTGGCTTTGGGCATGGTGGCTGGTGCCGCAGGCAGGCTTGTACGCGGACTGGCGGGCGGCCTGTTGGGCGGCGTCAGGGTTTGAGCTTTTTGACGGGCCTGACTGGCTTTGAGGGCTTCTTTCTGGCTGCGACAGTTTTGGCCTTCTTCGAACCTGTTTTGGACGGTAGCCCGGCCTTGAGCGCAGACGCCAGCGACAGCCTGGCCCAGGGCAGCATCAGCGCTGGCGACTCCATGGTTTCCTCGGGGGCACTGTAGTAATTCAGACTGTGCGTGGACGACATGCCGCCTCTTGTCGTCGCATAGCGAAAACGGGCACAGCCCTCGGCTTCAAACCGGCTCGCCGTTTCTGCATCGGCTTTCAGCCAGAGTTTTTCCCCGTCACCGAGGTTGGCCACCAGCGCGAAGGTCAGGCCACTGGTGCTGATGCCATAACCGCCGAACATGCGTTTGAAGCTGCACGGCCCCACGCCCGCCAGCAGGTCACAGCAATAAATTGCGAATTCGTCTCTGGATGTCGCCATGGCGTAATGATGCCTCGTTTGCCGTACGGGCATGGCTGAACGCGCAGGCCGTTGATTCGGCCTCAGGCGTCCAGGTCCAGCGACGGGAGCAGGTTTGCAAAATAATCCATCGCGTGCTGGCCATCGAGCTGCTCCAGCTGCCCGAGCAGATCCGCATCATCGAAGGTGGTGTAGCCCAGGCTGAAGCGCCTGAAGCGGCGTTCAGCCAGTGGTGCATGGTGAAGCACTTCGACATTCGTGTGCCGCGGGTCCTGGCGAATGCGCTCCAGCAGCGCCATAACAGGCTTGCGTTCGCCTTCAAGCTGCTGGCAAAAACGCATGCCGTCAAAGATCAGCAGACCGGTGATGTTTTGGGATTCATTGAAGACACGTGCTTTTGCAGCGATATCTGCCACGATGCTGATGGGTTGCCTGGCATCCAGGGTGCTGACGTAGAGTACTTCGTGCAGCTGGCTTGTTGTTTTCATTGGCGTGAAATATAGCCATTACCTGCAGGTCAAACAATGTCAAAAGACATAGTGATTTGCGTCTAAGATGCGGCCCAGATTCACAAGCGCATGACAAGACGCTTTTCAGCACACAACAACGATGTCGGACCTGGCCTTTCAGAACTGCCCGCCCAGTTGCAGCAACTGCGGTCTGCGAAAGCTTGATGCTTTTACGCCCGTCACGCCGGAGCAGCTGCAATACATAGAAGCCTTTCGCATGGGCACCTCGCAGATCGATGCGGGGGGCGACATCATTTATGAGCGCAGTCCCAACGGCAAGCTCTTCACCGTGTATTCCGGCTGGGCTTTCAGATACAAGACACTGAGTGACGGGCGCCGGCAGATCCTGAATTTTTTATTGCCCGGTGACTTTATCGGCCTTCAGCAGGAGTTTGCCGACAGTGCGGTGCACGGCGTTGAAGCCATCACCAGCGTGGCGCTTTGTGTCTTTCCGCGCGATGGTCTGCTGGCGCTTTTTCGCGATTACCCCAACCTTGGTTTTGATGTGACCTGGCTTGCGGCGCGTGAAGAAGGCATGGTGGATGACTCCCTGGTATCGGCGGGCAGGCGCACCGCCGCAGAAAGTGTCGCGATGCTGCTCATGCATCTTTATCGCCGGGTGCAGCGACTTGGGCTCGAGCGCAAGGAAGACGGTGGCGGTGCCTCGATTGATTTCCCCATCAACCAGCAGCACATTGCCGATGCGCTGGGATTGTCGCTGGTGCATACCAACAAGACACTGCGTCGCCTCCAGAAGCTGGGCCTGCATGAGATTGGCGATGGCCGTCTGCGCTTGCACAATACCCGGGCGCTGGAGCGCATTGCCGACTACTACGAAAGGCCTTTGCGCAAGGTTCCCCTTCTGTAAGTGACGGACTACAGCGCTCTGTCTGGCCTGCTGACGGTGCGCATGGGTAGCTGCTTTTATTCTCCTTTCTCAGTTGATTCCGCGTGCAAGGGCGTCCCTTGCGGCCTGCGGATGAGTTCAAGGAGGCAACATGAACAGCATTTCGGCGGCGCGACCGCGCCTTCAGCAGCAACCCGCCCGTTCAATGGACAGGCAGCAACAGCAGAGCAGTGGTTCGGGTGAGTTTCAGCCGCGCCAGCAGGGCGGTGGCATCAAGACCAGCCAGTCAGGCGAATCTCACCATGAGCGGGAGCGGACACCATCACAGGGCGTCTGAACGCAAGCCGTACGGGCAAGGCCGGCGGCCGGCTCAGCCCTTCGTCAATATCTTCATGTCCTGCTCGTATCTGGCAAGTGTCCTGGCCGCGTGCGCACGCTGCTCGGCGCTTGTGGTGTTGTGGAATTCAGCCAGGTCCCGGCAGCCATCCTGGGTGAACTTCTCCTGGTAGCTGCGATAGGCCGCATCCGGTGAATTGAATGACCTGTCCATCACGCCGCGCACAGCGGCCATTGTTTTTTCGGCGGTTTGCGTGCCTGCCTGCCGCGCTGCCATCAGCGTTTTGATGCTCTGAATCGCGTCGCGCTGGCGGCGGATTCTTTCGGCATAAATAAGCCTCGCGTCAAAGTACGACTGGTCGATGTTTCTTCCAATCATGGCCAGCTGCGCATCGTCGAGCCGGCCATAAGCCATTTCCGCACGATCAACCGCCTGTTTGTAGCGCTTTTTGCGGCTGGCCCTGGCGCTGGTTTCGATGTAGTCGTCGCGGTATTCGGCATTGCTTTTCTCAAATCGCTTTTCAATGTGTGCGATCTGCTGTGTCTCCAGTGTGGTTGCCAGCGAGGCAATGGCAGGTTCTGCCCGGTCAGTGACGGCCATCAGCTTGCGGCGTACATCTGAATAAATGCTGCAGACCCGTTCGCTGGTGATGTTGGACTGCACTTCCTGCTGCAGCTTTTGCAGGGTGTCGACATAGATCGGCAACTGGCTCTGGCGGTGCCAGGTTTGCAGCCGCGCCAGTTCGTCTTTCACCTGCACCATCTGGTTGCCGTTGAAATCGACATAGCCGTCCAGGTACCAGTAGGCCAGCTCGGGTGCCTGGTTGTAGGCGATTTTGATGGCGCTGCAACTTTGCAGGACCAGGGCCATAGCCAGCAGGCCGATAATCCGGGGCGCACGGCTAAAACTCGAAATATTCACAGGAAATCGCATGGCACTCCCAATCGACGTCGTCATCATGGCTGCAGGCAAGGGCACACGCATGAAAAGCGGCTTGCCCAAGGTATTGCACCGATTGGGCGGCCTCGCGCTGCTGCATCATGTCATCCGCTGCGCTGAAAAAATGTCAGCCAGAAAAGCAGTTGTTATCACCGGCCATGGTGCCATGGAAGTAGAAGCCGCATGCGCGCGTATGGCTTCAGGTCTTGTCCCGGTATTTGCACGGCAGGAGCCGCAGCTGGGCACCGGCCACGCCGTGCAGCAGGCCGTGCCGCTGCTGGCTGATGATGGCGTCACGCTGGTGCTGTCGGGCGATGTGCCCCTGACCGAAGCCGCCACCCTGCAGGCGCTGATCAATGAATGCGACGGCCAGCGGCTGGCGCTGCTCACACTGGCGATGCTCGACCCGGCGGGTTACGGACGCATCGTGCGCGCCGGTCCTCAAGCCTCGGCCCAGGTGCGCGCCATCGTCGAGCACAAGGATGCCAGCGACGAGCAGCGAAAGATCACCGAGATCTACAGCGGCATCATGGCCGTGCCTACACGCCTGCTGCGCCAGTGGCTGGCCCGGCTCGACAACAAGAACGCGCAGAACGAGTACTACCTGACGGACATCGTGAAATTTGCGGTCGCTGACGGCGTGGCCGTAGTGGCGCATCAGATCACTGACGCGGCGCAGGTCGCCGGGGTCAACAGCCCGGTGCAGCTGGCCGAACTTGAACGTGTCTACCAGCAGCGCCGCGCGACTGCACTGATGGAGCAGGGCGTGCGCCTCGCTGACCCGGCGCGCTTTGATGTGCGTGGTGAATTGACTTGCGGCGCCGATGTCGAGATTGATGTGAACTGTGTCTTTGAAGGCCAGGTCACGCTGGGCGATGGCGTGCGCATCAGCGCCAACTGCGTGGTCGCCAACTGCACGATTGCCGCGGGCGCCGTCATCCACCCCTTCACCCACATCGATGGTGAAAAGCTCGGTGTGCAGGTGGGGGAGGGCTCGCTCATCGGCCCGTTTGCCCGCCTGCGCCCCGGCGCGCAGCTGGGCGCCGAGGTGCACATCGGCAATTTCGTCGAAGTCAAAAATTCCACCCTGGCCAAAGGTGCCAAGGCCAACCACCTGGCGTATCTTGGCGATGCGACGGTCGGCGAGCGTGTGAACTACGGCGCAGGCAGCATCACCGCCAATTACGACGGCGCCAACAAGCACCGCACGGTGATCGAGGCCGACGTGCACATCGGCAGCAACTGCGTGCTGGTGGCGCCCGTCACCATAGGCGCTGGCGGCACGGTGGGCGGCGGCTCGACCATCACCAAAAGCACGCCGCCAGACGCCCTGAGCGTGGCGCGCGGCAAGCAGATCAGCCTGCCCGGCTGGAAGCGGCCGGTGAAGGTGAAATCCTGAGCACGTTTCCAGCCGCCTCAACCGCCTCAACCGTCATTTGCTATTAAATAAGTAGCTGCTCACGCCCGTATTTATTAGTCTGAAAGCCGATTTGGTACCTGAAAATGACCTTTTTCGGCTGCTTTTGGGCCTGAGTTGGCCGTAAAACGAGCCAAACCCGGAAAAAGTTAATATGGAAGTTAACTTTCGATAAAATTTTGCCGTATACATTAAAAAATTAATGTATACGGCAAAAATGACTTTGCGGGATGTCGCTGCAGCAGTCTTGTTCAGCGCAGCAGGACCCGAGGCTCGAACTTGCTGCGTTTGGTCGCAAAAAAAGCCTTCACATTGCGCACGTTGGCGTCGCCGGTAAACAGCCGCTGCGCCAGCGCCAGGTAAGCTGGCATGTCGCTCACATGCACCATCAGCACAAAGTCCGGGCCGGGTGAGACGCGGTAGCACTGCTGCACCGCTTCATCGCTTGAGACGCGCTGCTCAAAGGCGTCCAGCATTTCGGCGCCCTGGCGGTCCAGCGTGATCTCGACAATCGCCGTCAGCCCGGCGCCGGTGACCTGGGCCAGTTTGTCGGCGTTGAGGATGGCAATGTCGCGTTCAACCAGTCCTGCATCACGCAGCCGCTTGACGCGGCGCAAGCATGTTGGCGGCGAAATGTGGTGCCGTGCGGCCAGCGCCTGGTTGCTTTGGGCGCTGTCGCGCTGCAGGGTATCCAGCAGCTTCAGGTCCGTCGAATCAAGTTCAATTTGTTCCATTAAAGTAATATTAATGGAATTAAATTCAACTCACGGATAATGATGGAATTAAATTCCAATAATTTTTAAAAAATAATCACTTTGAAAAACAATAAGTCCGTAGCATCGGCCATTGTTTAAGGAGCACCCAGTTATGTGCGGCATTGTTGCAGCAGTTTCGACCCGAAATATCGTCCCCATCCTCGTTCAGGGCCTGCAGCGGCTCGAATACCGGGGTTATGACTCCTGCGGCGTGGCGGTGTATGCCGACGGCCTGAAGCGTGCGCGCAGCACCTCCCGCGTGGCCGAGCTGCAAACCCAGGTGGATGCCGAGAATATCTCTGGCGGCACCGGCATCGCGCACACCCGCTGGGCCACCCATGGCGCCCCCGCCGTGCACAACGCCCATCCGCACTTCAGCCACGGCCCCGGCGATGCTTCAACAAAGCCCGGCAAGGTCGCGCTGGTGCACAACGGCATCATTGAAAACCACGAAGAATTGCGCGCCGCGCTGCAGGCCAAGGGGTATGTGTTTGACAGCCAGACCGACACCGAAGTCATCGTGCACCTGATGGACAGCCTGTATGACGGCGACCTGTTTGAAGCGCTCAAGGCCGCCGTCGCGCAACTGCACGGCGCCTTCGCAATTGCCGCCTTCTGCAAGGACGAGCCGCACCGTGTGGTCGGCGCGCGCGCCGGTTCGCCGCTGATTCTTGGCGTCGGTACCGGCAACTCCGAAAACTTTCTGGCCAGCGATGCGATGGCCCTGGCTGGCGTGACCGACCAGATCGTCTATCTTGAAGAAGGCGACCTGGTGGATTTGCAGCTCGGCAAGTACTGGGTCATCAACCGCGACCACAAAGCCGTACAGCGGCAGGTGCGTACCGTGCATGCGCACAGCGGTGCCGCTGATCTGGGCCCCTATCGCCACTACATGCAGAAGGAAATCTTCGAGCAGCCGCGCGCCATTGCCGACACGCTTGAAGGCGTTGAGGGCATCGTCCCCGAACTGTTTGGTGATGGGGCCTATCGCGTCTTTCAGGACATCGACTCGGTGCTGATCCTGGCCTGCGGCACCAGCTACTACAGCGGCT
>JAZKCB010000163.1:0-7382 GCA_040388335.1 Pseudomonadota bacterium | reverse complement strand
CGCCTGGCCATGCTGGCCGCCAGTTACGAGCTCGAAGCCACGGACCCGGATGCCGAGATTTACGACTAAAAGCTGTTGAATCGCCGGGAAACTGCAAATCTGAAAAGAGACGGATTGCCCGCAAGTTGCTGCGCTGCAACAAAACCGGCATTTGCCGCGTTTAGGCGTGTTGCCCTCTTGCATGCCGGGGTTTCAGGCCGAAAATAGCCTTCCCTTAGCCACCTTCCCGATGTTCATGATGGCCCGGCCTGCGCGCCAGCCACTGTGGACTGCTCCCCGGGAATCTTTTGTGTCCACATCAAAATCATCCCTGACGGCGCTCACCCTGGGCGCCATCGGCATTGTTTACGGCGATATCGGCACCAGCGTCCTGTACGCGGTCAAAACGGTTTTTGCCTCCGGGCATGTGGCCCTGACCCCCGACAACATCCTCGGCATCCTGTCCATCTTTTTCTGGACACTCACGGTCATCGTGTCCATCAAGTACGTGATGCTGGTGCTGCGGGCCGATAACCACGGCGAAGGCGGCACCGCCGCGCTGCTGGCGCTGGCCTCGCATGCCGTACGGGACAAGCCGGTGCTGCGCCAGCGCCTGCTGCTGGTCGGCATGTTCGGCGCGGCGTTGTTTTATGGCGATGGCGTCATCACGCCGGCCATCTCCGTGCTGTCGGCGGTCGAAGGCCTGGAGGTGGTGTCACCGGCGTTTACCCACTACGTGCTGCCTTTCACGCTGCTGATATTGTTTGCCCTCTTTCTGGTGCAAAAGCGTGGCACCGGCGGCATCGGCAGGTTTTTTGGCCCCATCACGCTGGTCTGGTTTTTCGCCATCGGTGTGTTCGGGTTGCTGCAGATTGTCGGCAACCCGGGCATCCTCAAGGCGTTGAGTCCCTGGTACGCCCTGAGCTTCATGTGGCAAAGCCCGTTGACGACGTTCGTCATTCTGGGTGCCATCGTGCTGTGCGTCACCGGCGCCGAAGCGCTGTATGCCGACATGGGCCACTTCGGCAAAAAGCCGATCCGCCTGGCCTGGTTCAGTGTGGTCATGCCGGCCCTCACCCTCAATTACTTCGGTCAGGGCGCACTTTTACTGGCGAACCCCGCCGCCGTCAAAAACCCGTTCTATCTGATGATGCCGGAGTGGGCTCTCCTGCCCATGGTGGCGCTGGCCACCATGGCCACCGTGATTGCATCCCAGGCACTGATCTCGGGCGCCTTCAGCGCCACCAAGCAGATCGTCCAGCTCGGCTACCTGCCGCGCCTCTACATGCTGCACACCAGCATCAAGGAAACCGGGCAGATCTACATCCCCTTCATCAACTGGACGCTGTTTGTCGCCATCGTGCTGGCAGTGGTGTTTTTCAGGTCTTCGGACGCGCTGGCCACGGCCTATGGCATCGCGGTCTGCGGCAACATGCTGATCACCACCATCCTGACCTTCTACGTCATACGCTACGGCTGGAAATACCCGCTGGCCCTGTGCGTTGCGGCGACCGGCATCTTTTTTGTCATCGACTTTGCATTCCTCGCCTCCAACGCCCTGAAGTTCGTCGAAGGCGGCTGGTTTCCCATCATCATCGCCGGCGCCATCTTCACGCTGATGGTGACCTGGAAAGACGGGCGCTTCATCCTGCACGAAAAGCTGCAGGCCGACGCCATCGACCTGAAAAGCTTTCTCAAGTCGGTTTTTGTCAGCCCGCCCTTGCGCGTGGAGGGCACGGCCGTCTTCCTCACCACCGAACCCGGCAGTGTGCCCAACGCCCTGCTGCACAACCTCAAACACAACAAGGTGCTGCATGAGAACAACCTGTTTGTGACTGTCCTAAGCCACGAGGTGCCCTGGGTCGGCCTGGAGAAACGGCTGGAGATAGAGTCACTTGGTCACCATTGCTGGCAGGTTGTGATCCATTACGGCTTTAAAAACGACCCGGACGTTCCCCGTGCGTTGCAGCAGATGCGTGGCCGGGGCTGTGACACCAACCCCATGAGCACCAGCTATTTCCTCTCCCGCGACACGGTGGTGTCGACGGCCGGCGACGGTATGGCGCAGTGGCGGGAGAAGCTTTTTGCGCAGATGCACCGCAATGCCGGTTCGGCAGCCGACTTCCTGAACCTGCCGAACAACGCCGTTGTGGAGCTGGGCAGCAAAATCGAAATCTAGCCACACCCCTGTCGGCTTCACTTCGTGTAAACCTTTCCCCTTGCAGGGGGCGACCGCTGCGGCCCGGCAGAGCCGGTTCCACGCCGTCCTGGGCCGTAAGGCTAGCCCTTGCTTGTTCTGCGGGCCCCAGATTTTTTTCCGTTTCGCAAGGGCCCAGTTGCTGGGCTGCAACACTCACCCGAGATCTGGCTTTTCAGGGTGTCACGCTGGCGCAAAATGGCGTTCCCAAAGGTAACCACTCCCGCCGCTCTTGCTGAAGTCCGCGACTGGCAGGCGCTAAAGACGGGAAGTTTTTGTGTCCAGTAAAAAATCATCTCTTGCGGCGCTCACACTGGGCGCTATCGGTGTCGTCTACGGTGACATCGGCACCAGTGTCCTGTATGCGATGAAGGAGGTGTTTGGCTCCGGCCACGTGCCCTTCACCATCGCCAACGTCTACGGCATTCTTTCCATCTTTGTATGGACGCTGACCGTCATCGTCTCCATCAAGTACGTGGCCCTCGTGCTGCGAGCCGACAACAACGGCGAGGGCGGGCTGATCGCCATGCTGGCATTGGCATCGACTGCGGTGAAGGACAAACCCCGGCTGCGCCGCGTCCTGCTGGTGGTCGGCATATTTGGGACTTCGCTGTTTTACGGTGACGGCGTCATCACCCCGGCCATCTCCGTTCTCTCGGCCGTTGAAGGTCTTGAAGTCGTTTCACCGGCCTTCAAGCAGGGCGTGATTCCCATCACGCTGGCCATCCTTTTCTGCCTGTTTGCGGTGCAAAAAAAGGGCACGACAGGCATTGGAAAATTCTTCGGGCCTGTCACGCTGGTCTGGTTTGCTGTCATCGCCTTGCTCGGTGTCTCGCAGATCGCCACACACCCGGAGATATTGCTGGCCATCAGCCCGCATTACGCCGTGCGTTTCATGTGGGAGAACCCCGGCATCACCTTCATTATCCTGGGCGCGGTCGTGCTTTGCGTGACGGGCGCCGAAGCGCTCTACGCCGATCTTGGCCACTTCGGCAAACGGCCGATCCGCCTGGCCTGGTTCTCGGTCGTGATGCCCTGCCTGGTGCTGAACTATTTTGGCCAGGGCGCGCTGCTGCTGAGCAACCCGGATGCCGTCAAAAACCCTTTCTTCCTGATGGCGCCTGAATGGGCGCTGCTGCCGCTGGTCGGTCTGGCCACGCTGGCCACCGTGATTGCATCGCAGGCGCTGATCACCGGCGCCTTCAGCGTCACCAAGCAGGCCATACAGATGGGCTACCTGCCGCGCCTGAACATCGAGCACACGAGCGTGCGCGACACTGGCCAGATCTACATGCCGTTCGTGAACTGGGGGCTGTTTGTCACCATCGTGCTGGCGGTCGTCATGTTCCGTTCGTCGAGCAACCTTGCTGCGGCCTACGGCATTGCGGTGTGTACCGACATGCTGATCACCACCATCCTGACCTTCTTTGTGATTCGTTATGGCTGGAACTACCCGCTAGGCCTCTGCGTGGCAGCAACGGGCGTGTTCTTTGTGGTGGACTTCGCCTTCTTTGCTTCCAACCTCATGAAGCTGTTTGCAGGTGGCTGGTTCCCCCTCCTGATTGGCGGCGTGGTGTTCATGCTGATGATCACCTGGAAGGAGGGACGGCGCATCCTCAATGACAAGCTGCGCACCGACGCGCTGGATCTGCCGAGTTTCCTCGACGCCGTTTTTGTGAGCCCGCCGGTACGTGTCGAAGGCACCGCAGTGTTTTTGACGGCTGAACCCGGCACCGTGCCCAACGCATTGCTGCACAACCTCAAGCACAACAAGGTGCTGCATGCGCAAAACCTGTTTGTCACAGTACGCAATCATGAGGTCCCGTGGATAGGCATGAACAAGCGGCTGGAGGTCGAGTCGCTGGGCCATGACTGCTGGCAGGTCAACGTGCATTACGGTTTCAAGAATGACCTTGATCTGCCAAAAGCCTTGCAGCAAATCAAGGGCCGGGGCTGCGAGCTTGAAGCCATGAACACCAGCTACTTCCTGTCGCGCGACACTGTGGTGCCGACGATTGGCGGCGGCATGGCGACCTGGCGTGAAAAGCTGTTTGCGCAGATGCACCACAACGCCAGTGGCGCGGCAGACTTTTTGAACCTGCCCAACAACGCGGTGGTCGAGCTGGGCAGCAAGATCGAAATCTGACGGTCCTGGCCGCGAGCCAGAGCCCCCGCTCCGGTAAGGCAACCGGCGACCTGACAGAATGCCCGGTATGCAATTTTTCAAGGACGTGAACCTGTCTGCGTTCACCGCCGGTTTTGTGGCGGTGCTGGTGGGCTTCACCAGCTCTATTGCCATCGTCTTCCAGGCCGCGCTGGCCTTCAATGCAAGCCCCGCACAAATCGCTTCATGGATGTGGGCACTGGGTTTGGGCATGGGCCTTTGCTCCGTGATCCCGTCCCTATGGCTTAAAAAACCCGTGATGGTGGCCTGGTCCACACCGGGCGCTGCCGTGCTGGCAACGGCAGGCCTGGCCGGCGGCTTTTCAATGGCCGAGGCTGTCGGTGCCTTCATGGTCAGTGCCTTGCTGATCACGCTGTCAGGCGCTACCGGCTGGTTCGAAAAAATCATGGACCGCATTCCGGTCGCCATCGCGTCGGCGCTGCTGGCCGGCGTGCTGGCGCGCTTCGGCATCCAGGCCTTTGCCGCAGCCCAAAGCGCCTTGCCGCTGGTGCTGCTGATGCTGGCGATTTACCTGGTCGCCAAACGTTGGCTGCCGCGCTATGCCGTGGTGCTGACCCTTGTGGGAGCGATCGTTTATGCGGTCTTGCGCGGGCAGCTGGCGTGGTCTGGCGTCACCTTCTCTCTGGCCGTGCCGGTCTTTGTCATGCCGGTGTTCAGCATCGCCGCCATCGTCAGCCTGGCGCTCCCGCTGTTTGTCGTCACCATGGCTTCGCAAAACCTGCCAGGCGTGGCGGTCATGCGCGCTACAGGCTACGGGCCCGATGCGCCTGACGGCGGCATACCGGTTTCAAAGGTCATCACCCTCACCGGGCTAGCGACTCTGGTGCTGGCGCCTTTTGGTGCCTTTGCGCTCAACCTGAGTGCCATCACCGCCGCCATCTGCATGGGCCCGGAGGCGCATGAAGATCCGGGCAGGCGCTACACCGCGACGGTGTCGTGCGGCCTGATCTACATCGTCATCGGGACTTTTGGTGCGGCTGTCACTGGCATCCTCACGGCTTTCCCCAAAGAGCTGGTGGTCGCCATCGCGGGGCTGGCCTTGCTGGGCACGATTGGCAGCGGGCTCGCCGCCGCCGTGAAAGATGAATCGCACCGTGAAGCTGCGCTGATCACCTTCCTCGTCACGCTGTCTGGTGTCGTCATTGCCGGTGTCGGCTCGGCCTTCTGGGGCGTGGTCGCCGGCGCGCTCGCGCTGTTTGTACAACAATACCGAAAGCCTGCATCCACGCAGGCACCCTGACTACTGAAACATATGAACATCCTTTTTGTCGCCGATCCGCTTGAGTCCTTCAAGATCTACAAGGACACCACCTTTGTCATGATGCGCGAGGCGCAAAAGCGCGGTCACCGCATCAGCGCCTGCGAGACGCGGGACATCAGCTGGCAGACCGGCGGCAAGGTGAGTGCCCATGTGCGCCACATCACACTCACCGGTGAGCCGGTCGCGTGGTTTGTCTCCGATGACAGACGCCCCGACCAGCTTGAAGTGCTGGCCGGCTTTGATGCTGTGCTGATGCGCAAGGACCCCCCTTTCGACAGCGAGTTCTTTTACAGCACGCACCTGCTCGAACAGGCCGAGCGCGAAGGCGCAAAAGTATTCAACAAGCCGCGTGCGCTGCGCGACCACCCTGAAAAACTGGCGCTGCTGGAGTTCTCGCAGTTCAGTGGCCCCACGCTGGTCACACGCAACGCCGCCGACATCAAGCGCTTTCATGCCGAGCACAGGGACATCATCCTCAAGCCGCTGGACGGCATGGGCGGCATGGGCATCTTCCGCGTCACGCAGGACGGCATGAACCTGGGCAGCATCATCGAGACGCTGAACCGGGACGGCGCCCAAAGCGTGATGGTGCAGAAGTTTTTGCCCGCCATTGCGCAGGGCGACAAACGTGTACTGGTGATTGGCGGCAAGCCGGTGCCCTATTGCCTGGCGCGCATACCGCAGGGCGGTGAAGTGCGCGGCAATCTGGCGGCCGGCGGCAAGGGTGTGGCGCAGCCGCTGTCTGCGCGTGATGCCGAGATCGGCAACGCTCTGGGGCCTGTACTGGCTGCGCGTGGATTGCTGCTGGCGGGCATTGATGTGATTGGCGATTCGGTGACCGAGATCAATGTCACCAGCCCGACATGCTTCCAGGAAATTTTCGACCAGGCCGGCTTTGATGTGGCCGCGATGTTTGTCGATGCGCTGGAAGCTGCCTTGAAGGGTTAGGTGCCGATTAAGGCCCCGTCGGCAAAGACCTTGAGCTCACCGGGCGCAAACGGGGTCCAGTTTTCGTTGGTGGTGAGCGGCGCAGTCACCACCACGGCTATCCTGTCAGAGGGGGCGGCGTGGTCGGCAAAGTTGATGCTGACGTCTTCATCGCTCAGCGTTGCATGGGCAAACGGGTGTTTGCGTTCAACGTAGTGCAGGATTTGCGAGTCGGGTTTTGACGAGGCGTGTGCCCACAGTGCCTGCCCGTTGCTCAATAAAAAGTTGAAGGTGCCGTGAGTTGAAATCTTTGCGGCAAGCTCACGCAGCGTGATGCTGAGCTCTTCAATGCTGGGCACACCGGCGTGTGACTTGGCCATCTCCTGCATGATCCAGCAGAAGGCACGCTCGCTGTCCGTTGTGCCGACCGGCCTGAAGCTGCCGTGCAGGCGCGGCGCAAAGTCAGCCAGGTCGCCGTTGTGCGCAAACACCCAGTAGCGGCCCCAGAGTTCGCGTACAAAAGGGTGGCAGTTTTCCAGCGCGACGCGGCCCTGCGTTGCCTTGCGGATGTGCGAGATGACGTTGCGGCTCTTGATGGGGTAGCGGCTGATCAGCTCCGCCACAGGTGAGCTCGACGCCGGCTGGTGGTCTACAAAATGCCGCAAGCCCCTGTCGCAGTCTTCGCAGGCGTCACCCTCAAAAAAGGCAATGCCCCAGCCGTCGGCGTGGTGGTCGGTATTGCCGCCGCGCTGCGCAAAACCGCGAAAGCTGAAGGTCACGTCCGTCGGCGTGTTGCAGTTCATGCCCAGCAGCTGGCACATGGTCAGTCCTTC
>JAZKCB010000162.1:0-11159 GCA_040388335.1 Pseudomonadota bacterium | reverse complement strand
GTGCGCTACCAGACTGCGCCACACTCCGACTAGTCAAATATTATAGCCCGAACAGTCGGCCTTTTCAGGCCTAGCCCCAACTTTTTCCCGATATCGCAAAAGTGCAAGCTGCTTTTTTTACAGTTTGACGTATTCGTACTCAACCGGATTGGCATTGATGCCGCGGTCCGGCGGTGCAATCCACGCAGCCATCTTGCCGGGCTCGGTCACGCGCTGCATCAGGCTCTTCACAAAGCTGATGTCTTCTGGCGTTGGCAGCCACTGATCTTTCTTCGCTTCAAAATCGGCGGCGCTGATGGGGTTGCCCTTTGGGTCGGTGTGTGCGCCCGACCATGCGCCCACCTGCCGGCGGAAGCGCGTGGACGGCAATGCAAATTCAAAATCAACACCGGCGCGCTTGATGCCCATGTTCCAGCGCGTCAGGCCGACATTGCAGTCCTTGACGTACTCTGTGCGGGTGATTTCGTTCATACCGTTGCGGGTAGAGATTGTCTCGGTCTTCAAACCACCCTTGCCGTCAGGCACCTGGATGCTCATTTCGCTTTCCAGCTCGACGTGGTCGGCAAACTTGGCTTCGTCCGGCCGGCCCTTGATACCGTTGGCAAAGTAGTTTGCGGCGTTGCTCGATGCTTCGGAGCCGAACAGGTCCAGCGACGAGGTGAACCAGAAGTTCATGAATTTCTGTATCGTTGGCAGGTCGATCACCCCGGCCTTGCGCAGGGTGGCCGGGTCGTGTGAATCCAGCTCTTTCATGACTTCCAGCGTGCGCTTGATGACGCGGCCAATGCCGGTCTCGCCCACAAACATGTGGTGCGCTTCTTCAGTGAGCATGAAGCGTGTGGTGCGTGCCAGCGGGTCAAACGCGCTTTCTGCGAACGACTTGAGCTGGAACTTGCCATCACGGTCGGTGAAGTAGGTGAACATGAAAAAGCTCAGCCAGTTGTCCATGGGCTCGTTGAAGGTGCCCAGGATGCGCGGCTTGTCGGCGTCGCCGCTGTGGCGCATCAGCAGTTCTTCGGCTTCTTCGCGGCCATCGCGGCCGAAGTGGGCGTGCAACAGGTAGACCATGGCCCAGAGGTGGCGGCCTTCTTCAACATTGACCTGGAACAGGTTGCGCAGGTCGTACAAGCTGGGGGCGGTGTGGCCCAGCAGGCGCTGCTGCTCAACCGATGCGGGCTCGGTATCGCCCTGGGTGACGATGAGGCGGCGGAAGGTGGAGCGGTATTCGCCCGGTACTTCCTGCCAGACGTCCTGGCCCATGTGGTCGCCAAAACCGATCTTGCGGCCCTGCTCCTGGTCGGCCAGGAAGATGCCCCAGCGGTAGTCGGGCATGGGCGTGTAGCCGTAGCTGGCCCAGCCGGAGGCATCGACACCGACTGCGGTGCGCAGGTAAACCTCTTTCGCCTTGAAGTCGCTGGGCCCCATCTCGTCCCACCAGTTCAGGAAGGCCGGCTGCCAGTGCTCGAGTGCACGCTGGAGCTGGCGGTTGTCACCCAGCTGGATGTTGTTGGGGATGAGGGCTTGCAGGTCAATGGTGCTCATGATGTTTCCTTTAATGCTTTTGTATTTGTCATTGCGGGCTCGACCCGCAATCCATGTTTAACCAGCTGTCAGCGTTTGGACATGGATGCCGGATCGAGTCCGGCATGACAGACTTCTTTAGATGCGTTTCCAATCGAACTTGGCCTTCTTGCCGGTGCCGAAAAGTTTTAACGCACCGTCTTCACCCACCGCATTCGGGCGAATAAATATCCAGTTTTGCCAGGCAGACAGGCGTCCGAAAACACGCGTTTCCATGGTTTCCTTGCCGGGGAAGCGCAGCGAGGCTTCCATGCCCGTCATGGCATCCGGTGACAGGGACGCACGCTCTTCCAGCATGATGCGGATCTCGTCTTCCCAGTCAATATCGTCCGGCGTCAAGGTGACCAGACCAAGAGCCAGCGCCTGGTCGGCACGCAGCGGGCTGTCACCCAGGTTTTTCAATTGCGTGATGGTGGCCTCGTCTTCGCAGAAACGGGTCTGCAGGCGGGTCAAGGCGTTGACGGCCGGGTACCAGCCGAAATTGGCGGCGGTCAGTTGCAGCGCTGGCGCGGCGTCGGGTGAATCCGGTAAATCGAGCATGTAAATGCGGTCGCAGGCCAGGGCCAGTTCATAAAACGTACCGGCAAAGCACGAGCCCGAATCGACCAGCGCAATCAGCGAGCGGCTAGTGACGTCGAGGCGGGCCAGCGTACGGCGCAGCGCGCCTTTGGTTTCCTTGACCAGCCAGTGGTCTTTGAGCTTCTCAAGCACGCCATCCATACGCATGACCTGGCCCGCATCGCCCTGCGTCTTGATGACCCAGGTGCCCACTTCAAGCTCATTGGTGCGCAGGTTGAGGATGGCGTCGTCGAGTTCGCGCTGCAGCTTCAGCGGATACCAGTTGGCGCCCGCAGCCTCAATGGCTTCTGGCGTCGATTCGATCGCAGCAGCAGGTGCCGTGACGGTGATGGTGGCGATGCGGCTGGCGCGATCGACCCGCGCATCCACCGTGCTGTAGTGGTAGCCGGCATCATCAATCAGCGGCTTGAGTGCCGTCAGTTCAATACCCTTTGCCGCAACGCGCGTGGACTGTGCACGCAGCGCATCGATTTCGGTCGCCAGCAAGGCACCGAACTGCTGCGGCTTGGCATGGGCGTCGATCAGTTTCCAGTCTTTGGCGCGGTCGGCACGCACGCCTTCGGAGGTGGTGCAGAAAATATCGGCCAGGTCGCGGCGCACCTTGCGTTTGTCGGTCACGCGCGTCAGGCCGCCAGTGCCCGGCAGTACGCCGAGCAATGGCACTTCAGGCAGGCTGACGGTTGATGAGCGGTCGTCAACCATGATGATGCGGTCGCAAGCCAGGGCCAGCTCATAGCCACCACCTGCGCAGGCACCCGTGACAGACGCAATCGCCTTCAGGCCATCGTTGCGTGAAGAGTCTTCAAGGCCGTTGCGGGTCTCGTTGGTGAACTTGCAGAAGTTGACCTTCCAGCCGTGGGTGGACAGGCCCAGCATGTAGATATTGGCGCCCGAGCACCAGATCTTTTCCTTGCCTGATTCAAAGACCACCACCTTGACGGAGGGGTGCTCAAAGCGGATGCGGTTGATGGCATCGTGCAGTTCGATGTCGACACCGAGGTCATAGCTGTTGAGCTTGAGTTTGTAGCCGGGCTTGATGCCGCCGTCCTCATTGATGTCGAGCTTGAGTTTTGCAACATCACCCTCCACGCTCAAAGTCCAGTGCTGGTATTTGGCCGGGTGCGTGGCAAAACTCACCATCTCACGCTCCTGGCCCTCGATGACCTGTTTGAATAACAGCGGTTCAGTCATGGCGTTCATGTTGTCTCCTTGGTATGTGATGGTTGCGGCACTGCCCTTTTCAGGTCGGACAGGCTTTGTTTGAGGGTGCGTGCGGCGGTGTCGACTACGGCATCAGCGCGTGCGTAAAGCGATTCGCGGCTGGCGAGGATGCGGCGCAGGTCTTCCATCGCCTCGCTCGTGGCGCCCTTGGTGGTCGAGAAGGGCCGCATGTCGCCTTGGGCGACAACACGTGCCATGTGTTCTTCGGGGCTGGCCTTGAGCCAGACGCAATAAAAGCGGCTTTGCAGCAAATCAAAGGTCTCACGCTCGCTGACGATGCTGCCGCCCGTGGTCATGACAACGCCATCGGGGTGGTCTTCAGCGATGCGAAACAGTGCACGGCGCTCATAGCGGCGGTAACCGGCCTGCCCGTGCAGCAGCAGGATTTCATTCATGCTGGTGCCGGCTTCACGCTCAATTTCGCGGTCGAGTTCGATGAAGGGCACACCACGCTCGGTCGCCAGCTGCGAGCCCAGCGTGGATTTGCCGGCGCCGCGCAGGCCGATCAGCGCAATACGGCGATCGCGGCCCAACGAATCATCCAGCCCAAAGGTGCTGCCGAGCAAACCGTAGGCCTGGTCAAGCTGCGTATCGTCAAGACGCGACAGCAAACCCTGGGCGCGTGCCAGTGCCGGCCGGGGAGCATCCTGCAGCAATTCAAGAATGGAGATATTCAAGGCGCGGGCCGCTGCCTCAAGCGAATTGATGGAGACATTGCCCTTGCCGGATTCGACATCTGCCAGAAAGCGCTCGCTGAGGCCGGAGTCCGATGCCAGCGCCTTGCGGGTCATGCCGCGCCGGGCACGCCAGGCACGCACACGGGCGCCCAGTTCGCTGAGCGTGGCTTTCGACTCCTGGGCTGACATGGTTTCCAAAAAGTACCTCTGGATTTGAAAGTTGGGCTACTCGTTTTTATTCTTTGCCAAATGCTTTGCGTTTGGCTTGAATTGCAGTATACTTCCGCTTTGTTTGATGTCAAGCAGTTTATTGCATCTTTTTTTCTGGAGACTTTTTGATGAAGCTCAAAATACTGGTAGGTACCATGACCAGCACCGCTGACTACGTCGCCCAAGCCATACAGATGGATTGCGCCGACCTTGTGAGTGAAATAAAAATAGAGATGATGGACAACCTGGACATCAGCGTCTTTGATGCAGACAAATCAAAAGATGTGATATATCTCATCTGCACTTCCACCTATGGGTCAGGCGATGTGCCTGACAACGCCCGCGCGCTGTACGAGTCCATGGGCGCGCAACCCCAGTTTCTCGGCCATGTGCGCTACGGCGTGATTGCGCTGGGCGACCGCACCTACATGCAGACCTTCTGCTTTGGCGGCAAAAAGTTTGACGAGCGCCTGCAGGACCTCGGCGCGCAGCGCATCGGTGACGTCTGGTGCCACGACGCCAGCAGCGGCACCATGCCCGAGACCGAAGGCACCGAATGGTGCCGCCAGTGGCTGGCAGAAGCATTACAAACGACCCCTGCTGTCAGCGCCTGAAAACAGCTAATTTAGCTATTACAGCTATTTTCAAAGCCCGCCACCAGCCAGCAGGAGCCCCAAAACCCGAAAAACAGCCCCAAAATGCCATTTTTCAGGCATCAAATCGGGTTTTAGACCAATAGATACGTGCGTGAGTAGCTACAAAAATAGTAGCAAAAGAACAGAAAAAAACGAGATACGGAGACAAAGACAATGCCACTGAGCACAGCCGACCATACGGCGAGCCCGCCTGTCGTGACCATTCCGCGCGCCTACAACGCAGCGCAAGATCTGCTTGCGCGCAACGCCGGTCGCCACGACAAACCTGCGTATATCGACGCTGTCAGCGGGAGGCAGCTGACCTATGGCGAGCTTGCAAAGCAATCGAACCAGTTTGCCCATGCATTGCGCGCCCAGGGCTTTGCGCCCGAGAGCCGTGTCCTCATGGCCATGCTGGACACACCCGACTGGCCGGTGGCGTTTCTGGGTTGCATTCTGGCCGGCGTGATTCCGATTGCGGCCAACACCCTGCTGACCACGCCCGACTTCGAGTTCATGCTGCGCGACTCCCGCGCGCAGGGCCTGCTGGTCTCGAGCGCGCTGCTGCCGGTGTTTGAACCGCTGCTCGGCAAAATGCCCGCCCTTAAAACAGTGATCGTCTCCGGCGCGGATGAAGGCACGGCATCCGCATCAAGGCTTTCGTTTGACAAACTGACTGCAGAGCAGGCCGCCACACCAGCCGCTTCGGACACCTGCGCCGACGACGCCTGCTTCTGGCTGTATTCGAGCGGTTCCACCGGCACGCCCAAAGGCACGGTGCACCTGCACAGCCACCTGATCCAGACCGCAGAGCTATATGGCCGCGGCGTGCTGGGAATACGGGAGTCAGACGTCGTCTACTCAGCCGCCAAGCTGTTTTTTGCCTACGGCCTGGGCAACGCCCTCACCTTTCCCATGAGCGTGGGCGCCACGACAGTGCTGCTGCCGGCACGCCCGACGCCGGCAGACGTGTTCGGTATTCTCAAAAAATACCAGCCGACCATTTTTTACGGTGTGCCAACCTTGTATGCCGCACTGCTGGCCGACCCCGCAAAACCTGCGAAGTCCGAACTCAGCCTGCGCGTCTGCACCAGTGCCGGTGAGGCCTTGCCGGCAGAGATCGGCAAAAAGTGGACGGCGCAATACGGCTGCGAAATCCTGGACGGCATCGGTTCGACCGAGATGTTGCACATCTTTTTAAGCAACCGCCCCGGCGAAGTGCGCTACGGCACCACCGGCATGGCAGTGCCCGGTTATGAGCTGCGCATCGTGGCCGATGACGGCAGCGAATGCGGCCCGGGCGAGATCGGTGAACTGCAGATCAGCGGCCCCAGCGCCGCGCTGATGTACTGGAACAACCGCGTCAAAACCAAAAACACCTTCGCCGGCGAATGGACCCGCAGCGGCGACAAATACACGCGTGATGCGGACGGCTATTACACCTACGGCGGCCGCAGTGACGACATGCTCAAGGTTGGCGGTATTTATGTCTCGCCATTCGAGGTGGAGGCCTGCCTGATGACGCACGCCGCCGTGCTTGAAGTCGCCGTTATCGGTGCGATGGATGCAGACGAACTCGTCAAGCCCAAGGCCTACGTGGTTTTCAAGTCTGGCCAGACAGCGACGACCGACGACCTGAAGGCCCACGTCAGGCAGCATCTGGCCCCCTACAAGTACCCGCGCTGGATTGAATTTGTCAGTGAATTGCCAAAAACGGCAACCGGCAAGATCCAGCGCTTTAAACTCCGGCAGTCCGCCTGAAAAATCAGGAGCGGTCATGCCCATAAAAAGTATTTCAGGCAAGCCTTTCATGCACATCACCAAAGCAGAATGTGCTTTAAGCCTCAACAATTTAATCCTCAAGCTCGGGTTTTACACTAGGTTTCGTCGCCCCATGGGGCTTTACCATTCGTTCTGCAAAGTTTTCCGTCTCAACAAGGAGTTTTCATGACCTCTCGCCGCCTCGTTCTGTCTCGCAGCGCTGCCGTTATCGGTGCCGCTTCCACAGGCCTTTTGCTGCCACAAATCGTGCGCGCACAGACCGGCAAGGTCAGGGTCGGCTTCATGCTGCCTTACACCGGCACCTTTGCCCAGCTCGGCGTGGCGATTGAAAATGGCTTTCGCATGGCCATCAATGAGCAAGGCGGCAAGCTCGGCGGCCGCGAGATCGAATACTTCAAGGTTGACGACGAGTCCGAGCCATCCAAGGGCATTGAAAACGCTACCAAGCTCGTGCAGCGCGACAAGGTCGACGTGCTGGTCGGCACGGTGCACTCGGGCGTGCAGATGGGTATCCAGAAAGTCGCGCGCGACAGCGGCGTGCTGAGCCTGATCCCCAACGCCGGCGTTCATGCTGCCACACGCGCACTCTGCGCACCCAACGTGTTCCGTACCTCGTTCAGCAACTCGCAGCCCACCCGCGCACTCGGCAAGGCCATGTATGACCGCGGCGCCAAGACCGCCGTCTGGATCACCTGGAAGTACGCAGCCGGCGATGAAGCTTATGAAGGCTTCAAGGAAGGTTACCTCGCCGCCGGCGGCAAGATCATCAAGGAGCTCGGCCTGCCCTTCCCCAACGTCGAGTTCCAGGCGCTGCTGACCGAAATCGCAGCCCTCAAACCCGACGCAGTGGCCTGCTTCTTTGCGGGTGGCGGTGCAGCCAAGTTCATTCGTGACTACGCAGCGGCCGGCCTCAAGGGCAAGATCCCTCTGTACGGCTCAGGCTTCCTGACTGAAGGCGTGCTGGACGCCGCCGGCCCTGCTGCAGACGGTATCGTCACCACCATGCACTACAGCGATTCGCTGCCAACGGTGCGAAACGGCCAGTTCCGCCTGGCCTATGCCAAGGCCTTCAAGCTGCAGCCCGACGTGTATGCCGTCCAGGGCTATGACACCGGCCTGCTGCTTATCCAGGGCGCCAACGCCGTCAAGGGTGACCTCAACAACAAGCCAGCACTCTACAAGGCCATGGAAGGCGCTGTCATCGACAGCCCGCGCGGCAAATGGACCATGAGCAAGTCGCACAACCCCGTGCAGGACATCTACCTGCGCGTGGTTGAAAAGGGCGAGAACAAGGTGATTGGCGTCGCCGCCAAAGCGCTGGCCGATTCCGGCGCTGGCTGCAAGATGGGCTGATGCCGGTCTGCTGACCCACAAGGGAGGTTCTCGAACCTCCCTTTTTGTTGAAACAGCATGGCTGGTACGGGCCATGCTTTGGAACCTCATCACAAACACAATCCCGCACCACGATGGATTTAGCCAACTTTCTTATCCAGCTGCTCAACAGCGTGCAGTACGGCCTGCTGCTGTTCATGCTGGCGGCCGGCCTGACGCTGATCTTCGGCATCATGGGCGTGGTCAACCTCGCGCACGGCAGTTTTTACATGCTGGGCGCTTACCTCGCCTGGTCACTGAGCAGTTATTTCGGCAGCTTGAGCCTGGCCATCATCGGCGGGGCAGCGCTGTCGGTGATCTTCGGCCTGGCGCTGGAATGGCTGTTGTTCCGGCACTTTTATCAGCGTGACCATCTTGACCAGGTGCTGCTGACGTTTGGCCTGATCTACATCTTTGAAGAACTGCGCTCCATCCTCTGGGGTGATGACGTTCACGGCGTCACCATTCCCGACCTGCTCAGCGCGTCCATCCCGCTGACGGACAACCTTTCCTACCCGGTCTACCGCCTTTTCATGTCCGCCGTATGCGTGGCCCTGGCAATTGGCCTGTATTTGCTGATCTCCAAAACCCGACTCGGCATGAAGATACGCGCCGGCGCCTTTAACCGCGACATGGCCGAATCACTGGGCATCAACATCAAGCTCATTCACGCCGTCGTGTTTGCGCTCGGCGTCGGTCTGGCAGCGATTGCCGGCATGATCGCCTCGCCGATTGCCAGCGTCTACCCCAACATGGGATCGCAGGTACTCATCATGTGTTTTGTGGTGGTCGTGATTGGCGGCATTGGCTCGGTGCGCGGTGCCCTTATTTCTGCATTGCTGGTCGGGCTGGTCGATACCTTCGGCAAGGTACTGCTTCCCTCAGTCGCAGGCATGCTGGTATACATGCTCATGGCAGCCGTTCTGCTCTGGAAACCAGAAGGTCTGTTTAAACAATGACTTACTGGCCCCCAAGCTTTTCACTTCGTGTAATGCGCTGCCCCCCGAGGGGGCTAATTTTCCTAGGGGCGGCCCGTCGGAAAATTGACCGCGCTTGTTTTGGAAAACTCTAATGAGCGCGGCAAAAGCAAACCTTGAGATATTGCCGCGCGGCGTGCAGGTCGCGCTTGGCCTGGCACTGATAGCGCTGGTCGCCTTCCCTTTCGTCGGCACCGACTTTTACACCCAGATGGTCACGCGCATGATGATCATGGCCATCTTTGCGATGAGCCTTGACCTGATTCAGGGCGTCAGTGGGCTCGTGTCGCTGGGTCATGCCGCCTACTTTGGGCTGGGCGGCTATGCGCTCGCACTGATGTCTTCCGACAACGGCGCGGTAAGCCTGTGGTCCACATTGCCCGTCGCGGTGCTGGCCTCTGCAGCGTTTGCGCTGGTGATAGGTTTCTTTGTCGTGCGTACGCATGGCATCTACTTCATCATGGTCACGATGGCGTTCGCGCAGATGCTGTTTTACCTGGTGTTCGACAACAAGGACCTGGCCATAGGCTCGCTTTTCACGCTGCACCTGGGCGGCTCCGATGGTGTCTATATCAACCTCAAACCGAGCGCTGCCATCTTCGGCTGGGTGCCGTTTGACCTCGACAACAAACTCACGCTTTATTACTTCACGCTGGCTGCGCTGCTGCTGGTCTACGCTTTTTTGCGCCGCTTGCTGTGGAGCCCCTTCGGCCGCACGCTGGCCGGCATACGCGTCAACGAGCATCGCATGCGCGCCATGGGCTATGGCAGTTTTGGCTACAAGCTCACCGCCTTCACGCTGGCCGGCGCGCTGGCCGGGCTGGCGGGCTATCTGTGGGGCGTACAGACCGGTTACATCAACCCCGAGCTGATGGGCTTTCACATGAGCGCGCACGTCATCATGATGGTCATCCTAGGCGGCATGGGCAACTTTGCCGGTGCGATTGTGGGTGCCTTCGGGTTTGAATACCTGCTGCACGTCTTCAAGGACCTGCCGCAGGTCGGCAATATCAATCTGGGCAAACACTGGCAGCTGTGGATGGGCCTGTTCATCGTACTGCTGGTGACCTTCGCGCCGCGCGGAATTCTGGGCATTGCAGAGAAATTCATGAAACGCAAAGACAGGACGGAGGCTGGCCATGAGTGAAGTCCTGCTTTCAGCTAAAAACCTCGTCAAGCGCTTTGGCGGCCTCGCAGCGGTCAACGATGTGTCGGTAGATCTGCTGCGCAACCACATCCACGCGGTCATTGGCCCCAACGGCGCGGGCAAATCAACGCTGACCAACCTGCTCTCGGGCGACCTGCCCTCAACATCCGGCTCCGTCACGCTGGGCGGCACCAACATCACCGGCTGGGCACCCGAGAAGATTTCAGGCCAGGGCCTGGGCCGCAGTTATCAAAAGACCAACATCTTCTTGCCCTTCAGCGTTTGGGAAAACGTACGCCTCGCCGCGCAATCACGCCAGCCGTCTGCAGCGCACTGGCTCAAACGCGCCGGCAAATTTGCAGCCATCAATGAACGCGCAGAAAAGGCACTTGAGCTGGCCGGCCTGACATCGCGCAAGAACAGCATGGCCGGCACCATCAGCCACGGTGAACAGCGCCAGCTGGAGATCGCCATGACGCTGGCGACCGAGCCCCAGGTGCTGCTGCTTGATGAGCCCCTCGCGGGCATGGGTGTGGCCGAGGCAGAACGCATGGTCACCCTGCTTCTCAATATCAAAAAAGACCATGGCATTTTGCTGGTCGAGCACGACATGGATGCGGTCTTCACGCTGGCCGACAAACTGACGGTGATGGTCAATGGCCAGGTCATTGCCAGTGGCACGCCCGCCGAGATCAGGGCCGATGAAGGTGTTCAAGCGGCATACCTTGGGGAAGAACACTGATGACCAGAGAACTGATGATTGACGCGAAAGACGTCAACACCTACTACGGCGCCAGCCACATCCTGCGCGGCATTGATTTCTCAGTGGCACGCGGTGAAACCATTGGCCTGATGGGTCGCAACGGCATGGGCAAGAGCACGCTGCTCAAAAGCATCATGGGTCTGGTCAAACCTCGCTCCGGCTCCATCACCATCACCGGCAAACCGATGATGGGCGGCGCGCCTTACGAGATTGCAC
>JAZKCB010000161.1:0-5261 GCA_040388335.1 Pseudomonadota bacterium | reverse complement strand
GCTCTCACGCGCCAGAAAAAAGCGCCGCATCGTCATGCGCCTGCCGCACTTTTTTGCCGGCCCGCTGATCCTGCAACGCACCAACCATTTGATGACGGTGCCGCTGCGCGCGCAGGTCATGCTGCGTGAGCTCAGCAACATCCGCTTCCTGCCGCTGCCGTTTGAGGTCGAGCTGATGCACGTCAAGCTGCTCTGGCATGAGCGCATGCACCACGACGCGGGGCACAAGTGGCTGCGCAGTGTGATGGCGGAACTGTTTGCTGAAAGTCCCGAGGCATCCCGGCAACGCATTGCCGCCATGCTGCCGCGCAAATCCTGACACCGTTAATTAATGGCGACTCACACCGCCGCCACCCCTGCGCGATTGCAGCTGGTTGCCACCGCCCACATGCGACTCGCGGTCGCTGCGGCTGCTGGGTGTGCGCTGGCCTTCGTTGCGCTGGGTCGGCTTGCGGTCACCGGCCTGGTTGTGGTCGTTCTCCACCTTGCCGCCATGGCCTGCAGGCGCGCCGCCTGCTTCCAGCGCAGGGGCCTGCGCGCTCAGGTCCTGCTGCGCCTGGGCAGTCTGTTCGTGGGTGTTGATGCGTTTGTTCTGTTTCGCTGCCATGGGGTCTCCTTCAACAAGGGATGCATGCCCTCTGCGAATTTGCCGGGCATCAGACCATTCTGCGGAGCGTCAGCGACCCGTTTGTCAGACATCGCCGCATATCCAGGTGCAGATTCCGGCGCAACAAGCCAAAATAGCTGACCCAACGAGGAGACAAGCATGATCACCCGCCGCACCGCCACCCATACCGGCCTGTCATGGCTCGCCAGCCTGGCCATCCTGTTCAGCGTCAGCGCCATGGCGCAGGGCACGCCGCCCGCCACCAGCAAAGTCGTCGACATCCCCACGCGCCCCGGCGTCACGCAGCGCTTCATCTACATCACGCCTGCTGCGGCGCCCAAAGGCTCGGTCATTCTGCTGGCCGGTGGCCACGGCGGGCTACAGATTTTTCCCGGTGGCAGCATGGCTTACGGCAAGGGCAACTTCCTGGTCCGCACGCGCCAGCAGTTTGCCGATGCGGGCTTTGCAGTCGCCGTGGTCGATGCGCCATCCGACAGGCAAACCTCACCCTTCCTCAGCGGCTTCCGGCAAACGCCTGAACACGCGGCCGACGTCAAGGCCGTCATTGCCTGGCTCAAGCAGCAATCGCCCACGCCTGTCTGGCTGGTCGGCACCAGCCGCGGCACGCAGTCGGCCGGCTACATCGCCACCGAGCTCACCCCCGCGCAGGGCGGGCCCGACGGCCTGGTGCTCACCAGCACCATCCTGCAAGACCCGGCCGGCCGCGCCGTGCCGCGCATGCCGCTCGAGCGCCTGACCATCCCCGTGCTGGTCGTCCACCATGAGCAGGACGGTTGCCGCCTTTGCGCCCCCAGCTACCTGCCGCAGCTCATGTCCGCACTGCCCAAAACGCCAAAAACAGAACTCATCACCTTCCAGGGCGGCCAGAACGTCGGCGACCCCTGCGAGGCGATGGCGTACCACGGCTTTAACGGTATCGAGGCAGATGTGCTGGCCAAAACCACCGCATGGATGCTGGCGGCCAGGCCCTGAGCGAAGGATTTGCCTCGTCGAGAGCTTGAAAACGCTACGTTATTTATAGCTGCTCACGCGCGTCTTTATTGGTTTGAAGGCCGATTTGATGCCTGAAAACGGCCTTTTTTGGCGGTTTCTGGGCTTCGACAGCAATTCCTAGCAGCCTCGACAACCTGATTTTCACTTTTACGTTAAATTTTTGCCGTATACATTAAATATTTAACGTACACGGCAAAACCTATACCGTTTGTCATTGCGGGCCTGGTGCGCAATCCATGAGCCCGCGTTGGGTCCCGTTACCGCTGCGTTGACGATGGATCCCGGATCAAGTCCGGGATGACTGCCTTGGATAACCAGCCACCGAACCCCTAACTGTCATTGCGGGCAACTACCCGCAATCCATGACTTCGAATTTGACTTCGGCCTTGCCCGGCCTATTGCCCCGCCGGCGGCAGCAACCCACCCCGGCTTTGCTTGCGCCAGTTGCGCCCGCCGGTCAAAAACGCCATCCAGCCCCAGGCAGCGCCCGTGTGCCGCAGGATCTGAAAGGTGAACGGCTCGGCCAGCGCCGCCAGCAGGCCCCAGCCAAAACTGGCGCGCTTTTTCGGATGGTCATGCGCATCCTCAGCCCAGCGCCGGTACAGGTGCACCGCCCACACATGAAAGCCCAGGTCAATCACGATCTTGGCGCCAATCACCCCGCCCACCGGCGCCAGCACAGCCAGGTTGCCAGTGCCCAGGTAATACAGCAGCAGCGCAAACGCCGTCAGGCCGTAGAGCGGCTGCAGCGTGTCAATCGCCTTGACCGGCAGCATCGCCACGCCCAGCCAGCCGTAGCGTTTGTCGCCCACCATGTCGCGGTACCAGAACTGCGTCTGCAGAAAGCCGCCAAACCAGCGCTGCCGCTGGCGCAAAAAGGCGTTCACCGTGCCCGGTGCCTCGGTGCGGGCACGCGCACCGCCCAGCACCCGCGTCGTCCAGCCCAGGCCATGCAGCGCGCCGTGGCGGCGCAGGCGGTGAATCAGTTCGTAGTCTTCCACCAGGCAATCGACATCAAAGCCGCCCACTTCCAGCAGCGCCGTGCGCCTGAAGCCCGCAAACGCGCCCGAGATCAGCAGCAGGCTATCGACCCGCATCCACGCATAACGCGACAAGAAGTTGCGAATGTATTCGTAGGTCTGAAACCACTGCAGCAGCCGCCCGCTGACCGACGCCCGGCACACCGGCACCAGCACGCCCGTGGCCGCCACCAGCGCCGGCTCGCTCGTGAAGGCGTCACGCACACAGGCAATCGCCTGCGGCTCCAGCAGCGTGTCGCCGTCTACCGTCAACACCGTGTCTGTCGTCATCTGCAGCACGGCCGCATTCAGCGCCACCGCCTTGCCCCCATGCGGCAGGCGCAGCCAGCGCAGGCTGGGGTGCGTGGGACTGGGCGCGCTCATGGTGCCCAGCTCAGGCTGCGCCAGGCCGTACAGCTCAAACAGAATGGCGGCGGTGTTGTCAGTCGAGCCGTCATCGGCAATCACGATTTCATCCGGCGGCAGTTGCTGGCCCAGCAGGGCAGCTAAGGTCACCGGCAGCACGGCCGCCTCGTTGTGCGCGGCGACGATCACTCCCAGCGTCACCTTGTCAGTTGCTGTCTGCCCGGCCTTTGCCTGGGCAGGCAACACCAGCTTCGCCAAGCCCAGCGTCTGCCAGAACACAAAGGCCAGCAGCACCGTGTCATAGGTCACGTACACCACACCCACCGACCAGACCAGCACACCCGAGAAGCGAAACACCATCGCAAACAGCGCCACCCACAGCATCAGCACCGCACCGTGAATCACATGGCTGCGCAGCGGCGTGGGCGGTGGTGCGTAGCGCGGCGACGTGGCGTGCAGGCGCGCCAGCAGCGAAGCACTGGCCAAAGCAGCCGGGGAGGGCACTGGGGGAGCAACAGGCAAAAGACGGTTCCGATGCAGCGGTTGAGAAGGGTGAAGACGGCGATGAGGCCGGGGCCAAAGCGGCCAGCCATCAGGCTGGTACGCAGCCACACGCCAACTGGATGCCCGGCGCATGCAAGGCCCTCAGCCGGGTCGGACTCTGGCTGGGGAACAAAGGTTCACCGCTAATATCTGACGTGATCTGTCCTTCAAAGCACTCGCCCCGCCAGACACCCACAAGAAGCGCCCGCCATGACACCACCGGCCACCTCCATGTACCTCACCCAGTCCCCCAAATACACCCGCACCGCCATGGCCCTGCACTGGCTCATTGCGCTGCTCATCAGCATCAACCTGGTGCTGATCTGGTTTGTCGACTACTGGCCCGAAGAGCGCGTGCGCCTGGTCATCGACACGCACAAGTCCATAGGCATCACCGTGCTGGGCCTGGCCATCGTCCGGCTACTCTGGCGGGTCGCGCACAAGCCGCCGGCATTGCCCAGCACCTACAAACGCTGGGAGCAACGCGCCTCACACTGGGCGCACATGGCGCTGTACGGCGTGATGCTGCTGCTGCCCATTTCAGGCTGGCTGCACGACTCCGCCTGGAAAGACGCCGCCACCCACCCCATGCAACTCTTCGGCATCGTGCCCTGGCCCCGCATCGGCTGGATCATGTCCATCGAGCCCGCAACGAAGGAAATGCTGCACGACGCCTTCGGCCTGCTGCACACCATGGCTAGCTACCTGCTGTATGTGCTGTGGGTTGCGCATGTGGGCGGCGCGCTGAAGCACCAGTTCATTGATAAAGACCCTGAGCTGCAGCGCATGCTGCCTTGACTCTTTCTAACGGCTCGGGGCCCAGCAGCTACTGCGCACCCACCTCGGCCTCGGGCCACAGGTTCGGAAAGTAAAACCGCAGTGCATGTTGCGGCACCCCAAAGCGCAACTTGCCATGCGGGCTATCCGTCGCCAGCAAGCCCCGCTTGAGAAGCGCCGTCACCTGCGCCGTGGCCAGCCTGTCACCCAGTCCCAGCATGGCCTTGAACTCCGCACGCTCCAGTTCCGCCTGCGTAGCAAACAAGTAGTGCAGCGCCCGCAGTGACTCGGTCCGCACACCCAGTTTGACCACGTTTTCTTCATAGGCCAGGCAAGCCGCCATGCGGTCACGCATGCCATCGAGCGCCAGCATCTTTTCCATAAAGGTGACCTGATCCATGCAAATGCCCAACACATAAGTCAGCCATTCAATCAAGCCCTTCTCCGACAGGTTGCCACGCCCGTCCAGAGCACCCGCGCGAGCCTCATCAGCTGCGGCAAGCCTGGCGTAGTAAGCATCCTGCGTGCGCGCAAAACCCCTGAGCGGTGACCACAGCCCATTGGTCAGCCCCAGCTTGCCGAGCACCAGGTGCGTATGCAGGCGCGCAACCCGGCCATTGCCATCCCTGAAAGGGTGAATCCACGCCAGTCTGTGATGGGAGGCAGCAACCGCAAGCGTCTGCAACTCGCCGCGCCGCACGCCGCCGTAGTAGCTGCTCCATCGCTCAAGCATGGGTCCAATCGCCACAAAAGAAGGTGCTGCATGTCGACCCACCGCCACATTCCGGTCCCGCCAAACACCAGGCTGCAAAACGTCGCCTTCATCCATAACGCGGTCAGCTTCAGGCAACCGGGCAAACAGGTCCTGGTGAATATCAGCCACCATTTGCGGTGCCCACACATTTGCGGCCGACCACCCGGCCCATCGGGCTTCA
>JAZKCB010000160.1:0-26116 GCA_040388335.1 Pseudomonadota bacterium | reverse complement strand
TTGCAGAAGACACTGTGGTGCTGGAAGCGCAGCAGCGCAACCTCAATGCGTTCCCGGAACGCAAGCTGCTGATGCTCAACATTGATGCGGGTGGCATGCAGTCGCGCCGTATCCTTGACCGCCTGATTGCCGCGGAACAGCCACAACCCAAACCCGAGACACAAGCAGGATAAATGAAACACCCCTGCCGGATGCTCACGTCGCGTAGCACCTTCCCCCCTCCAGGGGGCGGTGCCTGCGGCCTGGCTGAGCCGGTTCCGCGGCACCTGCTTGCACTAACCCCCACCACGAAAAAATAATATGGACAGCATCACGGTAAAAGTCACCCGCAAGAAGCAGGAAGCCATCGACATTGCCAGCTTCGAACTGGCTCGCCCCGACGGCGCGCCTTTGCCCGCCTTCAGCGCCGGTTCGCACATCGACGTGCAGGTGCCCGGCGGGCTGACGCGCCAGTATTCGCTCTGCAATGATGCGGGCGAGCAGCACCGCTACCGCATTGCCGTTTTGCGCGACCCGGCTTCGCGCGGCGGCTCCATCGGCATGCACGATGCCGTGAAAGAAGGCGACGAGATCACCATCAGCACGCCTAAAAATCATTTCCCGCTGGAGCACGCAGACACCACGCTGCTTTTTGCAGGCGGGATTGGCGTGACGCCCATCCTGAGCATGGCCCAGCGGCTGGCCGTCACCGGCGCCGATTTCAGCATGCACTACTGCAGCCGTTCGCAGGAACGTACCGCGTTTCACTCAGAAATCACGGGCTCACCCTTTGCGGGCAAGGTGCAATTCCATTTCGACGACGGCGATGCCGCGCAAAAACTCGATCTGCTGAAAGTACTGGGCGCGCCCGAAGCAGGCAAGCACCTCTATGTTTGCGGGCCCACCGGCTTTATCAACTTCGTCACAGGTACGGCAAAAACGGCAGGCTGGGCCGCAGGGAACATCCACCTCGAATACTTCGGCGCCGCGCCACAAGATACGTCAAACGACGGCAGCTTCGACGTGAAGATTGCCAGCACCGGCAAGACCTACAACATAGGCGCCAGGGACAACATCATCCAGGTACTGAAGGACAACGGCATCGAAATCCTCACCTCGTGCGAACAGGGTGTCTGCGGCACCTGCATCACACGCGTACTGGAAGGCGAGATCGACCACCGCGACATGTATTTCACCGACGAGGAAAAAGCCGCCAACGACCAGTTCACGCCCTGCTGCTCACGCGCCAAAAGCAAGGTGCTTGTGCTGGACCTGTAGGCATGTAAGCAGCCGTCCACTCCGCCTGGTTCTTCATCAACAAAAAGGAAAGAGACAAATGACCCAGCTCCCCGCCCGCTTCGATCACGTCGGCAGCTTTCTGCGCCCCAAATACCTGCTGGAAGCCCGTGACCAGAAAGCCAAAGGCCAGATCACGGCCGAGCAGCTTCGCACGGTCGAAGACAAGGCGATCACCGAGATCGTGAAGTTCCAGGAAGACGTGGGCCTCAAAAGCATCACCGATGGCGAGTTCCGCCGTACCTACTTCCACATCGACTTTCTCGACCAGCTGGGCGGCGTAAAAACCGACATCCCCGTCACCTTCATCAAGCCCGACGGCTCGCAGGAACTGGCACCGCCCGTGATGAAGGTCGTCGACAAGGTCACGCATGCCAAAAACATCCAGCTGGCCGACTTCCAGTACCTCAAGAGCCAGGTCAGCGCCGGCAACACACCCAAGGTCACCATCCCTTCGCCGACCATGCTGCACTTTCGCGGCGGCCGCGCCGGCATCAGCCGCAGCGCCTACCCCGAGCTTGACCCCGCGTTTTATGAAGACGTGGCCAGGGCCTATGGCGACGAGCTGCGCAGCCTTTCCGCAGCAGGTTGCAACTACGTACAGATGGACGACACCAACCTGGCCTACCTCTGCGACGAGAAAATGCGCGAGGCCGCACGCCAGCGCGGTGACGACCCCAACGAGCTGCCGCACCGCTACGCCAGATTCGTCAACATGGTGGTGGCACAAAAGCCTGCCGGCATGCTGCTGTCCATGCACCTGTGCCGCGGCAACTTCAAGAGCACCCATGCCGCATCGGGCAACTACGAGCCGGTTGCCGAAGCGCTGCTCAAGGAGATGAACCTCGACGCCTACTTCATGGAATACGACGATGACCGCAGCGGAGACTTCAAGCCCTTGCGTTTCCTGCCCAAGGGCAAGACCGTCGTGCTGGGTCTGGTCACCACCAAGATCGGCACCATGGAAAGCAAGGACGACCTCAAGCGCCGCATTGACGAAGCCGCCAAATACGCACCGCTGGACCAGCTCGCGCTGTCACCACAGTGCGGTTTCAGCAGCACCGTGCACGGCAACGACATCGCCGTTGAAGCGCAGCGCGCCAAGCTGCGCCTGGTGATTGAGACAGCGCAGGACGTCTGGGGCGATCGCTGACCTGATCGCCTGTACCCCACACCAAAGCCCGGCCCGCAAAAGCAGCCGGGCTTTTTTCATGCCGTGTGAAGATAGCGGTAAATGCTATTAAAAATATAGCTACTTACGCTGGTATCTATTGGGCTACAGCCGTTTTTGCCAGTAAAGAAGGAATGTTTTGCCACTTTTTCGGCGTTCAACAGGCGTTCCAGGCGCCTTCAATGCCGGAATTGTAAAGTCGACTTTACATCATCCTCTGTCCATCACCAGTCACACCATGAAGCGGTAAAGCGTCTTTCCGCGGCGGGTTTCGCCCGGCAGATGAACAGAGGATGGGAATGCCGGGCAATTGGGCGCGTTCGGATAACCCTGAGGCTCCAGGCACAAGGACTGCTGCTGCAGGTAGACCCGACCGCTTTTACCGGGACCGCCCTGCAGCGGCTCACCGGCTTGCAGGCCGGTGTAGAACTGCATGGCAGGCTCGTTAGACCAGACTTCCATTACGCAGCCACTGGCAGGTGCCCTCACGCGAGCGGCCAGCACGGGCATATCGGTGGCAGTGGCGCTGATGAGGTAGCAGCTGTCGTAGCCTTCTACGCCTGCGGTCCCCGGCTTGCCAGCACTGACGGGCATGCGGTCACCCAGCAGCACAGGCTGGCGGAAATCGAAAGCCGTGCTGGCCACGTTAAGCAGTTCGCCTGTGGCGACCAGGTCGCCGGTAGCGGCAAAGTAGCGGTCCGCCGCAATCATGACTTCATGGCTACGCACATCGCGCAGCGGGCCATCGGCTGACTCCCCATTCAGGTTGAAAAAGGCGTGTGTGGTGAAGCTGGCCACCGTGGGTTTGTCCAGCGCCGTGGCCTCGTAGTCCAGCACCAGTTCGTTCGCCCCGGTCAGGCTGTACTTGAGGCGCAACAGCAACGCACCCGGGAAGCCCTCCTCACCATCTTCAAACAGGCAGCTCATCTCGACGCTGGAATCGTTGCGCTGACGCGCCTGGAACACCCTGAAACGCGAGCCCCGTTTGCCGCCGTGCAGGCAATGCAGGCCGTTGTTGGCAGCAAGCTGGTGGCGCACGCCCTTCAGGGTGAATTCAGCCTGGGCTATTCGCCCCGCATAACGCCCGATAAATGCACCCATGGAGGCCGAGCCCTCCACCGCAGCCTCCAGGCTGTCATAGCCCAGCACCACGTCGGTGAGCGTTCCGTCACTGCCGGGCACCAGCAACTGTTCGATCTTCGCGCCGTAGTTCGTGATGCAGGCGACCATGCCGTGCGAATTGCGCAAGGTATAAAGCGCAACAGCCTGACCGTCAATTTTGCCCTTGAAGCGCGCAGCATCCAGCAAGCGGGGAGCATCGGCATTGGCGGAATAACTCATGGTCGGCACCTGGCAGAAAAGGAATCACGGCTGCCTAGTCTGCCACGATGGTCAGCAGTTCTTCACGTGTTTTCGGGTCGGCCATGTATTTGCCGTACAACGGCCCCATGCGGCGCACCATGGGCGAGGCGTCCCTGAGCTTGACGAAGACCGCGCCCTGCTTTGTGGTGGCCTCCAGCGATGACAGCACACGCTTGTTCCAGAGCTCGCGCATCAGCAGCGCTGACTTCGCACCTGCGGCCATCACGGCGGCCTTCTCGTCCTTGTCGAGCTTGTCCCACAGCTTGACGGATACCACCAGCGCCTCGGGCGAGATCACATGGCTGGTCACGTACACATTTTTGGCGACCTTGAAATGCCCCGTCGATTCATACGACGGCAGGTTGTTCTCGGCGCAGTCCACCTGGTCCTGCTGCAGTGCACCCAGCACGTCCTTGAACGGCAGGGCCACCGGCGTTGCGCCGAGCAACTTGACCATTTCGATATAAATGTCCGATTGCTGCACACGAATTTTTTTGCCTGCGAGGTCACCCACGCTCGATATCGGCTTGACGCAATAAAACGAGCGCGCGCCGCCGTCATACCAGCCCACCACCACAAACCCCGATGACTTCAGGTTGGCGGCAAAGCGCTCGCCCAGCTTGCCGTCCAGGTGCTTGAACATGTGCGCCGAATCCTTGAACAGGAAAGGCAGGTTCAGCACCTTGATGCCAGGCACTGCATCCGACAGCGGGCCGGAACTGAACTCGGCAATATCGATCTCGCCGTTTTTGAGCATCTGCACCGCCTTGGGCTGGTCGCCCAGAGAGGCGTTCGAAAACACCTCAACCTGGTATTTGCCCTTGGTGACCTTGCCGACATCCTCGGCAAAACTCTTCATCGCTTCCGTCACAGGATAGCCCTCGGGATGGATGTTCCAGGCGCGGAGTTTTGTCTGCGCGTGGGCCAGGTGGCTCAAACCGGCGGCCAGCATCACACCCAGGCACAGCAGCCTGCAGCTTGTCGTTTTCATGGTTTGTCTCCGGTTCTTTCTAATTCTTGTTGGGGAATGATTCCCCGCTCCGGCACGTTCTCACGCCGGGCCACCAGCCACGCGCCAGATCAGGCCACGTCGTGGTGCGCCATCAACTCCAGCGCACGAACCAGCGCTGAGTGGTCAAGATCCTGCATGTCATTGGCCGCGCACACCTGCATCAGCTGGGCAGCGCCGGCCGTCTGCGGCAGCGCCACACCCAGCTCGCGCGCACCTGCCAGCGCCAGTCCCAGGTCTTTCTGGTGCAAGCCGATGCGAAAGCCGGGCGCAAAAGTGCGCTTGATCATTCGCTCACCATGCACTTCAAGAATGCGCGATGCTGCAAAGCCGCCCATCAGCGCCTGCCGCACCTTGGCCGGGTCGGCGCCGGCCTTGCTGGCAAACACCAGCGCTTCGCCGACGGCCGCGATGTTGAGCGCCACAATGATCTGGTTGGCCACCTTGCAGGTCTGGCCGTCGCCGTTACCGCCGACCAGCGTGATGTTCTTGCCCATCAGCTCAAACAGCGGTTTGACTTTCTCAAACGCGGCATCCGGTCCGCCCACCATGATGGTCAGGCTGGCAGCCCTGGCGCCGACTTCTCCGCCGGACACAGGCGCATCAAGGTAATCGCAGCCGAGATCGTTAATGGATTTTGCAAACTCCTTGGTGTCCATGGGTGAGATGGAGCTCATGTCGACGACGGTCTTGCCTTTGGACAGACCCAGCGAGACGCCGTCTTCACCAAACAGTACCTTGGCCACATCGGGTGTGTCCGGCAGCATCATGAAAATGATGTCGGCCTTCTCCGTCACTTCCCTGGCCGATTTGCAGGCCACAGCCTTGCCGGTCAACAGCTCTGCAGGCACCTTGCTGCGGGTGGTGAGAAATACGTCGTGCCCGGCCTTGACCAGATGTGCGGCCATGGGCGCGCCCATGATGCCAAGACCAATAAAACCCAGTTTGCTCATTGTTTTGATTCCTTGAAAGTTGATGCGGTGTTGTGTCAACGTCTGTCATTGCGGGCTCGGCCCGCAATCCACCGCCAACGAAGCGTGGATGGATCCCGGGTCGAGCCCGGGATGACCGCGAGGCGCCTGGTCAGTTCCTGTATTTGTCGTGCAGCGCCTGCGTCGCCGAACGGAATACGCCCAAGTCGCTGCCGACAGCCACAAAGGTCGCACCCATCTCGAGGTAACGGCGCGCGTCGGCCTCGACAGGTGCCAGGATGCCGGTCGGTTTGCCACAGGCTTTGGCATCGGCAAACACGGCGGCAATGGCTTTTTGCACGTCGGGGTGCCCGGCATTGCCCAGATGACCGAGGTTGGCGGCGAGATCCGAGGGGCCGACAAAAATGCAGTCCACACCATCAATGGCGGCGATGTCTTTGGCTGCCTCGACGCCCTTGACGCTTTCAATCTGCACCATCACACAGATGTGGTCGTTGATGGACCTGAAATACGCCGGTACCGTGCCGTAGCGGTTGCTGCGCTGGGACACCGACACGCCGCGCACGCCCTGCGGCGGGTAGCGCGTGGCACGAACGGCGCGCAGCGCTTCTTCGGGGCTCTCGACAAAAGGCACCAGGAAGTTGTAGAAGCCGGCATCCAGCAGGCGCTTGAGCTCGACTTCGTTGTTGCTGGTCGGGCGTACAACCGGTGCACTCGGGCTGTCTTTCAGCGCCATCAGCTGCGGGATGAAGGTCGCCACATCGTTGGGGGAGTGCTCACCGTCGAGCAGTATCCAGTCGAAACCGGCCACACCCAGCACTTCGGTCGTGATGGCATTGGCCAGCGATGACCAGCAGCCTATCAGGCGTTTGCCGGCAAGCAGGTCCTGCTTGAAGCCGTTGGGAAAGGGTTGATAAGGGGTGGCTTGTGTCATGGTGGTTTGCTCTTGCTTTCTCGCACTCTCGGTTCTGGATCGGTTCTGTTCAAACCCGGTTTATTCGGCCTTGATATTGGCGGCCTTGATGACCTTCGCCCACTTGTCGACTTCGGCCTTCTGGTAGACGGAAATCTGCGTCGGTGTCATGCTGGAGGGCTCCATGCCGAAGCCCTTGATCCTGGCCTGCACATCGGGCAGGGCCAATACTTTCATCACTTCGGCATGCAGCCGGTCAACGATGGGCTGCGGTGTGTTCGCCGGCACAAACATGGCTTGCCAGGACACCATGTCGAAGCCCTTCTGGCCGCTTTCAGCGATGGTCGGCACATTGGGGTAGCCCGGCACGCGGTGGCTGCCCGTGATGGCGATGGCGCGCAGCTTGCCGCTCTGGATGTGCGGGCCGACGACCAGGCTGGTGTCGAACATCATGTCGAGCTGTCCGCCGATCACGTCCTGCACGGCGGGGCCGGAGCCCTTGTAAGGCGCGTGCGTGAACTTGACACCCGACTGGCTGGCCAGCAACTCGAGCGCCATGTGCGGCGAGGTACCGATCCCGGGCGAGCCCGAGCTCAGGCCACCGTTCCTGGCGCGGCTGGCCTTGAGCACGTCGTCCAGCGTGCGCATGGGACTGTTGGCGGGTACCACCAGCAGCAGCGGTGCTGCGCCCAGCATCGCAATAGGCGTAAACGACTTGACCATGTCATAGCCGATGGGTGTGGTGTAGAGGCTGCCGTTGATCGAATGCGAGCTGATGGTGCCGCCCAGCAGCATGTAGCCATCTGCCGGCGCACGCGCCGCAATGGCCGAGCCTACGCTGCCGCCTGCGCCGCCCTTGTTGTCGATTACCACGGGCGTCCCCAGCGCGGTGGACAGTGCCGGTGCGATGACGCGAGCCAGCGTGTCGGTGTTGCCGCCGGGCGGAAAAGGCACCAGATAGGTGATGGCCTTGCCCGTGGGCCAGGTGCCCTGGGCCAATGCGCTTAGGGTTCCAAAGCCGGTGGTGGTGGCGGCGGCCAATGCAGTCTGGATGAGGGTACGGCGTTGCATGGTGATGTCTCCTTGGTGTTCGATGTATGTGATGTGTATGTGATCTGTGCAGATGGAAGGCTTTGCCGTCTCAGGGCATGTCGACGATCTCGACCCAGTTCGGGTTCTTGCCCGCGGGCTGGCTCTTGCCAACGCCGGGCATGCCGGTGGCGGGGTCAATCGTGTGCAGGGACACGCCGTGCGAGTCCTGGCCGGTGGCAATCAGGAAGCGGCCGGTTGAGTCCACTGCAAAGCCGCGCGGCGTCTTTTCCGTCGGCGTCTGGCCCACCACCTGCAGCCTGCCCGTAGCCGCATCAACCTTGAAGGTGGTCAGCGTGCTGGATGTGCGCTCGGACCCATAAAGAAACTTGCCATCGGGGGATATCTGCAGGTCAGCCGCCCAAACTTTGCCGGTGAAGCCCGGCGGCACAACCGTGCTGCGCTGTAGATGGCTCATCGTGCCCTTGGTGGCGTCATAGGCAAACACATCAACGCCACCGTCCAGCTCGTTGATCAGGTAAACGTACTTCTGCGCCTTGTCCCAGAGGAAGTGGCGCGGGCCGGTCTTGGCAGGCGCCACGTTCACCAGCGGCGTGTCGTTGGGGCTGAGCGTGCCGCTGGCCGCATCGAACTTCCAGCTGGAGAGGTTGTCACCGCCCAGGCTGGTGGCAAACACGTACTTACCGGAGGCATCGGCATGAATGGCATGCGCATTCGGCGCCGTGCGCTGGACCTGCTGGACCGGGCCGACCACGCCGTCTTTCTCGATGCTGTTCACGGTGATCTTGTTGCCGCCATAGGAGGCTGCGAACAACCACTTGCCGCTGGAGTCGAGATCAATATTGGGAACGCTGTCAGCCAGCGCAGATTCACCGAGCTTCTTCAGCCCGCCGGTCGCGCCGTCAATGCCGAAGGTCACCACACGGAACGGCTGAGAACGCAGCGCAACATACAAAAACTTCTTGTCCCTGCTCACCACCATGGGCATCGCGGTGCCCCCCACCGGCACTTTGGCGACGGGCGTAAGACTCCCGGCGGCACGGTCCAGTTGCAAAACCGAAATGTCCTGGCTGTCGGCATTGGACACATACACCCATGTCGCAGCTGATGCGCTGTCGAACGCAGCCAGGCCGCATGCAAGCGACAGAACAGTACGGCGCATGGCACACGATATTGATTTAAAAAAACTCATCTTCTTGTCTCCTCTTTTTGTTTAAAGGCTTCAGGTCACAGGCGCAGGATTGAACAGCACCAGCGCGTTATGAAGCTTCCAGTGTTCGGCCCAGGTTTTCTTGCGGCCGCTTGCGACGTCCAGCATGAAATTGAAAAGCTCCCAGCCGACGTCGGCAATCGTGGCGTCGCCATCGGCAATGCGGCCGGCATTGATGTCCATCAGGTCATGCCAGCGCCGGGCCAGGTCTGTGCGCGTGGCGACCTTGATGACCGGTACTTCAGCCAGACCGTAAGGTGTGCCACGGCCGGTTGTGAATACATGCAGGTTCATGCCGGCGGCCAGCTGCAGCGTGCCGCAGATGAAGTCACTGGCCGGTGTGGCCGCGTAGGTCAGGCCTTTTTGTTTGAGTTTTTCACCCGGCGACAACACGCCCGAGATGGGTGCGCTGCCCGACTTGACGATGGAGCCCATGGCTTTTTCAACAATGTTCGAGAGGCCGCCCTTCTTGTTGCCGGGCGTGGTGTTGGCGCTGCGGTCAACCATGCCTTTTTGCAGGTAGGCGTCGTACCAGGCCATCTCGCGGATCATGGCCGCAGCGACTTCGGGTGTGCTCGCGCGTGAGGTGAGCTGGTCAATGCCGTCGCGCACTTCGGTGGTTTCCGAGAACATGACAGACGCGCCGGCACGCACCAGCAGGTCGGTCGCAAAGCCCACAGCCGGGTTGGCCGTCACACCTGAGAAGGCGTCGCTGCCGCCACACTGCACGCCTACCACCAGCTCGCTCGCGGGCACGGTTTCGCGTTGCCTTGCATTGAGCTTTTCAAGGTGCAGCACAGCCGCCTGCATGATGGAATCAATCATGGACATGAAGCCCACATGGTTGTCGGCCTGCAAACAGACGACATCCAGTGGTGCTTCTGCGCTGGCGCCAATGTCGGCCACACTGCGCTCATCGACGATCTGTATCGTGCCCGGCGGCATCAGGCGCTCGGGTTGCAGCTTCTCGCAGCCCAGGCTGACCACCATGACCTCGCCGCCAAAGTTCGGGTTCAGCGAGATGTTGCGCAGCGTGCGGATGGGGATGATGGCGTCAGGCGCATCAATGGCCACGCCGCAGCCATAAGTGTGCTCAAGCCCCACGACATCATCAACGTTGGGGAATTTCGGCAGCAGTTCAGCCTTGATGCGTTTGACCGCAAAGTCGACCACACCGGCCACGCACTGCACCGTGGTCGTGATGGCAAGAATGTTGCGCGTACCGACAGACCCGTCGGCATTGCGGAAGCCCTCAAAGGTATAGCCGTCAAGCGGCTCCATGGGGCCGGGCTTGACCGTCGCGATGGGCAGACCTTCCAGCCCGCGTGCAGCCGGCATCTCGAGCAGGCGCTCATGCACCCAGCTGCCTGCGGGAATGTCCTTCAGCGCATAGCCGATAGGCACGTTGTAGCGCAGCACCGCCGAGCCTTTGGGCAGATCGACCAGCGCGACCTTGTGCCCCTGGGGCACCTTGTCGACCAGCGTCAGCCCATCGGCAAAGGTCGTGCCCGCAGGCAGTCCGCCATCATTGGCGACGATCGCGACGTTGTCGCGGGGATTCATGAGAATATAAAGCGGCTCGGCCATGGTCAATGATCAGTAACTCAATAACTCAATAACGGGGTTGAACGCCGGTAAACGTCGGGTCGTATTTGCGCATTTGCGCAAGGTCATCGCGGTTGCGTATGCCGCAGTTCAGGTAGTTGTCGTGCAGGCGGGCCAGGGCCGTGCGGTCCAGCGTCACACCCAGGCCGGGCGTGGTCGTCACGCGCAGGCTGCCATCTTCAAAGCGCAGGCGGCCGCCCTCCACCACCTCTTCGTCCTGCCAGGGGTAATGGGTGTCGCAGGCGTAGGTCAGCAGCGGCACGCTGGCGCACAGGTGGGTCATGGCCATCAGGCTGATGCCGAGGTGCGAGTTGCTGTGCATGGACAGGCCCATGTCAAAAGTACGGCATAAGCGCGACAGCTGCTGCGTGGCGCGCAGGCCGCCCCAGTAGTGGTGGTCGCTCAGGACGATCTTCACCGGGCAGCCCATGTCGGCGTTGCGGCGAAACTCGGCAAAATCAGTCACCACCATGTTGGTGGCCAGCGGCACCTCGCATTCGCGCGCCACCGCCGCCATACCGTCCAGGCCAGGCGCGGGGTCTTCGTAATACTCCAGCACGCCACGCAGCTTGTCGACGATGCGCAGGCTGGTCGTCACGCTCCAGTTGGCATTCGGGTCTATGCGCAGCGGTGTGCCGGGGAAGGCTTTGGCAAGCGCGAGCAGGCCTGCCGCTTCCTCATCGGGCGGCAGCGCACCGGCCTTGAGCTTGATGCTCTTGAAGCCGTACTGCGCAATCATCTGGCGCGCCTGCGCCACCAGTTGCTCCGGTGTCAGGGCCTCGCCCCAGGCATCGCGCGGGTATCCAGACGAAGGTGGCTTGTCTGCATGCCCTGCGTATTTATAGAACAGGTAAGCAGAATACGGCACACGGTCATGGGCCGCGCCGCCCAGCAGGTCGACCACCGGTGCGCCCGCCAGTTGGCCCTGCAGGTCCAGCATGGCGACCTCGAAGGCGCTGACCACCTTGGCCACATTCTTCGACACATGGGTGCCCGGCGCCAGCGACACCTGCTGGCCGAGGAATTCAGATGCCGTCAGCGCAGGCGGCGTGACCAACGCGGCGACGCGCGCCTCCATATCCGTCAGCGACCATGGCGACAGGCCGACCAGGCTGGGGGCCGCCTTCGCCAGCACCTCCAGCATGGGCAAATCGCCGTAGCTTTCGTTGATGCCGACCAGGCCAGAGTCTGTTTCCAGCTCGATGATGGACCGCAGCGCCCAGGGCTCGTGAATGCCGGCCGCGTTCAGGAGCGGCGGATCGCGGAAAGCGATGGGCGTGATGCGGATATGCCGGATGGCGTGAGAGGTGATCATGACGGGATCTGTGCTGGACGGGCAGACGGGCCTGTTTATTTATTTACTGACAGCCATGAACATGCTGGGCAGCCACATGGAGAACGCCGGCACAAAAGTCACCAGCGCCAGTGCAAAGATCAGCGCGCCGTAAAACGGCCAGATGGTCCGCATCACGGTGCCCACCGACACCCCGCCAATCGCGCAACCCACAAACTGCGTGGTGCCCACCGGCGGCGTGTTCAACCCAAGTGCGCAATTGATCAGCAGCACGATACCGAACTGCACCGAGCTCATGCCGTAATGCTGGGCAATCGGCAGAAAGATGGGCGTGCAAAGCAGGATGGTTGCGGCCATGTCCAGGAAGGTGCCCAGCACAAACAGGATGATGTTGATCAGCAGGAAGATCACCCACGGCGTGCTGGTGATCTGCGACAGCATCTGCCCCGTCAGTTCGGCCACGCCGTAGAGGCTGATGAGGTAGCCGAATGTGCTGGAGATACCGATCAGCAGCAGGATGATGCCGGTGGTCTTGACCGCCTTGGAAGCCGCCTTGATGAAGTGCTCCCACTTGATGGAGCGGTAGACAAAGACAGTCAGCGCCAGCGCATACAGCACGGCAACGGCTGCAGACTCTGTGGCGGTGAACACCCCCGACAAGATACCGCCCAGGATGATGACAACAATCATCAGGCCAGGCAACGCAGCGGCCAGCGAGCGCGCCACGATGGACCAGCCGGGGAAAGTACCCGCAGGGTAGCCGCGCTTCACGGCCACGAGGTAAGCAGCAGCCAGGTTGCAGATGGTCAGGATGGCCGCGGGCACCAGTGCAGCCAGGATCAGCGCGGCAATCGACACCTTGCCGCCGGCAGCGAGTGAATAGATGATCAGGTTGTGGCTGGTCGGCATCAATGCACCGACAAGCGCTGCATGGGTTGTCACGTTGACGGCATAGTCGGCGTGATAGCCCTCCTTTTTCATCATGGGGATCATCACGGCGCCCATGGCTGACACGTCAGCCACTGGCGATCCGGACACACCACCGAACAGCGTGCAGGCCACAACATTGGACATGCCGAGACCACCGCGCACATGGCCGACCAGGTTTCGGGCCAGATTGACAATGCGGTCCGCCACACCGCCGTAGAGCATCAGCTCGCCGGCGAAGATGAAAAACGGAATCGCCAGAAAAGAGAAGATGCCCATACCGGACGTCATCTGCTGGAAACCCACCGCCAGCGGCAGACCTTCATAAGCCAGTGTGGCCAGTGCCGACAGGCCGATGGAAAAGGCCACAGGTACGCCGAGCAAAAGGAACAGCGTGAATGAAAGGCAGAGAATGAGTAATGGAATCGTCATGATGGTGATCTGGTTATCGTTCTAGGCCCAGGCGGGTTCAACTTCGCGGCCTTTGGCCAGCGCAATGATGTGTTCAATCGAAAACATCACGATCAGAACGCCAGCCACGGTCGCAGGCACGTATTTCCAGCCTTCGGAAATCCAGAGGGTGGGCAGGCGGTAGCTCCACACGGATATGGCAAGGTAACCGCAGTTCCAGGCCATGGCCGCGCCAAAGAGCATGACCAGCGCATGGATCAGGTACTCCATCTTCAGGCGCAGCCAGTCGGGTGCGAGCACCAGCATGGATTCGAGTCCAATGTGCCCGGCATCGCGCACGCCGACGGCAACACCGAGCATGGTGACGTAAATGACCAGCAGCAGCGCCAGGCTTTCAGCCCAGGTTGGCGTGTTGTTCAGCACATAGCGGCCAAAGACCTGCCAGCTGACAGCGCAGATCACTGCGACCAGCCCGAAAATACCCAGCCACATGCAAGCCCGGGCGAGCTTGCGGCAAATTGTTGTGTACATAAATTGGTCCGGATCTGTTGGGCCGGCGTTGATGGAAAGGAGACGGGTGACACCGGTCATCTCCGGCGCCTGTTATATTTTTTTATGCTCACTGATACCCTTCCCGCCGCCGGCAAATGATCACCGGTAGCGGGAAGGGATTCACACCCTGCTTACTTGGTGTCCTGGATGCGCTTGACCAGCGACTTCAGTTTCGGATCGACGATGAATTTGTCGTAGACAGGCTTCATCGCGTTCTGGAACGAAGCCTTGTCGACTTCGATGAACTGGGCGCCGCCGGCCAGTGCAATGGCTTTGGACTTGGCTTCACGTTCGTCCCACAGCTTGCGCATGTAAGGCACAGACTCTTTGGCAGCCTGGCGGATGGCCTTCTGGTCGTCGGCGCTCAGGGTGTCCCAGGTACGCTTGGAGAACAGCAGCATTTCAGGGGCCAGCGAATGCTCGGTGATGGAGTAGTACTTGGCCACTTCAAAGTGGCGTGAGCTTTCATACGAGGGGTAGTTGTTTTCAGCACCGTCGACCAGGCCGGTCTTCAGCGCGGTGTAAACCTCGCCATATGGCATTGGCGTTGCATTGGCACCCATGGCTTCGAGCAGTGCAACCCACAGATCGGACTGCTGCACGCGGATCTTCATGCCCTTGGCATCAGCCAGCGTGCGGATGGGCTTTTTGGCGGTGTAGATCGAACGTGCACCGCTGTCGTAGTAGGCCAGGCCGATAAAGCCCTGGGGCGCGCAGGACGCCAGGATTTCTTCACCGATAGGGCCGTCAAGTACCGCACGCATGTGGGCGGTCGAGCGGAACAGGAAAGGCATGGTCGGCACTTGTGTCTCGGCGCAAATGTTGTTCATCGGTGCGATGTTCACGCGGGTCATGGCCAGCGCGCCGATCTTGGTCTGCTCGATGGTGTCCTTTTCATTGCCCAGGGCGCTGTTGTTGAACACCTTGATGCTGTGCTTGCCGTTGGTCAACACCTTCAGGCGCTCACCCATGAACTTGACAGCGTCCACGGTGGGGTAGCCATCCGGATGGATGTCTGACGAACGGAACTCGGTGGCAAGGCCGGCCAGCGGGGCCATGGCCAGGACGGCAGCGAATGCAAACAATGTTTTTTTGATCTTCATGTCTTCCTCTATCCTCTAGGTTGGTGGTTGAAAACTCTTTAACTGACTCTCTGAAATTTTTAAAGCGTGCACGCGGCTTCGGGCAGTCCACGCACGCCGGGGCAGAGCGCAAACACACCGCCGGCCAGCGGCTGGTCAGATAAATCGATGCCCCCCGGGCGTATCGATGTCACGAACAGGGTGTCCAGCCTGGCGCCACCAAAGGCGCACATGGCCGGCTTTTTCACGGGTACGGCCAGCGATCGGTCCAGCTTGCCTTCGGGCGTGAAGCGGTGAATCAGGCCGGCATCGTTGCCGCAGATCCAGTAGCAGCCGTCTTCATCCACAGCCGCACCATCGGGCCTGCCGGGGAATGCATTCATGTCGACAAAGACACGGCGGTTCGACGGCGTACCAGTGGCGGTGTCGTAGTCAAATGCCCAGATCATCTGCACCGAGGGGTGTGAGTCCGACAGGTACATGGTCTTGCCGTCCGGACTGAAGGCCATGCCATTGGGGGTGATAAAACCATCGAGCAGTGACGTCAGGCCTGCGCCGCTGTCGTAGCGGTACACATGGCCGACCTTCGCGCCGGCAGACATGTCCATCAGCATGGTGCCTGCGAGGAAACGTCCTTGCCTGTCGCAGCGGCCGTCGTTAAAACGCATACCGGGCATGGCATGGGTCACTGCGGCGAGCCGCGTAAAGCCGACCTCACCGTTGGCTTGGGCATCGAGTTTGAAGACGCCGCTTTCAGCGCCCACAATCCAGCCGCCACCCACCGCGCCACCTATACAGGCCAGCATTTCAGGCGCAGTCCAGGTGCTCAGTCCGGCATCGGTACTCCAGCGGCACAGCTGGCGCGCGGGAATATCAACCCAGTACAGCGACTGCTCCGCCACGCTCCAGACCGGGCTTTCACCCGTACCGTTGCGCGCATCCAGAACCAGTTCGGCCCCCACGGAATTGATGGACATCGAAGCACCCATGCTCACTCGGGGAAAGGTCCGGCCTTGACGAAGCCGCCGCCCTGATAGATGACCGTCGGGTCGTTCAGGTCGGGCGCAGGCGTTTTGGCGTAGATAGCCTCGCGGAACTTGTCAGAGCTGTCTTGCGGCACATAACCCACGTGGCGTGCACGGCTGTTGTCATACCAGGTCACGGCGTTGTCGGAGACACCGAAGATGATGCTGTGGCCCAGCACCGGCGTGGTGAGGCAGGCGGTGATGAGGCGGTGCAGGTCGTCAAAGCTGAGCCAGGTGGCCAGCATGCGACGGTCACGTGGTTCTTCAAACGAGGAGCCGATGCGCACGCAGGCGGTTTCGATGCCGTAGCGGTCAAAGTAGAGGCGCGACAGGTCTTCACCAAAGGCCTTGCTCAGGCCGTAGAGGCCATCGGGGCGTGGCGGATGGTCTGCCGTGATGGTCTGGTCCTGGCGATAAAACCCGGTGACGTGGTTGGAACTGGCAAACACCACGCGCTTGACGCCGTGCTTGCGCGCCGCTTCATAGAGGTTGTAGGCACCGAGGATGTTGCCCTGCAAAATGGGCGTGAACGGGCCTTCGACCGAAATACCGCCCAGGTGAATGATGGCGTCAACGCCCTTCACCATCGCATCGACAGCAGCTGCATCGGCCAGATCGGCCAGCACGACTTCTTCACCCGCCTGCGCCACACCAAAATCCTGGCGGTCCGACAGGCGCAGCGTCGTGCAGTTGGCTTTCAGGCGTTGCCGCAGCGCCTTGCCCAAGCCGCCTGCCGCACCGGTGAGCAGCAATTTTTCGTGAACCTTGATCGTCATGTTTGAAAGTGTTGTCGCAGTGTTTTTAAGGCTGGACTTTTTTATGAAGTTTGCTAAAGTTGACCTATAACCCGAGTCATAGGTTGTCTGATGACTGAATTTTGTTTCCCGCTCCCACCCCTGTCAACGATTTTTTGATGGAATCAAGGAAAACCCCTAGCTTTGCCGAAGACGGCGCTGTGGCCCTGGCCCAGGATGAGTCACCGCGCCTGCGCCGCCCGCGTGGTCTGGTCAGTGAAATCGTCGATTCGCTGGCCGCCAGCATTCGTGAAGGCCGCATGCAGCCGGGCGAAAAGCTGCCCACCGAAGCTGAAATCATGGCGAAGTTCGACGTCAGCCGCACCGTTGTGCGCGAGGCGCTGTCCAAGCTGCAGGCCTCTGCACTGGTCGAAACCCGCCATGGCATCGGCACCTTTGTGCTGCAGCCGCAGGACGCCGGCAACTTCCGCATCAACGCCGAAGACTTCGCCACCGTGGCCGATGTGATCTCGGTGCTCGAGCTGCGCATCAGCCTGGAGACCGAGGCTGCGGGCCTGGCCGCAGCGCGCCGTACCCCTGAAAACCTGGCAGCCATGGAGGCCGCGCTCAAGGCCTTTTCAGACTCCATCGACGCCGACTCGGACGCCGTGCCGCCTGACTTCCAGTTCCACATGGAGGTCGCCCGCTCCACAGGCAACCGCCACTTTGCCGACCTCATGACCTATCTGGGCACCATGATCATTCCGCGCACCCGCGTCAACACCACGCAGAACGCACCCGAAGGCCGGCTCAACTACCTGCAGCGCGTGAACGGTGAGCACGAAAGCATCTACAACGCCATCCGCAACCAGGACGCCGAAGCCGCCCGCGCGGCGATGCGGACCCACCTGTCGAACAGCCGCGAGCGCCTGCGCAAGGGCAAGAACGCGCACACCACGCAAACGCAGAACGGCCAGTGAACCGGCGGTCAGGCAAAATTAATGTATACGGCAAATTTTTAACCTGTACGTCAAAAATCAATCAAAAGTTAATATGGAAGTTAACTTTTTGGGCTTTCTGCCAGTTCTGACTCAAAAAACGGCCCCAAAACGCCTGAAAAGTGCCGATTTTTGGCATCAAATCGGCCTTCAGACCAATAAATACGGGCGTGAGCAGCTACTGAATCAATAGCAATTGAATGCCCGGGCGTTCTTCAGAAAATGATGAACATGCTGCGCCATCACGGGATGGGCGTTGGCGCAACCCCAGGCATCCGAAAATCCGCTTATCCGGGTATGCCTTAGGTGCAAAACGGCCGCCTTGGTTGTACGATAACTGATCAATAACCCTAATATTCAGCCCTCATGACAGCTCAACAGGCTCAAGACACCCCGGTTTTTTCATCGCAGGCGTCCACACACCGCTCTACGCCGCACATCACGCAGATGCGCGTCATCCCGGTCGCCGGCCATGACAGCATGCTGCTCAACCTCAGTGGCGCGCATGGCCCGTTTTTTACCCGCAACCTAGTGGTGCTGACCGACAGCCTGGGCCACACCGGCGTCGGTGAAGTACCGGGCGGCGAAAAAATCCGCCAGACACTTGAAGACGCGCGTGAACTCATCATCGGTCAGTCGCCCGGCAACTGGAACCACATCCTCAACACCATGCGCGCCCGCTTTGCCGACCGCGACAGCGCCGGCCGAGGCAACCAGACTTTCGATCTGCGCGTCACCATTCACGCCGTCACCGCCGTTGAAAGCGCGCTGCTGGATCTGCTGGGGCAGTTTCTCGGCGTGCCGGTCGCGGCCCTGCTCGGCGACGGCCAGCAGCGCGACTCGGTCGCCATGCTGGGTTACCTCTTTTATATCGCCGATAAAAAACAGACTGGCCTGCCCTATCTGGCCGACCCTGGTGCCGACGACGACTGGCTGCGCCTGCGTCACGAACCTGCGATGGATGCCAAAAGCATCGTGAAACTGGCCGAAGCCGCGCACGCGCGCTACGGCTTCAAGGACTTCAAGCTCAAGGGCGGCGTGCTGCGCGGTGAAGAAGAGATGGAAGCCATCGTTGCGTTGTCAGAACGCTTTCCCGATGCACGCATCACACTCGACCCGAACGGCGGCTGGCTGCTCAAGGATGCGATTCGCCTTTGCCGGGACCGCCACAAGGAGCTGGCCTACGCAGAAGACCCCTGCGGCGCTGAAGGTGTGTTCTCGGGCCGCGAGGTGATGGCCGAGTTTCGGCGCGCCACCGGCCTCATGACCGCCACCAACATGGTGGCTACCGACTGGCGCGAGATGGCCCACACCATTCAACTGCAGTCGGTGGACATCCCCCTGGCCGACCCACACTTCTGGACCATGGAAGGCTCTGTTCGTGTCGCGCAGCTCTGCCAGACCTGGGGCCTGACCTGGGGCTCACACTCCAACAACCACTTCGATGTGTCGCTGGCCATGTTCACGCAGGTCGCTGCCGCAGCCCCCGGCAAGGTCACGGCGATTGACACCCACTGGATCTGGCAGGATGGCCAGCACCTCACCAAAAACCCGCTCAGGATTGTGGATGGCCAGGTCGCCCTGCCGAAAAAACCCGGCCTCGGCGTTGAGCTCGACATGGATGCAGTCGAGGCCGCACACCAGCTTTATCTCAAGCACGGCCTCGGCTCGCGCGACGATGCAGCGGGCATGCAGTTCATGATCCCGGACTGGAAGTTCAATCCCAAGATGCCCTGCATGGTGCGCTGAACGGTTTCAAAAAGACCGCAGTGGTTCACACTGCGGCAGCGCGCTCTGTCAAGCCACTGTCTGTCTGGCGCAACTCGCGGCGTGAAAACATCAGGGTTTTCCAATGGTTGGGTCTGCCAGCCACGCGCAGCAGGCACATGCAGCGGGCATACGCAGCTATAAAACTCGTAGCAAGCAGAAATTTGCGTTATATTTGCCTGTGAGCCGTGCGCCCAGCAGCTTGAGGCGACTAAACTGTGACCAAATTGTGACCCCGAGGAGAGACTTCAATGAGTGCCAAAGAAAATGCAGCTGTAGGCCAGCTGCTGGAGCTGCTGGAAGCGCGTTATGCACTGCGCGTATTGTGGGCACTGAAAGACGGACACCCGCAGACCTTCAGACTCCTCCAGGACAGCATTGGCAGCATCACGCCCAACACCCTCAACACCCGCGTCAAGGAACTGCGCGCCGCAGGCCTCATGACCCACGGCGACTCCGGCTACACCGTCACCCCGCTCGGCGTCGACCTGCTCAAGCGCCTCAATGAACTCCAGGCCTTTGCAGCCAAATGGTCTGCCAGCCAGACGAAGAAAAAGTAAGCTTCACGCAGATAAAAAAAGCGGCCTCCACAGGCCGCTTTTTTTGTTGTGTGCGAAGAATGTCAGAGCGCAGTTTCAAGCAGTTCTATGGGGTTGCCAAATTTTTCAGCCGCTGCCCTGACCGCCGGATCACGCAGCGCCGTCAGAAAGCCGCCGTCGATCAGCGACTTGCCATCGACCTGCACCGTGCTGTCAAGCGTGACGAGGTCCATGTGCACGGGCGGCTCTTCCCATTGCGGCATGGTGCGCAAAATGTATTCACTGGGTTTGGCCAGGTCGATGCCGAAGTGCAAGGCACCCGGCGCGTTCGAGCCTGCCGGGTAAATCGTATGGCGCGGCGCCTTGGGGTTGAAGCCGCAGCCGAGTTCAATCAAACGCCCGCCGACCAGCATCTCGCGCAGGATGACGGCTTCTTCAGATTCGCCGGTCACCTCGACAATCGTGTCGCTCTCAAAACGGCAACCGATCTTTTCCCTGAACGGCGCAGCAAAACCCACCGCCCACTGCGGATACAAGGTGCCCGACATGGTGACCGGCGCATTCGCATCGTTGCGGTGCGCGGTGCGGTCCCAGAGATTGGGACCGTGCGTCGGCAGGTAGTGCACATAACAGCCCGGCTCGTCAGCAAACATCTTGCCGCGCCAGCGGTTGCCGGCCTGCAGCAATTGCCGCATCTCGGGTGTGTAGTCGATTGAAAAATCCGTGCCGCGCACATCGGAAAACTTCACCGTGAAGTCCTTGCCTGCCGGGTAGCGCAAGGCCGTCGCGCGGATGATCTCGCCCACCAGCTCTGCGGGGAATCTCGCCTGAGGCGTGTGCAGCAAATCAAGGTCGCGAAAGTAGGTGATCTTGACCCAGCGCTGGCCGGCCGCGCGCCGCGCGATAAAGAAGGGATCGAAGATGGAACAGAACCAGGTGGACACCACGAAGTCGGCATCGGCCACCAGCGCTTTGACCAGCTCTGGCACCTCTGTCACCTGACTGCTGGTTTCCATGTACTGGCGCACCGTCGCGCCGCGCGCACGCGCCAGACCCATCACCGCATCGGCCACGCGTGTATCGAGCAGCGGATCTGTCAGCAAAAGAACCTTGTCGCCCTGCCCGAAGGCAAAGGTGCGCTGGAAATTTTCAAGGGCGGCAAAATAGTTTTTGGTCTCGGTGGTGGCCGCGCGCACGCCGGGCGGCAGGCCGATCAATTCATCTGTTTTCATCATGGTCCTCAGTCCACCGCGGCGCCGGAACGCTTCACCGCGTCACCCCACAAGGTGATGTTGCTCGCGATGTATTTTGAAAGTTCTTCAGGCGTGGTCGACACCACGTCGGCACCGCGCTGCTGGAGCTGCGCACGCAGTTCAGGGTCGGTCTGTGCCTTGTGGATGGCAGCGACCAGCCGATCAACGATGGGGCGAGGCGTGCCGGCCGGCACCATGATGGCGTCCCACGCACTGACGTCAAAACCCTTGAGACCGGACTCTGCAACTGTTGGCACATCCGGCCATGCGGCAACGCGCTTGGCCGTCGTCACCGCCAGCGGCTTGACGCGCCCGGCCTTGGCCTGCGGCGCGGCATTGGGCATCACTTCAATCATGTAATCGACCTGGCCGCCGATCAGGTCGGTCATGGCCTGCGCGCCGCCACGATAAGGGATGTGCACAGCCGACACACCCGCACGCGACTTGTAGATTTCACCGGCCAGGTGCGAGGTTGTGCCGTTGCCGGCAGAACCGAAGGTGTACTTGCCGGGGTTGGCCTTGAGCAGTTTCGTCAGGTCGGCCATTGAATTGACCGGCAGGTTGGGCCGCACCACGACCATCGCCGCGAGTTGCGTGAGTTGCGACACGGGCTCAAGATCTCTCAAAGGGTTGAAGCCCGGCGACTTGTAGATGGTCTGGTTGATGGCCAGCGTACCGTTGGTGCCGTAAAGCAGGGTGTAGCCGTCGGCTGGGGCTTTCGACGCCGTCACGCTGCCCACATTGCCGCCTGCACCGGCGAGGTTTTCAAACACGATGGGCTGGCCCAGTTCACGGCCCGCACGCGTCATCACCAGCCGCGCCAGGATGTCGCCGCCACCGCCCGCCGTGAAGGGCACGATGACTTTCACAGGCTTGTTGGGGTAGGCGGCCGTCTGCGCGTGAAGCACAGGCATGGCTGTCAGCGCAACGGCACCAGCAAATAAGAGTTTGAATAAAGCCGCTCGTGGGCGTGCCTTGGACGTGCTGAACATGGGTCTGTCTCCTTTTGGTTATTGCACGCAATAATATCATTTCAAGCCATTAATTTGACATTAAACGGATTTATTGCATGCAATAATCCAGCACCATGTCTTCCCAGATCGACTTCACCATTGACCAGCTGCGGCAGCAAATCCTCAGCGGCAAGTTCGCCCCTGGTGAGCGCATGGTGGAGCTTGAACTCTCCGCACAGCTGGCCGTGTCGCGCACGCCCATACGCATTGCCCTGGCCGAACTTGAAAAGGAAGGCCTGCTGGAAAGGCTGCCAACGCGCGGCTTCAGGGTGCGGCAGTTCACGGTGGACGAGATTGCCAACGCGGTGGATGTGCGCGGCGTACTCGAAGGCATGGCGGCACGCAGCGCAGCCGAGCGCGGCCTGAGTGCCGACATAGCGCAGCGCCTGCACGACTGCATCAACGAAGGCCGCCTGCTGCTTGAAAAAGCCGAAGCGGCCGGCTACGTGCTGGACGCTGCACGCTGGGTGCCGATGAATGCGCGCTTCCACGCGGCGCTGCTTGAAGCGGCCGGCAACAGCACGCTGACGTCAGCACTCGCACACGTCAGCAAGACGCCGATGGCCGGCGCCGGTGCGCTCAGCCTGAACGGCGTGTTGCCGCTGCTGGAGTACAAATTTATCCAGCGTGCACAGAGCGATCATGAAGACGTGCTGGCCGCGCTGATCGCCGGTGAAGGCGCGCGTGCCGAATCACTGATGCGAGAACACGCCCACCGCAGCCGCAACAACAAGCGCGAACTCATCATGCGCATGCAGCAACCGGCAGCCAGCAAAAAGGCGCGGAAAACCGTGCCTGAAAAAATCCGGCTGGCCTGATCAAGGCCCCGACTTAAGCCGCAGCAGGCCGCGTCCTGAAACGCATCAGCAAGGCCCCAACCACAGCCACCAGTACCAGCGCCGACAGCGCCAGCGACCAGTGCACGCCAATCACCGCGCCCATCAGGCCGACCGTGATGCCGCTGAAGGCGCGCATGCCGAGTGCGGCCATGTTGAACAGGCCGATGACGCGGCCGCGTATCTCGCCGGGTGCGTTGAGTTGCACCAGCGCCTGCGTCATGGAGCTGAAGGACAGCTCCAGGAAACCCGCGATGAAGAGCAGCGTGAGCGCCAGCGGATAGCTGGCCGACAGCGCAAAACCCGTCAGCGCCAGGCACCACATCGCGGCCAGGATCAGGGCGGTGCGCGGATTGGATCTCAGCAGCCCGCTGCCTTCGAGCAAAAACCCGGCGAGCAAGGCGCCCGCCGCATCTGCCGCCAGCAACATGCTGTACGACACACCCGGGTCGCCATGGCCCAGGTCATGTGCAAAGCCGGGCATCTGCGCCTGGTAGGCACCGCCGATAAAAAACGAGGTGCAGCCGGCCAGCAATGTCATGGAGACGATGAGCCGGTTGCCAGCAATGTCGCGCATGGTTTGCACGATGTCGGCAAAGCCGCGCACGGCGCGCTTGATGGCCGCCGGGCCCTTGCGGAATTTGGGGCCGTAAGGCGCCTTCCACAGCCAGAAGATGAGTGGCAGGTAAAACACGGCGTTGAGCAAAATACCGTGTGCGGGCCCAAGCGTCAGCATGATGAGGCCGCCGACCGCCGGGCCGACCAGCACGCCAAGGTAACGCGCCGACGCATTGAGGCGCACCGCACTCGGCAAATCGCGCGGCTCGACGATGTCATGCAGCAGCAGCTGGCTGGCCGTCTGCCACAGCACACCCGCCACGCCGTGGATGGTCAGCAGCACCATGGCATGCCACATCTGCAGCGAGCCGGTGACAAAGAAGTAGCCCCAGCCCAGCGATGCGACCATGAAGAGCAGCATGCCGGCCTGGATGATGCGGCGCGGGTCAAAGCGATCCGCCAGCGCACCCGCAGCCACGGAAAAAAGCAGGAAGGGCAGCCAGTGCGAGACCACCGCAAAACCGCCGAGCGCAGGCGACTGGAACTTCTGGAACATCATCCAGTAGCTGATGACGTGCTCGATGTTGTCGGCCATCATGGCCAGCGTGTAGGTGATGAAGTGGATGCGGTAGCCGGGCACGCGCATGGCCGCGAATGAGGGCCGTGCGACCAGTGCCGCAGGGGAAGAGGAAGGTGGCGTCAAGACAGGACTTTCAAAAAGCGGGGCCAGACCCGCATGCGGGGGCCACGGCATTCTGGCACCGGACGGCGAACTCTGCTGAAGGGCCGTTTTCCGCGTTTGTCATTGCGGACCTGATCCGCAATCCATGGGCGCTGGACGGGATATGAGGCCGTCAGTTTTATCGGACCATGGTGATTGATCAAAGATGGATCCCGGATCTAGTCCGGGATGACACGCATATATATGTATGTCAGGCTTCCTCAACCAACCACGGATTTCAGCAGCAGCGCGCTCGAGCGGTAGAAGAGCCTTGAAAACCGGACTTTGTGAGGCAACTACAATCTTGCGTTGCCAGCCGGGTGCTTTTCAGGCGTCCAGGCGCTGGTTTCAAGCTGTTTTCATCAGGTTTTGGCCTGTTTGCGACACAAACCGAATCCCCCCACCCTTGAAAAGGCCTTTGCGGTCCCCAAGTGGCTTGTATTACTGATTTAAAACCCTCGCTCAAGCATGTCTGACAATCAACAACCTGAACAAAATCAAAACCTGACGGGCAGCCAAAGCCCTGAGGAGATGGAAGCCGCGCAAGCCGCCAACGAGTTCGACGCGCTGACCGTCGCGCAGGCTGAAGTGGCAACGCTCCAGGCCAAAAATACCGAACTTGCGGACAGTTACCTGCGGGCCAAGGCAGAGACCGAGAATGCCCGCCGCCGCGCCGACGAAGAAGTCAGCAAGGCCCGCAAGTTTGCGCTCGAGAGTTTTGCCGAAAGCCTGCTGCCCGTGGCCGACAGCCTGGAAGCGGGTCTGGCCATCCAGAACGTCACGCCACAACAGATCCGTGAAGGCGCAGAAGCCACGCTCAAGCAGCTCAAGGCCGCTCTGGAGCGCAACCGCATCGTCGCGATTGACCCGGCGGCCGGCACAAAGTTTGACCCGAACCAGCACCAGGCCATCAGCATGGTGCCCGCCGAACAGGAAGCCAACACCATCGTCAGCGTGCTGCAAAAAGGCTACCTGATTGCCGAGCGTGTTCTGCGTCCTGCCCTCGTGACCGTGTCCGCACCCAAATAAATTGAAATTTAATTGAATTTTTTGCGTTGATTCACTTGAATATGCACCGCTTATCCACAAGTCATCAACACAGTTATTGATCCCGGCCCGGCGTTGCCGTCTCTGGCGACCGGACCACCCGCCTTTACACCTTAATTAATCGAAAAACAGGAGCTCATCATGGGAAGAATTATTGGCATTGACCTCGGCACCACCAACAGCTGCGTGTCCGTCATGGAGGGCAACACGCCCCGCGTCATCGAGAACTCTGAAGGTACGCGCACAACCCCTTCCATCGTCGCTTACCAGGAAGACGGCGAAGTGCTAGTCGGCACATCAGCCAAGCGCCAGGCTGTCACCAACCCCAAGAACACGCTGTATGCCGTCAAGCGTCTGATCGGCCGCAAGTTCAGCGAAAAAGAAGTCCAGAAAGACATCGCCCTCATGCCTTATTCCATCGTGGCCGCCGACAACGGCGACGCATGGGTTGAAGTGCGCGGCAAGAAGCTGTCAGCACAGCAGGTCTCTGCCGACATCCTGCGCAAGATGAAAAAGACCGCCGAAGACTACCTCGGCGAGCCCGTGACGGAAGCCGTTATTACCGTGCCTGCGTACTTCAATGACGCACAGCGCCAGGCCACAAAAGACGCCGGCCGCATTGCAGGCCTGGACGTCAAGCGCATCATCAACGAGCCTACCGCTGCTGCCCTGGCCTTTGGCCTGGACAAACAGGAAAAAGGCGACCGCAAGATTGCCGTGTATGACCTTGGCGGCGGTACCTTCGACATCTCCATCATCGAGATCGCAGACGTCGACGGCGAAAAGCAGTTTGAAGTGCTGTCCACCAACGGCGACACCTTCCTCGGCGGCG
>JAZKCB010000159.1:2143-17885 GCA_040388335.1 Pseudomonadota bacterium | reverse complement strand
ACTTCATCGAACACCCCGAACTCATCGCACAGCGCATAGGCCGCTACGCCAACCTGGTTGGCCGCGAGAACGTTATCGCCGGCAGCGATTGCGGCTACGGCACATGGGTGGGCCAGGCCGCGGTTGACCCGGATGTGGTGTGGGCCAAGATGGCGGCGATGGCCGAGGGTGCGCGGATTGCGAGCAAGCAGTTCTGGAGGGGCTGACATTCGGGAGTTCCTTTTTTCTCTGTCATCCCGGACTTGATCCGGGATCCATCCCGGCTCTTGTTCCCTCTTGGTTTCAGACGATTGAGGATCGAGTCAGCAATGACAAACAACCGCGATTGCGCCGGTATCGGCTGTCAGCTGTTCATTGCAGTCGAGTCCCAAACTTTGATGCATTTTGCCGGTTCAAGCTGGACATCGTCAGCACGGATAGCCACGACGGCGTTCAGGGTGAGCGCGCGAGTTCAGAGCTTTTGCATGGATATGGGTGCGCTTTGGACTGCCAAATAGAAGGGTACGGCACAACCACCACTTGGCAAAGCGCACGATTCAGGTCATCATGTGTGACAAATCGTAAGCAGGCCAAGTTGTTTGCACTTGCTTCGTTACTTGAAGGGGACCATGGACTACTTTGAGATCGCCAAATATGTCGCGACTTTTTTAGCCGGTTTAGGAACTGGCTGGGCAGTCAACATTAAGGTTAGCGCTTCCAAAAATCAATCGCGAGACAAGGTGGTATTTACCAACAACAAAGTTGGTGGTGATCAAGCAGGTCGCGACATAAATAAACGTTGACGGACAGTAATCCATGACGGGGGTAAGTCAGACGAATAACCACGTCGTGGGCGACCAAGCCGCGCGCGACATAAACAAAGCTTTACTGGTCCTCCCTCTCAGCCCCACCGCAATCGCTGAACTGAATGACCAGTATCTCGCTGAAACTGCTGAGCAAAGAAATTTAGATCAGTGCATCGATGAGCTAAATCACTTTAGATTCAGCCTTCCGTATGCTCAAAAAGATCTTTCCACAAAATTGGTGGAAGGCTCACGACAGCTTGAAATTGAAGAGGCTCTTTTTCTAAAAGAAAAGATTACAAAGAGAATACTTGTCCTTTCTAAGTCTCCCGCAGCGCAGTTGATCTTGTCTTTCGCACTAGGCAAATTGAAGCAATCCTATCTACATAAAGTTTTTCCTCAAATTCAAGCTGGCGCATCCCACGCACTAGTCAATCAAACTCTGTACGACGAAGTCCTAGTTCCCGTTTCGCAGTTCTTAGAAATGAATCCTTTAAATCTAAGCGAGGAAGACTTGAAAGCGATGGTTTACTTTTTAGCAGGCAACTGCCATATCAGCTGGTCTTAAAAAATGCTGATCTATGACCCTGCTTTCGACCCAAGTCATTTCGTTTTTCGACTGTTATTGATATTGAGTAAGGTCGCCAATTCGACGATCGAACTCGATAAGTACAGGATTATTGATTTCTATCTGATTTATCCCATTGCGCTCACGAACTTTCGCGCGCCAGGAACATCCTTTAAGGAGCTCAAACGCGACCTTAAAGCGACGGAAAGCAAATACAACGCCATCAAGAACCCGGTCCCGCATTTCATGAAGGTGGAAATTTTGCAGAGGGCTGCGATTAACCACGTAACTGCACTTGGTTTTTTATATAAAGACAAATTGGATCAGCAGATCCTTTGCCGTACAGCCAAAGAACTGCCCGAGGCACTCAATGAAAGATTGCTTTCCGCTACAACAAACCTAACCAGCATTGAAGAGTTCATCTTAGGGGACATACTCGACCTGCCGCTACTTGGGTCAGATGGACTTAAAGCCCGTTCGGGCCTCATAGAGCATAAATATGACGCTATATAAACCAACGCTGATTCTGAAGTCGCTTTTGCTGAAAAAAGGCACTCAAGTAGCGTACGAAGCCAAATTTCACGCGGGACTAAACGTAATTCGAGGACAAAATGGATCGGGTAAGTCAACGATCACAGAACTGATCTTTTATGCTCTCGGTGGCGAAATGACAGACTGGAAACGCCCAGCGGAAAGCTGTGATTTCGTGTACGCAGAAGTTGAAGTAAATGGAAAAGCAACCACTCTCTGTCGTGAGATCACGCCGGGTAATGCGAGTACCGGAATGGAAATATTTTGGGGTTCCCTTGAGGATGCGCTCACTGCGCAGCGACAGGAATGGCAAAGATATCCCTATCGAGGATCAGCAAACAAAGAAAGCTTCTCGCAAATTATCTTTAAAGCGCTCGGATTCCCACAAGTTCGCGGAGAAGAAACCAGCAACATCACCATGAATCAGGTTCTGCGACTCATGTATGCGGACCAGCTCACTCCCGGAGCAAGAATTTTTAAGTTGCAGGAAAAGTGGGACTCTGGACTTTTGCGTCAGACAGTCGGAGACCTGCTCTGCGGTGTTTACGATGACCATTTATATGAAGCGCGCCTGTCCTTAAATCAAAAAAGGAAAATCTTAGAAGTCGCGGTTGCCCAACTGCGAAATATCTTCCATGTTTTGGGGCGAGCAGAGCAAGATGCGATGGCTCCCGATTTGGAGCAGCAAGCGCTATCTATTTCACAAGAGTTGGCTCGACTTCATGACCAACTCAGCGTTTATAAAAACACGGCAACGTTGATCGACGGTCGCGCGGCATCTAAGGCCAAGTCCGTTGAAACCAAATATGTTTCAGATATAGCCGGACTATCAGAAACAATTCTTAAGCTCAGCACCGAGAGAGATGAAATCGCGATGGACACTCTCGATTCAGTTCAATTTCTAGCCGAGTTAAATCGGCGATTAGTGGCGATAAAGGATTCCGAGAACACCGAGAGCTACTTGGGACAAGTGAAATTTAACCAGTGTCCGTGCTGCATGGCAACGATTAAGCCATCCGTAGAGGGCTCCAGCGTTTGTGAACTCTGCAAAGGTGACTCGAACGAATCAGATCGAAAAATTAATATTTTTCGTATGAGAAACGAACTTGAAACACAGATTCGTGAGTCGGAAAAGATTATGGTTTTAAGGAAAAGTAGAGCACAGGCGCTTATTTCTGAGTTGACAGATTTAAACGATCGTCGCAATGAGGCATACAGGAAACTAAAGGGATTTTCAAAGCAATGGCCTACCGAAACCGAGCTTCTGATCGATAACGCCAATGTGCAGATCGGAAAGCTGAAGCAGGAGCTTGTTAGTCTTCGGGAAAAACAAAAGCTACAGGAAATGATTAAGAGACTGCAGGATGAGCGCGATGCCATGAATGCCGAGGTTACGAAACTAGAAGATTTTATTAAGGCTAGAGAAAACCTTCAAGTCGCCTTACGCGAGGAGGCGTACAAAGAAATTGAGAAGTACGTAATTGAGATATTGCATCAAGATTTGAAACGGCAAGATGATTTTTCAAATGCCACTAGTGCCTCGATTGATTTCGATGGCAATTCGATTCTTGTAAATGGCATCAAAACTTTCTCCGCAAGCTCCTTAGTTCTCTTAAAAAATGCGTTCCATCTGGCATTCATTCTTGCTTCTACGAAAAAGGATTTTTTTAGGTATCCCCGACTTTTGATTCTTGATGGAATTGAGGACGGGGGAATGGAAGAGTTGCGGAGTCACAACTTTCAAGAAATAATCCAGCGCTACTCTGATTCGCTCGCAATCACACACCAAATCATATTTACAACAGCGAAGCTTTCTCCAAAGTTGAACGACGACAAGTACCTTATAGGGCCGGAATATTCAACAGCTAATAGGACATTGAGGATTCCAGTAAGAGGTGGAGAAGCACATCAACCTATTGCATAGATAAATCGAAGCCATCGGCCCTGCCCTCCCATAAGAACTCTTTTGCACGAAAGTTCGGCGGCGGATACTTTCCAAAGCGGATAGAAGATTTGTTTCGTGACATTGGCAATTGGAATCTGAAGTTTCGTTTTATTAGTGTTTCTAAGTCACGTAGTCTTCCACCTCCATACCATTCGCCTAGCCCGCAGCGCCAAACCCTTCTTCACACGCGGTGGCCCGAGCGGCGTGCAAGCCAGCTCAAGTACCATGGCTCCGGTTCCATTTCCGCCCATCGCGGGCACCCAACGGAGACAAAAACAATGTTCAGTCATGTAATGGTCGGTGTGAACGACCTTGAGAAGTCAAAGAAGTTTTACGACGCGCTGCTGGGCGCGCTGGGCATTGGCCCGGGGGTTGCCAACCGGGACCGCTACTTCTACCGCAGCCCGACGGGCAGCTTTGCGATCACCACACCCATCAACGGCGAGAGCGCATGCCACGGTAACGGCAGCACCATCGGGTTCAAGGCTGATTCCTCCGAACAAGTCGACGCTTTTCATTCTTCAGGCGTTGGCAACGGCGGCGTTACTTGTGAAGAGCCACCGGGCTTTCGCGAAGGCCCGGCCGGCAAGCTCTACCTGGCTTACCTGCGCGACCCCGACGGCAACAAGCTTTGCGCGATGTTCCGGCCACCGAAGGAATGACGCTTAGCCCCCCGGGCACCCCGCTACACGCGAACCCGCACGCCGTCTCACGCCTGCGCACCGAGCGCATTGCACGCAGCGCCAAGCCCTTCCTGGCACGCGGTGGCCCCAAGGGTGGGCGTTGCGCGGGCTGCCGGCTGCCACCTGACCACTGCATATGTGAGCTTCGCCCATGCGTGCCGACCCGCGCGGGCGTATGCCTGCTCATGGCCGATACCGAAGCGCTCAAGCCCAGCAACACGGGCTGGCTGGTGGCCGATGTGGTGCCTGACACCTTTGCCTTTGGCTGGACGCGCACCGAGGTTGACCCTGCGCTGATTGCCTTGCTGGCTGACCCGCAGTGGCAGGCTTATGTGGTGTTTCCCGGCGAGGGGCTGGCGGAGGGGCGGGTGATTACATCGACCTTGCTGGCTGACACCGATGAACCCCGAGTCGGCAAGCGTCCGCTGTTTGTGCTGCTCGACGCGACCTGGCCCGAGGCGCGCAAGATGTTTCGCAAGAGCCCTTACCTTGACCACCTGCCGGTGCTCAGCCTGCAAAGCGAGCAACTGTCGAACTACCGGTTGCGCCGCTCGCGGCGTGATGACCACTTCTGCACGTCAGAAGTGGCGGCGCTGTGCATGGCGCTGGCGGGTGAGACGCATGTGGCCCAGACGCTGGCCGCTTACCTGGATGTTTTTACCCACCATTACCTGCAGGCGAAGAACCAGCAGCCTGCTGATCTGGACGATGCGGCGCACCGGTTGTTGCGCAGCTTGCGTGCGGGAAATTCGGGGATGGATCCCTGATCTGGTCCGGGATGGCAGCTACGGAGGACTTCAACCCGCTTTCATCTGTCATTGCGGGCTTGACCCGCAATCCATGCACCCGCATCGGGGCAAAGCGTGGCTTCGTTGATGATGGATCCCGGATCGAGTCCGGGATGACAGGCGGGAAGGCGAGCGGCGACAATGGGGCATCTGCCGCCTTCGCCTGAAGGCAGGCAACACCCCACACCTCAGAAGACAGCCATGACCCAAGACACACCGCCACCCGCCGAAGCCACCAAACGCGAACTGTGCGACGGCTGCGCGGGCATACAGCGCAACTGGCGCAAGGCGCCGGGCCACCCGGAGCTGGTGCAAGGTGAGAACCGGCAGGAAAAGCGCCGCCAGGGGCTGGTGTCTGTGACCAAGTACAAGTGCGACAACTGCGGCACGCGTTGGGAATACGAAAACGACAAGACCAACCAGAAGGCCGGCTGGTCGGTGGTGGGCCGCTAGGGTTTCAGCCCCCGGCAGCCGGGAAAGCAGAGGCCCGGCCAGTCGCCAGCCGTCTGTCAGCACCTTGGCGAGCTGTAAACGCTATTGATTTTATAGCTGCTCACGCCCGTCTTTATTGGCCTGAGGCCACTTTCCATGCCTGAAAATGGCCTTTTTGAGCCCAAATCCGGCCCTGCAGAGTGACTTGGCGCCCCAGAACACCCAAAATGTAAAGTCGACTTTACATGTTGGGTTCTGGTGATCAATCGGCTTTTTGCGAGCCAGGCCATGCGCCAGCCCTGAATAGCGCCACATCTCTTGCGCGCCCGTGAGCGGCAAGACGTGGTGGTGGACACCACCGGCGCGAACGTCGGGCGCGCGTTTCGAACTGTAAATGGCGCATCTTCCGACTCTCGCGGTCGGCGTAGCGTGCCAATATCCATTCACGGCTTTCGGTATCAACAGGTACCCGACAGCGAACTGATGGAGAAAAAATGCACTTGATTCAAAGACGACAAATCATGGCGGGCGCGGCGCAGTTGCTGGCCCTGGGCCTGGCTGCGACATGGCTGGGGCGCGCGCAGGCGCAGGCGGCGTACAAGGTGTCGAAAGAAAAAATCCAGCAGGCTGTTGCCGGGCGGTTTCCGCGCAGGTACCCGGTGCGCAACCTGTTTGACATCAGCTTGCAGACACCGCAGATGCGCATGCTGCCCGAGCAGAACCGCATGGGCGTGCAGACGCCGGTAGACCTGGCCGGGCAGGCGCTGAACCAGAGCTACAAGGGCATGTTTGATGTCGATTTTGGTTTGCGGTTTGAACCGTCAGACCTGTCGATACGTGCGACGCAACTGAAGGTCAACGCCTTGCGCTTCGAGAACCTGGCGCCGGGGCTGGCGGCATTGCTGTCAACCTACGGGCCGCAGCTGGCCGAGCAGTCACTGCAGGATGTGGTGCTGCACCAGTTGAAGCCTGCAGATCTGGCATTGCCCGACGGCATGGGCCTGCAGCCAGACAAGATCACGGTGACGGCACAGGGGCTGGCGATCAGCTTTGCACCCAAGCCGCTATCGCAGCCGCTGCAGCCGGCGCAGGCCTCGTAAGGCTTATGGCGTTTTGCAAACGCGCATAAAAAAAGACAGGCATGGCCCTGTCTTTTGACTGCGGGGCTGAAGGGCCAGCCCGGTCAGTGATTACTTGGCAGCTGGCTTGGCGTCGGCCTTGGCAGCAACTGCAGCTGCTGCTGGCTTGGCTTCAACCTTGGCTTCGGTCTTTGCTGCAACTGCGGCTGCAGCTGGCTTGGCATCGGCCTTGGCTTCGACTTTCTTGTCAGTGGCTTTGGCGTCAACCTTGGCTTCGACCTTGGCAGCAGCTGCGGCTGGCTTGGCGTCGGCCTTGGCTTCAACCTTGGCGGCTGGTGCTTGTGCGAAAGAAGCGCCAACAAACAGGGTAGCGATCAGGGAGGCGAGCAATTTGTTCATTTTTTAATCCTTTGTAATATTGACTGTCTATAAGAATCGCCATTTTTACGGCGACCGGAAATTCTAGCGGCCAGAGGCGCCCGATCCCGAGGCCACCTAGTGAAAACACTGACGGGTGCAAACCCGAGGTTCCACCCGTTTTGAAACGGGCATAAAAAAAGACAGGCCGGGGCCTGTCTTTTAGCGTCAAGGGCGTGAGCCCTGCGGGAATTACTTCGCGCCAGCAGCCTTCACGTCAGCCTTGACTTCGGCCTTGACGGCGGTGGTGGTAGCAGCTGCCTTTGCCTTGTCGGCAGTGGCTTCAACCTTCGTTGCGCCGACCTTTTCGTCAGCTTTTACTGCGGTCTTGGTGGCCTTTTCGTCAGCCTTGGCACCGGTCTTTTCAGCCTTTGCCATTGCCTTGGTCTTGTCGTCTGCGTCAGCCTTGGCGGCCTTTGCATCAGCTTTTGCCTTGGCCTTGGCGGCTTTGGCTTCAGCCTTGGCTTTCTTTTTGGCAGCAGCAGCTTCTGCCTTGGAAACCTTGGCGTCAGCCTTGGCATCGACCTTGGCTTCGCTCTTCTCGGCCTTGACGACGGCCTTTTCGGCCTTCACTTCAGCCTTGGCAACGGCAGGGGTAGCTGGAGCAGCAGGTGCGGCAGCCGGGGTTTGTGCGGACACAACGCCGACGAACAGGGTGGCGATCAGGGTAGCAAGCAGTTTGTTCATGAGAAAAATCCTTTGGATGGTTGACTGTGGTTGTTAATCACTTTTCACAGCGATTGGATGTTCAACGCCTCAGACAGCCAGCGGTTGACCAAACTACACCTGCTTTCAAAGGCAACCTGCCATTTACACAGCGAGGTGTGTCTTTTATCTCTTTGCTCGCGGTCTTCACTGGGGAAACGCGAATTTATCGCCTCAAGGTTGTCGCTATCCAGCGACAAATTCGGCACTTCAGCGAGGAGGCCCGCGCGTGTCCGGCGTGCGAAGGCACAAGTCCTACAAAAAAAGATGAAGAATGCGCGCGGCTGCAACTTGCAGCGCGCTTCACTCTTGAGACGTGACACCAGAACCCAGCGACGAAGCCGTTCGGGTTTATCAACTTTTCAAGGAGATCGCCATGCCCACCATGTCATTACCCACCACATTCAAAAAGACCAGCCTCGCAGCGATTGCTGCAGGCGCATCTGCCCTGATGCTCGCCGCAGCACCTGTGTGGTCGCAAACGTCAACCGGAACCGGAACCACCGCGCCCATGAGCAAGGCCAGGGCGGACATGAGGGCGACCACCGTGGAAGACCCGGCAAAGGTTTCGAAAGCCGACGCAAAACTGATCGCCGACCTTGCACAGGCCAATATGGCCGAAGTTGACGCAGGCAAGCTGGCGCTTGAGAAATCAGGCGATGACGCCACGAAAAAATTTGCGCAGATGATGATTGACGATCACACCGCCGCACTGGGTGAAGTTGAAAAACTGGCGACAAGCAAGAGCGTGACCTTACCCACCGGGCCGAGCGTGATGCAAAAAACGAAAGCCACGGCACTGAAGGCCCTGTCGGGCAAGCTGTTCGACAAGGAGTACGCCAAACACGCCGGTGTGGGTGCGCATGAAAGCACCGTCAAGCTTCTCAGGAAAATCCAGAAGGACGGCAAGGACGCCGACCTGAAGGCGCTGGCGGACAAGCTGCTGCCCAAGGTTGAGGGCCATCTTGCCGAAGCGAAAACCCTGGCTGCCGCGAAGAAGTCCTGAAACCCTGGCGGGGCCTAGTTGCCTTTTTGCCGGTATGCAAACGACTTGTCGAAGCGGCTTGCGATGTAATCACCGCAGCTGACTTCGGGGTAGTTTGCAGATTCGCCTTGCCGCGTGACCGGAACGATGGGCGTGTCGAAGTCCGGGTCGATAAACATGGCGATGGACAGGCGCTCACGACCAGATGAATTCACCACGCGGTGGCTGTTGGACCGGAAGCGGTCGTTGGACCAGCGGCCCAGCAGGTCACCCGAGTTGATGACCAGCGTGCCCGGAATCGGGTGCGCCGTCACCCACTCTTTCTGCTTGCTGAAGACCTGAAGGCCTCCGACGTTGTCCTGATGCAAGAGGGTGATGACGCCGTAATCGGTGTGCGGTGCCACGCCGAATTGCTGGTCTCCTGCATCAGGCGGCTGTGGTGGGTAATGCACCAGCGCGCCGCGTGAGATCGGTTTGTTGAAGTGGCGGACAAAGGTGTCTTCGGCCACATCAAGACTTACAGCCAATGCGCGCAACATGCGCTTGGCGCAGGCGTGTGAGGCGTCCATATAGGCGTTGAGCGCGGGCCGCAGTTCAGGCATGAAAGCGGGCCAGCGGTTGGGACCGATCATCGGGTTGCCGGCCAGGTAGTCGGCGTCGTCCTCGGGCACATCAATGCCCCAGATAAAACTTTCCTTCAGGTCGGCTTTGGCGCGCTGGTACATTTTTGCCTCGCCGATCTTGAGGTAGCCACGGTGCCGGCCTTGCGGCTCGACGGTGAGCTTGTCTTCAATGGCGTGTGCAAAAAACTGGTGGGCCAGGGTGTCGACCTTGTCGATCAAGGCCTGGTCAATGCCGTGGTTGCTGACATAGAAGAACCCGATGCGCTCAACCGCCTCGCGCATCTGCGAGCCGACTTCCTTCAACCCGGCAGCCGAGCCGCCCTGCAGGGGCGCCATGTCGATGACGGGAATCTCTTCAACACCCACGTGTCTGGCGGTGGCGTAGCTCATGATGTTGACCCTTCGGACTCATCTTCCGTGTAGTAGCCGATCACGTCGCCCTCTGTCGTCACGCCCAGGCCATTGAGCAATCGGTTGGAATAGTTGAAGTAGGCGCAGACCTGGTTGACCTCCAGAATTTCGCCGTCGTTGCAACCGGCTGCGTGCAGCGCATCGACATCGGCTTTTTCCATCCGGCCAACATCGGTGGTGAGCTTGCCGGCGTAGCGCAGCAGCGCGAGCTCCTTGCCTTCAAAGGCCTGCTCGGGCGCGCGCGCGTCCATGGCGGCAAGAATGAGATCGGAACGCGCCTTGTCCCTGATGAGGCGGCGCGCATTGGTGAAGTGGTGCGTGAAGCTGTAGAGGCACTTGTTGAGGCTGCTGGTGTACGACGCAATCACCTCCAGAAACCAGAAAGGCAGCGTGTTGTCGGGCGTGTGCAGCACGCTGCGGTACAGCGCGACATGGCCTTCCATGGTGTGCGGGCGCAGGCTGTGTGCCTTCATGACGTTGTCGACCGTGCCGTGCGGCGTGGTGACTTTTTTGTAGGCTTCGGCCAGTGTGCCGGTGGCTTCTTCCAGCGGGATCATGCGTATCCAGGCGCTCATGTGTGTATCGCTTTACTGAGTCAAATCGTTATTCGTGCGTGCGCCGCTTGGGACGCTTGCTGAAGAGGCGCTGCACCATGGGCTCAAAAGCTGCCAGTGGTGCGCAGTCGTAGTCGGGGTCGCAGGCGGCCTGGTCGTATTTGTCGACAAAGGTGGCCGCCCATTCAAAGTGCGGGTGACCGCGCCAGCGTTCGCGCTCGTTCATGTTGACGCCGGGCAGCTGTGGTGAATGCACGTTCTGGAAGATCGCGTGCCGCTGCAGCATCCAGTAATTGCGGTCAGACACATAGCCGCCCAGCAGTTCGGCGGCAAACTCGCCGTGCGTGGCGGGGCAGGCGACAAAGCCGATGTCGTGCAGCAGGCATACGACGACATCTTCTTCATCAAGGCCGTCGCGCAACGCCATGGTGGCCGACTGCAGCGAGTGGCGGTAGTTGTTGACCATGTAGCCAAAGCTCGCGTCATGTTCAGACGCGGCCAGCATGCGCAGCACCTGTTTGGCCTGCTCCTGCTGGTAGTAGACGGCGCGCTGCTGGTTGAGCGTGGCCCAGTCGGCGGCGCTGAAGTCTTCAAGCGAAATTTTCTCGACATGCACCCAGTCAGCTTTCAGCAGCGGCGTATAGCTGGCGGGCGGCGTGCTCATCGTCTGGACGAATTTCAGGCCTCTGCCACAAACGCGGCGAAGTCTTCAACGGCACCCTCGATGGCAGCGGCCAGCAACTGCGCGCCCTGCTCTGCGGTGGCCATGGCGGAATGTGAGCCAACCCGGCCATCAGGAAATGCGGCTTTGTGGGTTTGTGCGTCCCAGTGGTTGTCGCCGCCATGGTCGCGCAGGTAGGCATTCGAGAGTTGCACGGGCGCTGCCGCAGCGCCTTCGCGCTGCGAGCCCGGCATCAGGTGCAGCGTGATGGCGATCTCGCTCGGCGTGGCGTGCATGCCCTCGCCTGCGCCGTACCAGGCCTTGCGCAACGCATCGGCTTTCGGATACTCCCACCAGCTGCGCAGGCGGCAGCGTGGCGGCTGGCCCTGCATGGTGCCCAGGCTCCATTTGGCGTAGATGTCCTGGAAGGCTGCACGCGCAGCAGACACATTGGCACCGTGGCCGTTGACAAAATAAAACCGCTCGAAGCCCTGTCGCTTGAGCGAGAGCACATAGTCTTCAATCACGGCCATCAGCGTCGTGGCACGCAAGGAAATCGTGCCGGCAAAACCGAGGTTGAATTGCGCCACGCTGAGTGCCAGCGTGGGGCCGACCAGCGCGCCGGTTTTTTCACCAAGGCCAAATGCAACGGCTTCTGCCGTGAAGGCATCGGTGCCGATGAGGCCGATGGGGCCGTGCTGTTCGGTTGAGCCTATGGGGATGACGATCACTTTTGAGCGCGTCAGATAGGACTCAACTTCTTCCCATGTGGAGCGGGTTAGCAGCATACTGGTAATAATAGTTCAGCTAAGAAAAACGGAAACCGCGATGGCAAATAACGTGAGCATGCAGGCAATCATCGACATGCAGGGCGTGTCCAAAACGTTTGGCACTTTCAAGGCGCTTGATGACGTGAGCCTGCAGGTGGCCTCGGGCGAGAAGGTGGTGGTCTGCGGGCCGTCGGGCTCGGGCAAATCGACACTGATTCGCTGCATCGCGCGGCTGGAGCGCCACGAGCAGGGCCGCATCGTGGTCGATGGCATTGAACTCAACGACGACAGGGCCAGCCTTCAGCGCCTGCGGAGTGAAGTCGGCATGGTTTTCCAGCAGTTCAACCTCTTCCCGCACATGTCGGTGCTCGAGAACCTGATGCTTGCGCCCATGAAGGCGCGCAACATGCCGAAAGCTGAAACACAGGCGCTGGCGATGCAGTACCTGGAGCGCGTCGGCATTGCCGAGCAGGCGCATAAATACCCGGGGCAACTCTCGGGCGGACAGCAGCAGCGCGTGGCGATTGCCCGTTCGCTCTGCATGAAGCCCAAGATCATGCTGTTTGATGAACCCACATCTGCGCTTGACCCGGAAATGATTGTGGAGGTGCTCGACGTGATGGAAGGCCTGGCGAAAGGCGGCATGACCATGGTCTGCGTGACGCATGAAATGGGGTTTGCCAAACGCGCGGCCGACCGCGTGATCTTCATGGACCAGGGCCACATTGTCGAGAGCGCGCCGCCGCAGGAATTTTTCAGCGCCCCGAAAACCGAACGCTGCCGGGAGTTTCTGGGGCGCATCCTGCACCACTGAGGCAGGATCGGTGTTCAACGCTGCGAACGCGTCAGCCGCCGTTCGAGCACCCGTACACCCCATGAGGTGACCAGGATCAAGGCCAGGTACTCGACCACCAGGAAGGTGTAGATCTCAAGCGGCCGGTACTCGGTCACGTTGAGTTCATTCGCGCGGCGGGTGAACTCCTGCAGCCCCACCACCGACACCAGCGAGCTCATCTTGAGCACATAGACAAACTGGTTGCCCAGCGCCGGCAGGATGGTGCGAATGGCTTGCGGAAACACGACGTGCCGCAGCGTCGTCCAGCGAGAGAGGCCGAGTGTTTCAGCCGCTTCGCGCTGGCCTTTGGGCACAGACTGCAGCCCGGCGCGGAAGACCTCGGCCTCGAACGCGGCATCGGAGAGCGCCAAAGCCATCACACCCGCCACAAACGCATCGAACTGCAGGCCGCTGACGACCGGCAGGCCGTAGTACACCCAGAGCAGCAGCACCAGCAGCGGGATGGCGCGGAAGATTTCGACATAGGTTCGCGCCGTGTAACGCAGGGCATTGTACTGCGAGAGCAGCGACACCGCCAGCACAATGCCCATGACGACAGAAATCAGGATGGCCGTGACAGACAGCGCCAGCGTGAGCCAGACACCCGCCAGCAAAAACTGGATGTTGCTCAGGCCCTTGGCTTGATTCGGGTTGAAAACATACCAGCCCCATGTGTAATTGGCGTTGCTGGCGCAGCCGACCAGGCCCAGCACGGCGCAGGCCAGCACCAAAGCCAGCAGGATGCGGAAACGGCCCTCGCGGGCCGTTGACGGAAAAGCGGAAAACACGGGTCAGGTCAGTCGTGAAGACGCCGGTTTTATTTGGTCGCCAGCCATTTGGCTTCGAGCGTCTTGAAATAACCCTCGGATGTTTTCAGCGCGATCCAGTTGTTCAGGAAGGTCGTCCAGTTCGGGTCGTTCTGCGCGATGGGGTAGGCAAACGGGCGCTTGTTGCGCGGCTCGGCGCCGGCGACCACGGTCAGGTTGGGATAGGTCTTGACCAGGGTGGCGGCCTCGACGTTGCTGGTGATGGTGGCGAAGGCGCGGCCGGCCAGCACTTCAGAGTAACCGTTGGCAGGCTTTTCAATGCTCTTGACGGTGGCCTGCGGGAACGTGGCTTTGGCCTGCTCTTCAAACACGGTGCCCAGCAACACGGCAACCGTGGTGCCCTTCTTGTTCAGGTCGGCCCATGACTTGACCTTGCCCGCATTGGTCTTGAGCACCAGTGGCACCGTGCCTGCCTCGATGTAGGGTGCGGTGAAGGCGACGGTCTTGGCGCGGGCCATGGTCAGCGATGAGCCGCCGGCAAAGATGTCATAACGGTCAGAGGCGAGGCCGGCGATCAGCGTGGCCCATTCGGTGGGTACAAACTCGACCTTGACGCCCATGTCCTTGGCGAGCTGCTCCATGGCTTCGATGTCGAAGCCCTTATAGCTGTTGGTGGCAGGGTCCTTGACCGACATGGGGTTGAAGTCACCCGTGGTGCCGACGCGCAGCGTGCCGCGTTCAAGAATGGTTTGCAGGTGGGATTTCGTTTGCGCCGATGCAGCGCCAGCGAACACAAAGCCGCAGAGAGCGACGCCGGTGACCAGGGTTTTGAGAATACGCATGTCGGAGTCCAGTGGTGGGTGTAAGTGGATGTTGCATGGTAGCCGAGATGCTGCTTTGCAGCATCAACTTTATGGGCATATGCATATGGGCGGGATGGCGTGGGGACGGCCCCGCGCTTGATGAAACAGGTGCTGGCGGCTTAGACTTCCGCCTTCAATAACTACTAGAGGGACCGCATGCCTACATCCATCAGCAAATCCATCGAGTCACTGCTGCACGCGCGCTGGCTGTATTACGTCGGCGCCGTACTTCTGACTTTTATCTTCTGGGGCAGCGGCATCGCCAAGCTCACGGACTTTGCCAACGCGCAAAAAGAGATGGCGATGTTCGGCCTGAACCCGAACGCACTTTTTGCCATTGCCACCATCGTCGTGCAGCTGGGCGGTTCGGCGCTCGTGATCTCGGGCAGCCGCTTCGCGTGGCTGGGCGCAGGCGCTCTGGCCGTCTTCACCATACTCACCATCTTCATCGCACACCGCTTCTGGGAAATGACCGGCGAGCAGGCCTTTCACGAAAAGATGTTTGCGTTTGAGCACATCACCGTGGTGGGCGGGCTGATCATCATCAGCATCCTGGCCGAGCTGCGCCGAAAGACGGCCTGAGAGGCCTATGCTTTTTAACGCCTAAACCAGGCCGCCGTTGGCGCGCAGGGTCTGGCCGTTAACCCAGGCGGCGTCCTTGCCCACCAGGAAGGCGACCGCACTGGCGATGTCCTCGGGCGTGCCGAGGCGCTCCAGCGGTGCCATCTTGCCCATGCGCTCGATCAGCTCGGGCGTCTTGCCGTCGAGAAAAAGCGCGGTTGCCGTCGGGCCGGGTGCAATCGCATTGACGGTGATGTTTTTGCCGCGTAGCTCCTTGGCCATGATGTTGGTGAAAGTCTCAACCGCACTCTTGGTCGCGGCGTAAACCGCGTAACCCGGCAGCGCCAGGCCAATCACGCTGGTCGAGAAGTTGACGATGCGCCCGCCCTGCTCCAGCCGTTGGGCGGCTTCGCGCAGGGCATTGAAAGTGCCCTTGACGTTGACAGCAAAGACACGGTCAAAGGTGGCGTCGTCGGTATCGCCGAGCTGCGGCAGACCGGACGGCATGATGCCGGCGTTGTTGACCAGCACATCAACCCGGCCAAAAGCCTTGATGGCGTCATCAAACATGGCTTTGACGGCGGCCGGATCGGCCACATCGGCCTGCACGGCGATGGCTCTGCCGCCGCTGGCTTCAATCGCCCTGACCACCGCCTGTGCTTCAGGCGCCCTACCGGCGTAGTTGACGACGACCGCATAGCCGTCTATGGCCAGCCGCTGCGCGATGGCCGCGCCTATGCCACGCGATGCGCCGGTGACGATGGCGACTTGTGGGTTGGTGG
>JAZKCB010000159.1:0-2043 GCA_040388335.1 Pseudomonadota bacterium | reverse complement strand
GACCTGCAGCTGCCGCGTGCCACGGTCACGCACGCGCTGCAGCAGCTTGAAAAGCGCCTGGGCGCGCGCCTGCTGAACCGCACGACGCGCAGCGTCAGCCCCACACCCGACGGCGCGGCTTATTACGAGCGCTGCCTGCGCCTGCTGGCCGATGTTGAAGAGGCCGAAGCGGCGTTTTCAGGCGACGGCAGCAAGCCCAAAGGCAAGCTGCGCGTCGATCTGCAGGGCACACAGGCCAGGCATTTTGTGCTGCCGGTGATTGGCGAATTCTGCAACCGCTACCCCGACATCGAGCTGGAAATCGGCATGGGCGACCGGTATGTGGACCTGGTGCGCGAGGGCGTGGACTGCGTGATGCGCGCCGGCGAGCTGGGTGACTCGACCATGGTGGCGCGGCGCATTGCCGAACTGCAGCAGGTGACCTGCGCCAGCCGCGAATACCTGGCACGGCATGGCACGCCAACCAGCATTGAAGAGCTGCGCAAACACCGCGCGGTGAATTTCATCTCCAACCGCAGCGGCAAGATCCTGCCGTTTGAGTTCATGATGGACGGCGTGCTGCGCAGCGTGCAGCTCAAGGGTACGGTCACGGTCAGCCACGCCGATGCCTATGCCGCCTGTTGTGCAGCCGGCCTGGGTTTGGTGCAGGTGCCGCGATACAACGTCGCCTCCCGGCTGGACGATGGCAGCCTCTGCGAAGTGTTGCCAGAGTGGCGGCCCGCGCCGCTGCCGGTGTCTGTGCTCTACCCGCACCACCGCCAGCTGTCGCCACGGGTTCGGGTGTTTGTGGACTGGCTGGCGGGTGTGATGGCCGGGGCCGGATAGACCCGGCAGGAACGCTACGTTTTTAATAGCTGAAAATGCTTTTCAGTAATGGCCAGCAGCTCATTTTTATCGCCCAAATCAGCCTCAAATGTTAATATGGAAGTTAACATTTCAGGCGTTTTGGCGCTTTTCAGGTTTTGGGCTGCTCAAAAAGCATAAAAACCACCCAAAACAGGTCATTTTCAGGCATCAAATCTGGCTTTAAACCAATAAACATGCGCGTAAGCAGCTACTGATTTAATAGCAAATTGGGTCCTGAACCAGGCTGATGGCAGCCTGTCTGCAGGTTCTTGAGGGTGCTCAGCGCCGGCTGACCACCACCGCGCCGCCAATTCCTTTTGCATCGCTGTTCTGGCCGCGCAGCAGGTTGGCGCTGCCCACCGTCAGGGTGTAGTTGTCGGGGTTGTACTTGCCGGAGCCGAGCACGTAAACCGGGTTGCTGGCGTTCATGACCACCGTATCGCCGCGCACGGTGATCAGCATGTCCTGTTGCACCCGCTTGGATTCACCGCCGTTGACAAAGCCCAGCACCAGCACCCCACGAAAGCTGCCGTTGCCCAGGCTCTGGCTCACACGCAAGGTGCCGTTGGCCGTGTAGCCGGTGGCCGAGACATAGTCGACCAGCCATTCGCCCATCATCGAAAAGCCACCACTGGCCCGGTTGTTGTCCGAAGGCGCAGCCGGGCGCGACGGCTGGACGTTTGGCTGCTGGTCCGACTGGGCGAGCGGCTGGGCTGACGACTGCTGCGCCGGCGAGATCGCATCGCAACCCCATGCCCTGACCTTGCAGCTTGAGCCGCCCTTGGCACGGCATTCGGACATGGCCCGCGCCTGTGTGTTCGAACTGGTGGTGCCGGTGCCCCAGCCATAAGCGTTCGAGCCCTTGGCCTGATCGGCCGCATACGCGCCGCATTGGCTGCTGAAACGCAGCACCACGGAACAGTCAGCACCGCATTCCCGCATGGAGCGCTGGTCCGCCAGGTCGGCGCTCGGGTGGTTGAAAGAAAAACCGTACTTCTCGCCCTGCAGGGTATCGATCGCCAGGGAGCCTGCAGCCAGCGCATGGCTACCCGCAAAAATGATCCACATGCCAATGACAAGTCGTATGCCGAGACGCTTGATTCCAGAAATCATGGGTGTCCTTGTTGGTTGTTATCTGTGCCGGAGAATATTCCCACAATTGAAGTGTGGTTTTCCGGGCCCAGCGGATTATAGGAG
>JAZKCB010000158.1:0-12417 GCA_040388335.1 Pseudomonadota bacterium | reverse complement strand
GGTCCACCACAAAATACAGCAGGTCAACCACCAGGTTGATCACGACAAAAATCAGTGCAATCAGGCACAGGTAGGCGGCCATCACGGGAATATCGGCAAAGGTCACCGCCTGGATGAACAGCAGGCCCATGCCCGGCCACTGGAAAACGGTCTCGGTGATGATGGCAAAAGCGATCAGCCCGCCCAGTTGCAGGCCGGTGATGGTCATGACAGGCACCAGGGTGTTTTTCAGTGCATGTCCAAAATGGATGGCGCGGTTGGACAGGCCGCGTGCGCGCGCAAACTTGATGTAGTCGGTGCGCAGAACCTCCAGCATTTCGGCGCGGACCAACCGCATGATCAGCGTGAGCTGGAAGATCGCCAGCGTCACGGCCGGAAGCACGATATGGTGCCAGCCCTTGGCCGTCAACAAGCCGCTGCTCCACCAGCCCATCTGCACCACGTTACCGCGCCCGAAACTGGGAAACCAGCCGAGGCCTACGGAGAAAGCCAGAATCAGCAGGATCCCGATCAGGAAAGTCGGGAGCGACACACCCACCAGCGACACCGTCATGAGCAGCTGGCTCAGAAAGGTTCCGCGGCGCAGGGCTGCATACACACCCATCGGTACACCAATCACCAAGGCCATGACAGCGGCCACCAGTGCCAGCTCGAGCGTCGCCGGGAAACGCTCGGCAATCAGGCGCGACACCTTGGCCCCCTGGCGCAGGCTGAGCCCGAACTCGCCCTGCACGGCATTGACCAGAAAGTGGCCGAACTGCACGAAAAAGGGCTTGTCCAGCCCCAGATCGGCGCGCAGCTGCGCAATCTGGTCAGGTTGTGCATCCTGCCCAAGCAGAAACACCACCGGGTCGCCGACATACTGGAACAGCATGAATGCAATAAAGGCCACAGCAACCATCACGATCACAGCCTGGAGCAGGCGACGGAGAATAAATGCAAACATTCGGGGGTATGGTTTTGAGCGAGAGCCAATGCTAGCAGAGCAAGCACTGTGCCGACACCGGGATTTCCTTTAGGCCTAAAGAAAAGAACTACAAAAAAGGGCCTCGGAAGGCCCTCTTTGATAACACGCTCAATTGACCTTGATCAGTCTCCAGTCGAGCCGGTTGTCGGCGCGGTGCACGACATCGATGTTTTTCTTCATCGCCCAGGGAATGATCTGGTTGTGCAGCGGAATATGGGAAACGGTGTCGTTCGACAGCTGCAGGGCCTCGGTCAGCAGGCGGTTGCGCACCGGCAAATCGGTCTCCACCTTCACACGGTCCACGATATAGTCCATGCGCGGGTTGCTGTAACGGCCCACGTTGTAGTTGCCATCACCACCGGTACCCACGCTGCGCACGAGCGACTGCAGGCTGTAAAGCGCATCAAAGGTCGGCACACCCCAGCCCAGCATGTAGATGCTGGCTTCGTAGCGCTGGATCATCGGGAAATAGGTGACCAGCGGCAATGTGCGCAGCTTGGCTTTCACGCCGGCCCGGGCCCACATCGCGGTGACAGCCTGGCAGATTTCCTCGTCATTGATGTAGCGATTGTTCGGGCAGGCAAAATCCACCTCGAACCCATTAGGATAACCGGCCTGGGCGAGCAGTTTCCTGGACGCCTCGGGGTCATAAGGGTGGCGCTTGTGGACACCTTCGGTCCAGCCGTTGACCTGCGGCGCCACAATCGCTCCCGTCGGCTGACTCAGGCCGCGCATGGTGACGCGGTTGATGGCGCTGATGTCAATCGCCTGGTACAAGGCCATGCGCACGCGCTGGTCCTTCAGCGGATTCTTGCCTTTGATGTTGGAACCCGGTAGTTCCTCCCGGAACTGGTCCATGCCGAAAAAGATGGTGCGGTTCTCGATGCCGTCGATGACCTTGAGGTTGCCGGTGCTGCGCAGCCGGCCCAGATCCTGGATGCTGGGGTCAAGGACAAAATCGACTTCGCCCGACAGCAGGGCGGCAACCCGGGTGGCTTCCGATTTGATCGGCGTGTAGACGACTTCGGTCACATTGGACTCGTTTTTGCCCCAGTAGTTGGGATTGGAAACAAGAACCAGCTTCTGGTCAGGCTGCCACTCCTTGACCATGAACGGGCCGGTACCCATTGCATTGCGGTGCGCAAAGGTTTCGTCCTTGGCGCGAATGTCTTTTGGCTCGGTCGACTTGTTTTTCTCGGCCCACGCCTTGCTCATGATGCGCAGTTCGGTCAACTGATTCAGCAGCACCGGGTTCGGACCTTTCATCATGATGTCCACGGTCGAATCGTTGACCTTGACCACCTTGTCGATGCCCTGGGTATACACCGCATAGTTGGAGGTCTTGGCCGTCGCGCGGGTCAACGAGAAAACCACGTCGTCCGCCGTGAGTGGTGTGCCGTCACTGAACTTGACTCCGGAACGCAAGGTAAAGCGGACCTGCGTCGGCGAGACGTCACGCCAGGAAGTGGCGAGCTGGGGTTCCACCTTGAAGGTGCGGCTGTTGTAGTAAACCAGCGAATCGTAAACGGCCGCGTGAACGCCATTGCCAAGTGCATTGTTCTGCGAGTGGATGTCGAAGGTGGGGATGTCGCTCGCGCTCGACCATTTGAAGGTCTTGGCCTGCACGGCAGGCACAACAGCAAATGACGCAGCCGCTGCGGCTGCGATAAAAAACGGGTGGAATTTCATGGTTTTCTCTCTGGAAAGTAAGCGCCAAATATACAACCGGCCCATCAGGACAAAACAAGGGATTTCCCCTGAACGGGCCCCCTGAAACCTGCGCGAGGGCCAAGGCGATGCGCCTGGGATGCACGCCCGTCAGACGCCTGCAACTCTCAGGCCAGGCAATCGGCTAGTGCGCGTGCGCGACCTTGTCGAGCGTGACCGGCCCGTACCAGGCCGAGGTATTCGAACGCGTGTTGTCACTGTCGGTCATGATGCCTATGCCCACCAGCGCGCCCGGCGCTTCGCCGAAAGTCTTTTCATAGTCAGCGCGAATATTGCGTTCGTAGTCGACCCATTGGCGCAGCTTGCCCGCACCGGATTCCACGACAAGTTTGCGTATCCTGTCGGTACGCGGATTGACAATCACCGTGCCCGGCGGGCGCGTGTTGCACCACACGTACATCAACGTTGCATAAGGCAACTCCTCGCCGGTCAACGCACGTGCCAGCTCGGACAGCATGGCGTTCTTGCCGGAGAACTTGCTGCGGTCGCCCTCGAAAACCAGCACCACGCGTACCGGCGAATCATCGGCATCACGCAGCGCCATGTCTGCTTGCGCAATCAGCTCAGGCACTTTCCACGAAAAGCGCACGCTGGCCAGATCATCCGGCTCAACGCGCAACACCTGGCGCACCATGCTTGCAGACGAGCTGGAAGTTGCAGCCATCGCCTCACGCCCATCTTTGCGCTCATAGCGAAAGTGACTGGGCTTCTTTCCCGGAAAAGTGTAATGCTGCCAGACTGGCGCGACGCGGTTGCTGGTGGACGCGACCACCCAAGGGGTGACACCGAGCTTGGTCTGATCAGCCGGAGCAGCCGGCGACATGAACGATGCGCAGCCGGCCAGTTGCAGCAAGACCAATGACACCGCACCACCACCCAACTTGCCCCACCATCGCATCCTGTCAACCTGCGTCATCAGCAACTCCCAAAGCGGCATGTTTTTGCATTTTCCATGAAAAAAGCCGCCCGAAGGCGGCTTTTTAAACTCTCTTGATTGAAGCTGGCACAAGACCAGCCATCAATTAGAAGGAGTGCTTGATACCGAAGTCGTAACCGGTCGAACGTGCGTTCGCTGCAGTCACGGCACCGTTCAGGGCCTGGCTTGCGCCACCGCTGTTGGTCACGCGAGCAAACGTGGTGTACAGAGCCGTACGCTTGGACAGGTTGTGCACATAACCCAGAGCCCATTTTTTGGACTTCGGTGTACCAGCAGCGTCGGTTTTGTAGGTGGAGTAAGCCACACGGATCTGGCCTGCACCCATGGGAACCAAAGCACCGATCAAAGCGCCCTTGCCGGTCCGCGTCGTGGGGGTAGACTCGACTTTGTCGCGAGTCACCAAAGCCATGACTGTAGCGACGCCGAAGTCATACGAACCGCCGAGGTTGGTGGCCTTGAGATTGCCAGTGGTGGCAGTAGCAGCATATTTGGTGCTGGAAGTAGCCAGGGCCACGTTGATCGGGCCGTTGGCAAAGCCGAGGCGGATGCCAGAACCGGTGCCGTCTTTTTCAGTCACTGCGCCGTTTTTGTTGTTCTCACCGAGGTAGTGCTGGAACTGGCCATAGAAGCCGCCCAGATTACCTGGCAGGAAGTAGCCAACGCTGTTGGATGCGCGAACTCCGGTCAGAGAGTTGCCAAGGGCGGAGACGAAAGTCTGGCTATTGCCCACACCGACGACGCCGAACGGATCAAACACGGTCTGGTTCCAGAACTGTGGCGTGTAGTCACGACCCAGACGCAGTTCACCCAGGCCGCTGGCCAGGCTGACGGTCGAACGACGGTTGAAAGTCAGGCCGTTACCAGTGGAACCGCCAGTGCTCTGATTGTTGGTGTTGGTTGCTTGGCCGACGCCACTATCGGGGTTCATACCGGCTTCGAGCCAGAACGAGGCAGACATGCCACCACCGAGGTCTTCCGTACCACGGAAGCCGATACGGTTAGAGTTGTAACCGCCACCGGTCAGTTGGCTCTTGCTGGAAGAACCAACGCCAGAGCCGGAGCCGTGAGCGTAGTTCATGTCAACAACGCCGAACAGGGTCACGGAAGACTGGGCCGAAGCCACGCCAGCAGCAGCCAGAATAGCCAAAGCGACTAGGGATTTTTTCATTGCGAGTTTCTCCAAGGTTAAACATAGGGCTCCAGGATTTTGGATCCCCGGGCCAACCTCCATTTAGGAAGTTGTGTGTATTGCACCAGAGGCTGAGAGCTTTCGCAAAGGAATTGGCCCGATAAATTCAATTCCGTTGCACCTCTGCAACAAACACCCGAGACACGGAGAAGCGCTTGTGCGGGTCCCGCTTCACACTTCCCTGGCATGGCACGGCTACAGCTTGACGCAATCATTGTTAATCAATATGATTAATCACTGAAGGCAAGGCCCGGAAGAGGCGCACTCTTACTCTTTATTGTTCGTTGTTCCCGTGTTGATTCAAGGAGACCCGTCATGGCACAGACAGAAACCAAAGTGCTGACCGCCCACATTCCACTGCCCCTGGCCAACAAGGTCGATCAGATGGCGGCTCGTTTTGACCGGTCGCGCGGCTGGATCATGAAGCAGGCGCTATCGGCCTGGATCGATCAGGAAGAAGAGCGCAGTCGTCTGACGCTGGAGGCCTTGGCCGATGTGGACGCCGGGCGCTTCCTCGACCATCAGGCGGTGCACGCGTGGGCCGACAGCCTGAGCGCAGCTACCCCGTTGCCGGTGCCTCGTTGATGAAGTTGAAGTGGACGAGCAAGGCGCTGTCCGATCTGACGCGGCTTCATGAGTTTCTGGCCCCGGTGAACAAGGTCGCGGCGGCGCGCACTGTGCAGTCCCTTGCTGGCGCGCCGGTCAGGCTGCTCGAGAATCCGCATCTAGGTAAAAGGCTCGAAGAATTCGAGCCGCGAGAGGTGCGCCGAATGCTCGTCGGTCATTACGAAATGCGCTACGAAATTCAGGCGTCGACCATTTACGTGCTGCGCTTGTGGCACACGCGCGAGGATCGTTGAAATGGACGCGCTTATCAACGCCGCCGACAGCGCCCTGCGCACCCTGTTTGCCAAACCACGTGCCAGCCGGACATGCCCGACCGTGCCGGCACAGGGCACCGAGCTGAGCGCCGCGGACAAGGCGCTGGCCGGCGCGCTGATGCGGGTCAACCATGTCGGTGAGGTCTGTGCGCAGGCGCTTTACGCCTCGCAGGCCCTGAGCACACGCAATCCCGTTTTGCGCCAGCACTTCCTGGAGGCCAGCAAGGAGGAAGGCGACCACCTGGCCTGGACGCGTGAGCGGCTCGATGAACTCGGCGCCCGCCCCTCACTGCTGAATCCGCTGTGGTACGCCGGGGCCTTCGGGCTGGGCCTGCTCGCGGGCCGCCTCGGGGACCGGGTCAGCCTGGGTTTTGTGGTCGAGACGGAGCGGCAGGTCGAAACGCACCTGGCCAGCCACCTGGAACGCCTGCCAGAGGGCGACCATGCCTCGCGCGCCATCGTGGCGCAGATGAAGGACGACGAGGCACGTCACGCACAGGAGGCGCAAAGTGCCGGGGCATTGACGCTTCCCGCGCCCGTCAAGGCGCTGATGCGGGCCTCCGCCAAAGTCATGACGACAACAGCGCACTACCTCTAGTTGCTATCTTTTCAATAGCTACTCGCGATTATTGGGAAAGGGCCCACGCCCGATCTCGCCTGATGATCAAGCTTCGACCAGCTCAAAACTGGTCGTGATATCGGCAGTTTTTCCGAGCATGATGGTGGCCGAGCAGTATTTGTCATGGCTCATGGCAATCGCGCGTTCCACCGCGCTGGCCGCGATGCCGCGTCCCGTCACGACAAAATGCATGTGGATTTTCGTGAACACCTTGGGGTCGGTCTCGGCCCGTTCGGACGTGAGCCGTACCGTGCAGCCGCGCACATCGTGGCGGCCCCGCTTGAGGATCAGCACCACGTCGTAAGCCGTACAACCGCCGGTACCGGCCAGCACGGTTTCCATCGGGCGCGGCGCCAGGTTGGCGCCGCCGTTTTCCGGCTTGACGGCGTCGGGCGCGCCGTCCATCACCAGCGTGTGGCCGCTGCCCGTTGTCGCCAGAAAACTCATGGCCGAGCCAGAAGTTGTTGTTGTCCCCGTGCCGGTGTTGGGGCCGGTCCAGCTCACTGTGCATTCCATGAATTGCCATCCTCAAAAGTCAGAAATAATTATCAAAAGTAGCTGCGAGTGTTTATTTTTTGCAACAAAACATTGTTGCAGCGCAACATGCCTCCGCTATACTGAAATCATCGCATGAACAGGCCCTTGATTTCATGCAATGGTTGTCTCCTCCATCCCTGAAAGGGTGGATTTACAGGCCCAGACCGCAAGGTCTGGGCCTTTTTTCTTGCCCACTATGATGTTGGGTTGCGAGAAAACACAATGCCCACCCCCCCCAAACCCGCTCCCCGCCGTTCACCCGGCCCCCCCCGGCCATCGCCCGCCGGGGCGCTCACTCCCGCTGACTACCTGAAAAAAATCCTGACCGCACGCGTGTATGACGTGGCGGTGGAATCCGCCCTGGAGCCGGCGAAAAACCTCAGCCGCCGGGTGCACAACACCGTGCTGCTCAAGCGCGAAGACCAGCAGCCGGTGTTCAGCTTCAAGCTGCGCGGCGCCTACAACAAGATGGCCCACCTGAGCCCCGCCCAGCTCAAAAAGGGCGTGATCTGCGCCTCGGCCGGCAACCATGCGCAGGGCGTGGCGCTCGGTGCGCACAAGCTGGGCGCACGCGCGATGATCGTGATGCCGGTGACCACGCCACAGGTCAAGGTCGATGCCGTCCGGGCCCTGGGCGGCGAGGTGATCCTGCACGGCGACAGCTACTCGGACGCCCACCTGCATGCCGTCACGCTGGAAAAAAAGAACGGCCTGACCTTTGTCCACCCGTTCGACGATCCGGACGTGATTGCCGGCCAGGGCACGATCGCCATGGAAATCCTGCGCCAGATCCAGACCATCGGCAAAGGCTCGCTCGATGCGGTGTTTGTGGCCATAGGCGGCGGCGGGCTGATTTCCGGCGTCGCCAACTACATCAAGGCCGTGCGCCCCGAGGTCAGGATCATCGGCGTGCAGATGAACGATTCCAACGCCATGGCCCAATCGGTCGGCGCCGGCAAACGTGTCACGCTGCCCGATGTGGGCCTGTTCGCCGACGGCACAGCGGTCAAGCTGGTCGGTGAGGAAACCTTCCGCATCAGCCGCGAACTGGTCGATGAATTCATCACGGTGGACACCGATGCCGTGTGTGCCGCGATCAAGGACGTCTTCATCGACACGCGCAGCATCGTCGAACCTTCCGGCGCCATGAGCGTGGCGGCCATCAAGCAGTATGTGGCCACGCACAAGACCAAAGGCGAGACCTACGCGGCCATCCTGTGCGGCGCGAACATGAACTTCGACCGCCTGCGTTTTGTTGCCGAGCGCGCCGAAGTCGGCGAGGAACGCGAAGCGCTGTTTGCGGTGACGATTCCCGAGGAGCGCGGCAGCTTCCGGCGCTTTTGCGAGCTGATCGGCGAGTTGCCCGGCGGCCCGCGCAGCGTGACCGAGTTCAACTACCGCATCAGCGACGCCAGCCAGGCCCATGTGTTCGTCGGCCTGACCACCCACGGCAAGGGCGAGAGCAGCAAAATCGCCGCCAACTTCAGCAAACACGGCTTCAAGTCGCTGGACCTGACCCATGACGACCTGGCCAAGGAACACATTCGCCACATGGTGGGTGGGCACACCGCGCTGTCCAAAGACGAGCGGCTGCTGCGTTTTGTGTTTCCCGAGCGGCCCGGGGCACTCATGAAGTTCCTGGGCGCCATGAAGCCGGGCTGGAACATCAGCCTCTTTCATTACCGCAACCAGGGCGCGGACTACGGGCGCATCCTGGTCGGCCTGCAGGTTCCCAAGGCCGACAACAAGGCTTTCAAGGCCTTTCTCGACACCCTGGGCTACCCGCATGTGGAAGAGACCGACAACCCGGTCTACCGGCTGTTTCTGCAAAGCTGACGGGCCTGGCCATGACTGCGGCAGGCGCATCCGTCCCCTCCAATTCATCATGCCCCCGCTGCGGCGCCGCTTTTCGCTGCGGCATGGTGGGAGGGGACGCCGAATGCTGGTGCGTCAAGCTGCCCCATGTCATGCCCGTTCCCTCCTCCAGCCCACCGTCCTCAATCGGCACGTCGGAAGCCTCCTGCTTTTGCCCCGCCTGCCTCCAGAAAATCACCGATGACCGACCACAAGACATTTCTCCTGCCCGCGATTGAACCGACCGCGGACGCCGCGCTGGCCGCCCGGCTGCAGCACAAGATCGACCAGAAAACCAAACCACTCGGCGCACTCGGCCAGCTTGAAGCGCTGGCATTGCAGCTCGGCCTGATCCAGCGCAGCGAGGCCATCACCTTCGCCTCGCCGCAAATGGTGGTGTTTGCCGCCGACCACGGCATTGCCAGCGAGGGCGTGTCGGCCTTTCCGCAGGCGGTGACCGTGCAGATGGTGGGCAACATGCTGGCCGGCGGTGCCGCCATCAATGTGTTTGCGCGCCAGCACGGTTTTGCCCTGCAGGTGGTGGACGCCGGCGTGGCCGCCGACCTGGCCGACCACCCGCAGCTGCAGCAGCGAAAAATAGCCCCGGCCACCCAGAACATTTGCGAGGGCCCGGCCATGTCGCTGGCACAGGCCCACGCCGCGCTGCAGGCCGGCATGGATGTCATCCGAGGCCTGCCCGGCAACGTCGTGGCCTTCGGCGAGATGGGCATTGCCAACACCTCGCCCGCCGCCCTGCTGCTGGCCCGGCTGGCCGGCCTGCCGATCAGCGACGTGGTCGGGCGCGGCACCGGCCTGGACGATACGCAACTGGCGCACAAACAGGCGGTGCTGCAGCGTGCGCTGGCACGGCATGCCGACGTGCATGAGCCGCTGGCCGTGCTGGCGGCGCTGGGCGGTTTCGAAATCGCCATGATGGCCGGCGCCATGCTGCAGGCCGCCAGCGAGCGCCGCGTGGTGCTGGTCGACGGTTTTATTGCCGGTGCCGCCGCGCTGGTGGCACGCGCGCTCGTGCCGCAGGTGCAGGACTACCTGGTGTTTTGCCACCGCTCGGCCGAGCGCGGCCACCACCTGCTGCTGGCCCACCTGAAGGCCGTGCCGCTGCTCAACCTGGACATGCGCCTGGGCGAAGGCACGGGCGCCCTGCTCGCCTGGCCACTGCTGCAATCGGCAGCGCTGTTCATGGCAGAGATGGCGAGTTTTGATTCGGCCGGGGTCAGCGGTAAAAACTAGCCGTGTTGCAGTTCATTCGCCACTACCTGCTGGCAGTCCAGTTTTTCACCCGCATTCCGGTCACCGGCGCGCTGGCGGCGTGGACTGGCTACAGCCCGGCCATGCTGCGCGCCAGTGCCGCGCACTTCCCGGGCATCGGCTGGCTGGTCGGCGGCGTGGCGGCCGGCGTGTACAGCCTGCTGATCGCGCTGCTGCCGCCCACCGACTTTGCACCGCTGGTGGCCGCCGTCCTGTCCACGGTGGCGACGGTGCTGCTGACCGGCGGCTTTCACGAAGACGGGCTCGCCGACGTCACGGACGGGCTGGGTGGCAGTTCCGACCGGGACCGCGCCCTGGAGATCATGAAGGACTCACGGGTCGGCGCTTTCGGCGCGATGGCTTTGGTGCTCGCGCTGCTGGGCAAGGTGGCACTGTTGGCACTGCTCGGCTCGGTCGAAAGCGCCCTGTCCGGCATGGAAGAAGCTCCCGACCTGCCCCTGGATGGCTGGCTGGTCGCCGCGGCCCTGTTTACCGCGCATGTGGTTTCGCGCACCCTGCCGCTGCTACTGATCCGCGCGCTGCCGCATGTCGGCGATACCGCAGTCTCCAAATCCAAACCCCTGGCCGACCAGATCACGCTGACCAGCCTGGGGGTGGCATTTGTATGGTTTTTTTCGGCTCTGGCCCTTGCCAGTTATGCGCTGCCAGCTATGAGTTTGATAGTGGCCTGCAGCTTCTCCGTGATCGCCCTGCTGTGGATGGGCCGGCTGTTCTCGCGCCGCTTGCAGGGTTTCACCGGCGACTGCCTGGGCGCCACGCAGCAGGTCTGCGAGATCGCTTTTTACCTCGGCCTGGCCATCGCCTTATGAACATGGCCCCCACGTTCGCTTCACTGCGTGTAGCTCTCTGCCCCCCCCGGGGGCTAATTTTCCTTGGGACGGCCCTGCGGAAAATTGTCGCGTCTAGCGGCTTCATGCCGGAAATGGCATGACCCTCTGGCTGGTGCGCCACGCGCAGGTCCTGCTGGCGTCGGGCACCTGCTACGGTGCGCTGGATGTGGCGGCGGACCTGGAGGCGACGCAACAAAGCGCCGCGTCCCTGGCCGCGGTGCTGCCCGCCGGCGCGCAGATCAGCACCTCGCCGCTACAAAGATGTGAGCACCTTGCGCAAGCGCTGATTGGGCTGCGGCCCGATTTGACCCTTCAAACCGACGTCCGACTGCAGGAGATGAACTTCGGCGCCTGGGAAGGCCGGCGCTGGAGCGACATCACGCGCAGCGACTTCGACGCCTGGATGGCCGACTTTGCCGGCCACGCCGTCGGCGGCCACGGCGAAAGCGTGCGCACCGTGATGGCGCGCGTGGCCAGTGCTTTCGATGAACTGCGGGACGGCCCGCCCACCGTCTGGGTCACCCATGCAGGCATCATCCGGGCCACGCAGCTGCTGGCCGGCGGCATCCGTGAAGTGACGCGTGCCGACCAGTGGCCGCCCGACGGTGTGGCCTGCGGACAATGGCGCACACTTGAGCTATCGTTGACTCCACCCCCGCAGTAAACAGGTAAACCCCATGGCAGCAACTCTGGACGGACAACTGGTGGTGGCGATTTCATCGCGCGCACTGTTTGATTTCGAGGAAGAAAACCGGGTCTTTGAGGACGGCCTGGGCCAGCCGCCCGCGCCCGGCACCAAACGCGATGCCGCTTACATGCAGCTGCAGCTGGACCGGCTCGACGTGCCGGCCAAACCCGGCGTGGCCTTTTCGCTGGTCAAAAAGCTGCTGGCGTTCAACGATGCTCCCGACAGTCTGGACGACGCCTCGCCTTCGGCCAAGCTGGCACAACGCGTCGAAGTGGTGATCCTCTCGCGCAACGACCCGGTCTCGGGCATGCGTGTGTTCCGCTCGGCCCAGCATTACGGGCTGGCCATTCAGCGCGGCACCTTCAACCGTGGCGAGCCGCCGTGGCGCTACCTGAAACCCCTGCATGCCAACCTGTTTTTGTCGACCCACCTCAGCGATGTGCGCGAGGCGCTGGCGGCCGGCGTGCCTGCCGCGCAGGTCTATCCGCAGTCGGCCCATGCCAGCGACCAGCACCCCCATGAAGTGCGCATCGCATTCGACGGCGACGCGGTGATTTTTTCCGACGAGGCCGAACGTGTGTTCCAGTCACACGGCCTGTCGGCCTTCCAGGCGCACGAACGCGACAAGGCCACGCAGCCGCTGCTGGCTGGGCCCTTCAAGCCGCTGCTCGAAGCGCTGCACCGCCTGCAGCAGGTAGGTACATCGCGCATGCGCATACGCACGGCGCTGGTCACGGCGCGCAGCGCACCGGCGCATGAACGTGCGATCCGCACGCTGATGGACTGGAACATCGAGGTCGATGAAGCCATGTTTCTCGGCGGACTGGCCAAGGGCGAGTTTTTGCGCGAGTTCGAGCCCGACTTCTTCTTCGACGACCAGACCGGCCATGTCGATTC
>JAZKCB010000157.1:0-4653 GCA_040388335.1 Pseudomonadota bacterium | reverse complement strand
TGGAAGGGCATTTGGTGGACGGCGAAGGCCCTGATTCGGGCATTGAATGCAAGGCTGGCCAGTTCATCTGGCGGCCGGCAGGCAGCCGCCATAGCGCGTGGTCACCCAATGGGGCTGTGACGCTTGCCGCATTCCAGATACCCAACAAGTTTTTTGACGCGGATGGCAGTGCCAAGGACATGGGTGGTCAGGACTGGGATGCGCTTTGGGGTGCGGTGCACGCAGGGCGCCATACAGCTTGATAACCTGAAGTCTGGCAACTACCAGACGGTGTAGGCCATGATGAGGCCGGTGCCGATCATGGTGTGGTGGCAAGGCCTATCGCGCGCCTGGCTGGTTTTTCTCCACGCTGAGATCAATCAGCTTTCATGAAAGATGTGTTGTCTGGTCTGCCGGAGAGCGACAGGCGGGACGCAGCTGCTGGACTTTGCGCCAGCAGCTTGCCACGCTTGTAGACCTTCAGGCGGTTTGCACGCAGTCTTATCGCTTCAATGGCATCACGCGCCTGCAGCAGCACAAAGCTGGCGTCACAACCAGGCTCTAGCCCATAGCCCTTGAGGTGCATGACCTTCGCCGCGTTGACGGTCACCGCATCAAAACAGGCGTGTATGCCTTTCTGGCTGGTCATCTGCGCCACATGCAGTCCCATGTGGGCGACTTCCAGCATGTCGCCCGAGCCCATGCCGTACCAGGGGTCCATCACGCAGTCGTGACCGAAGGCCACATTGACGCCTGCCGCCATGAGCTCGGGCACGCGGGTCATGCCGCGGCGTTTGGGATAGGTGTCGTGGCGGCCCTGCAGGGTGATGTTGATGAGGGGGTTCGCGATGACGCTGACGCCGCTTTCTGCTATCAGCGGCAGCAGCTTGGACACGTAATAGTTGTCCATCGAATGCATGGAGGTGCAGTGCGAACCCGTGACACGGCCTTGCAGGCCAAAGCGCTGGGCTTCAAACGCCAGGGTTTCAATATGGCGCGAGAGCGGGTCGTCGGACTCGTCGCAATGCATGTCTACAGGCAAGCTGCGCTCAGCGGCGATCTCGCACAGCAGTTTGACGCTGGCGGCACCCTCGGCCATGGTGCGCTCGAAGTGCGGAATGCCGCCGACGATGTCGACACCCCTGTCAAGCGCACGCTTGAGGTTGTCAACGCCGCCCTTGGTGCGCAGTACTCCGTCCTGGGGAAAGGCAACCAGTTGCAGGTCGATGTAAGAAGCAACTCGCTTTTTGACTTCGAGAATCGCATCAACAGCCAGCAGGCTGGGATCGCTGGTGTCCACATGCGTGCGAATCGCCAGCAGGCCTTTGGCGACTGCCCAGTCGCAATAGCTGAGGGCACGGTCAATGATGGCCTCGGATCTGAGCGTGGGTTTGAGTTCGCCCCAGACGGCAATGCCTTCCAGCAGGGTACCGCTTTCATTGACGCGTGGCAGGCCATAGCTTAGCGTGGCGTCCATGTGGAAGTGCGGGTCGACGAAGTGCGGACTGAGCAGATAGCCCGTTGCGTCCACAGTTTCTTGCGCAGGTGCGGTGAGTCCTGCGGTGACTTCGACAATACTGCCGTCCTGCACTGCGACCGACATGCCGGTGCGGCCGTTGGGCAGGGCGGCATTGGTAATGAGGAGATCAAGCATTTGTTTGTCGCCTCATGGCACTTTATGGGTTCAGGGTTTCAGGGTTTCCATGAGGCCAGAAAGGCCAGCAAGACCCGCGCGGAATTGTCAGCTGCGATGCTGAACAAGGTGCCCATCTCGTTGGCCCCATCGCCGCCGCCTGCCAGGTCGCTGAGTGAGCGGAAGGCGATGTAGGGCACGTCGTTGCTGTATGCAACCATGCCGACGGCCGCGGTTTCCATGTCGAGTACATTGGCCTGGAAGGTCTTGAAGGCGTATTCGCGGAAGGCGGCGTTGTCGACAAAGGCTTGGCCCGATACACCGTTGCCCCCCACCAGCACTTCAGGCTTGCGGGTCAGGCACTGGTCGGCTTTGCAGCGGGTAAGTTCAACGCCGCGCAGGCTGCGTGCAACTTCAAGCATCTTCGGGTCGGCCTGAAACCAGAATTTGCGCGCGAGGGTCGGGTTTGCTGCAGTCCTGGTCTCAACGGTGCGCGGCTGCATCATCCCGAAAGCGGGAAACATCGGGGCCTCCATATGCGGCGGCGGTGTGAACCTGCCCGGCGATGTTTCGCGCGACATGGCGACTTCAAGGTACTGCCCCCACTGCGCAGGCACCGATACATCGCCAATGTGCAGCCCGGGGTTGACGCCGCCGGCAATGCCGCTGAACACAATGCCATTGATGTTGAAGCGGTCCAGCACCAGCTGGGTGTTCATGGTGGCATTGGTCATGCTGATGCCTGACAGGAACAGCACGACGGGCTGGCCTTCAAGCATGCCGGTCGTGAAGCTGACACCGTTGATCTGGTGACTCACTGGGTTTTGTACCTTGCCCAGCAGAAGGGTCAGTTCGGGCTCAAAGGCCGACATGACGGCCAGTCGAGGTGTGTTGTCGAGCCGGGCGCCGGGAGAGACGCTGGCGCAGGCACCGAGGACAAGTGCCAACACGCAAAGACCTGCAAAACGGAGCAGGCGTGCTATCGGCCACGCTGCATGAAGGGTGCGCTCGCCCATGCTGGCTATTTGGTGCCGAAAATGCGGTCGCCCGCATCACCCAGGCCGGGGAGGATATAGCCGTGACTGTTGAGCTGCCGGTCGATGGCGGCGGTGTAGATGTGCACGTCAGGGTGCGCATTCTGCATGGCGGCTATACCTTCGGGGCAGGTGAGCAGGCAGACAAACTTGATGGACTTGGGGTTGAGCTCCTTGAGCCGTTCGACCGCTGCAATGGCCGAGTTGCCGGTCGCCAGCATGGGGTCCACGATGACGACGTCGCGCTCTTCCATGTTCTGGGGCATCTTGAAGTAGTACTCGACGGCGGTCAGCGTTTTGGGGTCGCGGTAAAGACCGACGTGGCCGACGCGTGCGCCTGGCACGACGCTGAGCATGCCTTCCAGAATGCCGTTGCCGGCCCGAAGGATGGACACAAACACCAGCTTCTTGCCGTCTATGACTTTGGAGGTCATGATTTCCAGCGGGGTTTCGATCTCGATGTCCTGCATGGGCATGTCGCGTGTGACCTCATAGGCCATCAGCATGCTGACTTCATTGAGCAGCGTACGGAACGTGTTGGTCGAGGCGTCCTTGCGGCGCATCAGCGTGAGTTTGTGCTGGACCAGCGGATGGTTTACGAGGTGAACTTTGTCGTTGTAGGTTGTCATGTGTACTTCTTAAAAAACGGTGCCGTCGCTGATGATATTGAGCGGTGGCTGGCCACCACGCAACTGCTGTGCCAAAACGCGGCCTGCGGCCCAGGTACCGCCTTCAAGCACGCAGGCCAGCGGCATCTGTTCGACGGTCAGGCCAAGCTGCTCGCGTACCAATGGGGCCAGTTCATCGAGCAGCGCGACAGTCAGGGCGCGCCATTCAACAATCAGCGCGTCACCAGCGGCATGAAGCCTTTTTGCCTGCGCTGGGTCCTTGAGACGCAGCACGCCTGCATCCAGAAAAAGACCACCGTTGCGGTATTCGGGCAGGCCGGTCAGGGCGTCCAGTCCCTGAACTTCAATGCCGGCCCATTGAAAGGGTTCGAGCAATGAATAGGTCAGCCACTGGGAGAGCTTGTGAAAGGGCATCCAGCCGTCGCCGGGACCGCCAGCGTCACTGTGGGCAGCGGCCAGCTGCCAGCAATCGCCAAGCGCAATACCGTCGATGGCGTTTTGTGCCGGCCAGATGGGTGACAGACCCGTGAGCAGGACGGACAACAGGTCGTGTGCCTGTATGGCCTTGCCGCCTTTTGACAGCCAATCAAACAGGTTGCCGGGCCGGCCAGGTGTTCCGAACAACTCCGGCTGGTTTTGTAACGCGTCCCCCAGACGGCGCAGCAGTGCCCCACGGCCTTCAAGACCTATCAATGGGTTGGAAGGGGTGACCTGGAAGGCTTGCCCGAGCCTGTCTGCGGTGACGGCCTGCAAGCCTTTGGCATCAGCCTGCAGCGGCTGACTTGCATCGCTGGAGAACAGCCCCGACATGAAAGCGTGAAAGCTGGCAACGCCCAGACCTTCGGAGCGTGTGTATTCAGAGCGGGATATTTGCTCTTCGTAGCGCCAATCGGCACCAGCGCCAGCGTCGAGCAGTACGCTGACCAGGGCCAGGTCTATGCGGGCACGGGCTTTTTCTGCTGTAGATGCACCAGCCAGTGCGGCATCAAGCTGGCCGCTGCGATCAATGCCACCGGCTTCAAAGTGTCGCCAGCGGCTGTGATACGGGATCTTCAGGTCAGGGTAACGGGCCCGCGTGAGTTCTGCGACCAGCGTGGCCGCAGTGACCAGGGCGCCGTCATTGACCGAAAACCAGGTTGATTCACCCCGCCGTGCACGTGCCAGCAGGGCCCGCGCCCGCTTGCGTATGGTTTGCGTTGAACGCAGTTCGGCGACGGCGCTTTCAAGCTCAGACATCCAGTCCCCGGCCTTTGGCTTTTTTGAGCTCCTCCGCTGTAGGCACGGCGCCGGGGGTGAAGTAGCCGGCAGCCATCTTGGCGTCCATCTCGACCTGCGCATCGGCGGGAATCATGTGCTCGGGGATGTTCACACGCTCGAC
>JAZKCB010000156.1:0-7550 GCA_040388335.1 Pseudomonadota bacterium | reverse complement strand
TGAAAAACGCTACGCGAGCTTAACTGTGTGTCCGTGAGATTGGGGGAATCCCAATACTTTGCATCGTGAAATCCTTACGACTATTGATTTAGGGATCATTCAAGCATGCCCAGCTCGTGTTTCAGTGCACGAAGTCTCAACAATGGCATTCTCCCCTTCAATCAGTACTGCCGACCATCTGATGACTTTCAGAATTCAGCAGTCGTTTGAACACGAAATCTGCGTGCCATCGGCCTCGCTTCATTCTCTCCAACACATAGCGTTTATAAGTCATAGGATCCAGAGGACGCCGCCGAGCATGTCTTTCCCTGTTGCAGTGACCACACGCAGCAGCAATATTTTTTCTGGATAGGGCCCCACCAACGCAGTGCGCAACAAGATGCTCGGCCGTGGCGCAAATATTTTTGGCTTGTCGCGGTGTCAGGTCGTAGCGTTTCGCAAAAGCTTCAAGATTTCGCTGACAAGGCATTGGGATTTCGCAGTAAATGCAACGACCGCGTTGAAGGACATAGGATTCGTCCCGATAACGGGATAGTTTTTTGGGCATGAAGGCTCCAGGTGCTTTTTGTAGGCAATGCCAGAAAGGCGTTGTTGCAAACAAACCGATACGTCGGCTGGTTACGGCCTCTATCGTGGCGATGAGAGGCAAGTACTGCGCGTTGCGCTGCAGACTCGTGGCTGAGACCTCAACCACCGCTAAGAATATTAATAAGGCCGGAAAGTGCCGTCAAGAATCACGGTCCCGCATTTGGCAAAAAAAAGACGCTTTTCCTCGGGTCCGTCATCGTTCACTTCCCCGTCAATTGCCTGCTGCACGGCGCGTAAAGATTCCGGCACAATCCCAATGCTTGCCTCCGCTCCACCCCTCAAGGTAAAAAATGAACTACACAAAAATCGCCCTGACCCTGTCCATCACCCTCGCACTCTTCGGTTGCAGCAACATGGGCTCTGGCCCCATTAGCAGCGACAGCACGGTGACGGAGGCGACTGCCAAGCAGCTGTCAGGCGATGTACCTTTGCCACCGGGCTCGGTGATCAGGCAGCAGGACACCCTGGTGATGGGTGTGGGCAACAACTGGACGGGGCGCATCAACCTCACTGTGTCGGGTGACCCCCAGCAGGTGTTCACTTACTTCCGTGACAGCATGCCGGGTGCCGGGTGGACGATGACGTCGAGCTCTTTCTCGAAGCTGAGCTTGCTGACATTCACCAAGGGCGAGCGGACGGCAAATGTGCAGATGCAGTCGACCAGCTTTGGCGGCAATGAGGTGTTGATCACCGTCTCGCCGATCACGCGCAACCAACCTGCGCGTTAAAGCGCGTTCAGCACCGCACTGGCTGCACATGCTGCAGCAACAAAAAAATTATTGGAGACAACCATGCAATGGGTCACGCGCCAGTACCTTCACCTTGACCGCGTGGCCACGCCCTGGCTCATCACGCGTTTTGTGGACCCTGACGCAAGCTTTGTGTATGTGCCCTGGAAAGAAGAGCACCTGGTACCCGCGGGTGCGATTGCCTTTTCAATCCCCGGTGCCGAGCTGGGCCCGCATGACCACAGCGGCACGACCTTTGACAAGGTGATGCGCAAGTATGAATTGAAAGATGCCGCACTGGCGCAACTGGCCGATGTGGTTCGCGCTGGCGTGGCCTATGTGCTGGAAGGCTACCGCCCGCCGCCGGACGACACGGCCGGACAGACGGCCGTGGGCCTGCTGGCGTTTGCTGAAGGCGTGTTCTTGACGAACCAGAGCGACGATGCGATTCTGGCGGCGAGCTTCCCCGTGTACGACGCGCTGTATGCCAACTACCGCGTGCTTGAACTGCTCAAGACCCAGGGGCTGGCCATGCCTGACCACAGTGACGGCCGGGGGCCGAGCAAAAAGTTTGAAGGGCTGCGCAAGATCTACAACGAGGCGGGCAAGCCCACGCCTTATGGGCCGATGCAGGTCAAGCCCGAAGCCTGACACGCTGCACTCTGGGCATTCAGCCCTCTTTCTTGCCGGCGACCTGGTCCTGTTCGGCCTCGGACATGATGAAGGAGTCTTCCCACTGCGAAGGCGCGAGCTGACCTGCACCCGAAGGCACAGCGCCAGCGCCGGTGCTCAGGGGGTCAAAGTTGGTGAAGCGGATTTTGCGGTTGCGGTCGAGCTTGGCGCGCAATCTGTTGCGCGCCTCTGCGACGGCCAGCATGTCCACCTGCACCGATGTCTCTGCGGATGTCTGGATCGGCATGTCATCCAGCGGCGCGGGTTCGGTAGCTGCTGCTTCAACCACTGGCTCCTGGATTTTGACCTGCACCGGAACTGGCGCGGCCTGCACAGGGGCGGGTTCATCGTCTGACAGATCAACTTCGCCAAGAAAAGCTGAACGCACGGCCTCAAGCGTGGGCAGGATGCCTGCGCGCACCACGGCATAGGCTAGCCCACATTCAGCGAAGAGCGTTTGTTTAATGGCCCGGGTGCTGGCCTTCAGGCCCTGGGGGCCAGGCACGTCAACACAGCCGATGACAGTGCCGTCTACCGCGCAAATCGTGAAGCTGCAATACAGGTCCTTGATGAGTTCGTACGAGCGCTTGCCTTCTGCGGCGGAGCGGGGCGCCATGAAGCGTATGAGCGGAATCTTGACGAGCACGTCGTACTCGAAAAATGCGCGCTGCAGCCAGTGCCAGACCTCAAGCTCTGTGGACGAAAGCAACAGGCGCGCCTGTAGGTCCCACTGTTCGGGCAGCTTGCGCTTTTTCTTTGCCTTGCGGGCCTGCCAGATGCTGTGGCCAACCACGCCCAACCCCATGCTGCACACGGCCGCGGCCAGCATGCTCCCCACCGAATATTCCGACATATACCCCGCCTCGTTTGGGTGGAGTACAACACAGCGCTTTAAAACTTACAACTGTTTACGCGACTCGGGCGAAGCAGTGTCTCGCACATGAGACGCCGTAAAAAAAGCCTGCCTAGGCGCTTGTTTCTTCAATGAAACTGGCGAGGACTTTGTCGATGCGTTTGCCGTCAAGGTCAACCACTTCAAAGCGCCAGCCGGCGCACTCGACCTTGTCTGAGGTCTGCAACAGGCGGCCCGACACGCTCTGCAGCAAGCCGGCAACGGTGTTGTAGCGCCCGCGGCTTTCTTCGGGCAGATCCTTGATGTCGAGCCTGGCCTTGAGTTCGGCCACGGGCATGACACCGTCAATCAGCCAGCTGCCGTCTTCACCCCTCACGGCCCACGCATCCACCTGCGCGCCGGGCTGCAGCTCGCCGGTGATGGCCTCCAGCATGTCCATGGGCGTCATCAGGCCCTGCACCACACCGTATTCATCGACCACAAACACGATGCGCGTTGACCTGGCGCGAAACTGCTCAAGCAGCTCCATGCCCGTCAGCGTCTCGGGCACAAAGACGGCGGGTACGGCATACGCGCCAATCCGGTCGGTGACTGCGGGCACCGCGCCGGCATCGCCGACTGAGCCCATCGGCTGGATTTGCCCGCGCAATGCCAGCAGCTTGGCCACATTGACGACACCCACCACGTCATCGAGGCTGCCGCGGCATACCGGGTACCAGGAGTGTCCGGTGACCCCGGCTTTTTCAATCGCCTGGGCAAGCGTGTCGGATGCGTCAAGCCATTCGATGTCAGAGCGCGGCAGCATCAGCGATGTCAGCAGGCGGTCGTCGAGCAGAAACACGTTCTGCACCATCTGGTGCTCATGCTCTTCGATCAGGCCGGCGTCAACGCCCTCTTCCAGGCTGGCGGCGATTTCTTCTTCGGTCACGGCGCGGCCGGCAGAGTTGTCGATGCGCAAAAGCTTGAGGGTGGCCTGCGTGCTGAACGACAGCAGTCGCACAAAGGGCTTGGCCACAATCGCAACCCACATCATGGGCCGGGAGACGAGCCGCGCGACCGTCTCGGGGTAAAGCTGGCCAATGCGCTTGGGCACCAGCTCGCCAAAGACGATGGTGATGAAGGTGATGATGGCAACCACCAGTGCCGTGGCCGTGATGTCGGACGCGCGCGGCGCCATTCCAAACTGCTGGATCCACACGGAAAGATTGGCGCTGAAGGCGGCCTCGCCGACGATGCCGTTGATCATGCCAATGGAGGTGATGCCGACCTGCACGGACGACAGGAACTGCGTGGGGTTCTCCAGCAGGCCGAGTGCCGCCTGCGCGCCCTTGTCGCCGGACTCGGCCATGGCGTTGAGCCGCGCCTTGCGGCTGGAGGCAAGCGCCAGTTCTGACATGGCAAAGATGCCGTTGAGCAGGGTCAGAAACGCTATGAGCAGAAAATCCATGAACCACCGGGCAAAATGAACACATGCCAATGTACATGATCGGTGACCTGCAGGGCTGCAACACGCCCCTGCTGCGCCTGCTGGAAAAAGTGGATTTTTCACCGAGCCGCGACACGCTGTACCTGCTGGGCGACCTGGTCAACCGCGGGCCTGAATCGCTGGCCGTGCTGCGCCACCTGTCGTCACTCGGCGATGCCGCCAAATGCCTTCTGGGCAACCATGACCTGCACCTGATCGCGATGTCTCAAGGCGTGCGCAAGCCAGGCCGCAGCGACACCTCACAGGAAGTCATCGCCGCGCCCGACGGCCCTGCACTGCTCGACTGGCTGCGGCACAGGTCGATGGCGATGCAGGCGCAGGGCTGGCTGATGGTGCATGCGGGTGTGCTGCCGCAGTGGACGGTGGCGCAGACGATGGCGCTGGCGGCAGAAGTTGAAAGCGCCCTGCGCGGGCCAGATCTTGCCGGATTTGCGCAAGCCATGTACGGCAACCAGCCCGACCGCTGGCACGATGGCCTGAGGGGCGCCGAACGGCTGCGTGTGATCGTCAACGCACTGACGCGGCTGCGCTTTTGCAGCCTTGAGGGCGTGATGGAGTTTGAATCGACCGGCAGCCTGGACGATGCGCCCGAAGGCTACCTGCCGTGGTTTGAAGTGCCGGGCCGCCAGACCGAAGGCCAGCGCATCGCGTTTGGGCACTGGTCGACCCTGGGCGCGGAGACTGTCAAAGCCAGGCGTGGGCTGCTGCGCGGCACGCTACCGCTGGACACAGGCTGCGTCTGGGGCGGTTGCCTCACGGCGGCCCGGCTGGACAACGGCGCTGACAGTGGCAGTAGCCTCAAGGACGGGTTTGAGCTGGTTTCAGTTCAGTGTGAGCAGGCGAGAGTGCCAGGCAAGGCCTGAACGCGGATATTTACATTAAATGCAACAATTTTTCTTTAAATACAAATTTGCACTTCAATTAATACATTTTTCGCATCAATAGGGGCTTTGGCAAGCTGCACACTGCCAAAAACAGTCAAAAAAAGCTGAAAACCGGCCAATTTCAGGCATCAAATCTGACTTCAGACCAATAGATACGGGCGTGAGCAGCTATAAAAATAGTAGCATTTTTGGTAGTGGGCGGGCTCAAGATCAGATCGCACGACGTCGTCCCGCGCCTGCCGGTGCCACGGCAGCCGATGTCGGCACTGCTGCAGATTGCGCTGCGCGGGCCAACGCCCTGGCCTGGGCATCTTCGGCCAGAACGCGGGCGCAGCTGGCGGAAAACAGCAGCACGGCCGACGAGAAATAAATCCACATCAGGATCACCACCAGCGAACCTGCCGCGCCATAGGCCGAAACCACAGCCGCGGTCGAGAGGTAGACCGCCATCACATGCTTGCCGACGGTGAACAGCACTGCGCCTATGAACGCGCCACGCAGCAGGTAGCGCAGGGTGGGCTTGGGGCCGGCGCTCATGCGCATCAGCGCGACGAACAGGCCGGTACAAAATGCAATGGTGACCAGTTCATTGAGCACCAGCGCAATTTTCTGAACCGGCAAATAGTTGCTGGCCCAGCCCGACAGCAGGCTGAGGAAGGTCGAGATCGCCAGCGACACCAGCAACAGGAAACCGAAGGCAAGGATGTACGCCACGCCGCGCAGCCGCAGCGATGCGCTGTACCACCACTTTTGCTGCGCAGTGACGCCAGAGTCGGTGCGCCAGAGCCGCTCAAACGCGTTTTGCAGCTCGGCAAACACACCGGTCGCACCGACCAGCAAAAAGCCAAACGCAAACAGCGAGGCGATGATGCCGTCGGAAGGCTCTTTCGCGCTGGTCAACGCCTGTTGAACGACCAGGGCGCCCTGCGTGCCGATGACGGCCTGAATCTGCTGCACCAGGCTGGTTTCGATGTAAGTGCGGTCCAGCCACCAGCCGAGTACCGCCACCAGCAGCACCAGCAGCGGTGCAAGACTCAGGATGCCGTAGAACGACATGGCCGCGCTCATGCGCAGGCCGTCGGCGTCCAGCCACAGGTTGACGGCACGGATAACGGAGCGAAGGGGTTTGAGCAGGACGCCCGGGATGCGCGCGCTCAGGCGATCAAGGAAAGTGACCATGAGGCCAGTGTGGAGGCATCAGCCGGTGCCGGCCATCAGCGTGCAGCGCCGGGGGCCGTAGGCGGGGTCCGATTCAGGCCGGTGCCATCGCCCGGGCAGTCTTCAGGCGTCTGGCACTCGCTGGTACGGCCGAATTCAGACGTCCGAGGTATCCGTGGTCTTGACTTCGACGACCTTGAACAGCGCGGCAACCTTTTTGCGCGGCTTGATGTTGGCCGAGACGCGTGCCGTGGCGCTGGTCTTGGCAGCTTCCCAGGCCGGTTTGGCTTCTGCGGGGAGTGTGGACTCGTAAGGCTGGTCAAAGAACGGGTCACGCGGCGCCTGGCGCTGGGGCGCGTATTCGCGGCGTTCGCGTGGCTCGCGGACTTCACGCCCTTCACGCGGAGGGCGGGCTTCACGGCCGCTGTCTTCGGCGTCACGGTACATGCGGCGGCCATCGTTGATGCGGCCTTCACTGGCGCGCGGCTTGTCTTCATCAAACTCCATGGGCTCGAGCTCGATCCTGGTCTTGATGAGCTTTTCAATGTCAGCCACCAGGCGCTGGTCGCTGGCGGCCACAAAACTCACGGCGAGACCCGAGGCACCGGCGCGGCCTGTGCGGCCAATGCGGTGCACATAGTCTTCCGCGTTGAAGGGCACGTCGAAATTGAACACGGCCGGCACGTCCTTGATGTCCAGACCACGGGCTGCGACATCGGTACACACGAGCAAATCGACTTCACCCTTCTTGAAGGCGTCCAGCGCCTTGAGACGTTCGTCCTGGCTCTTGTCGCCGTGCAGGGCGGTGGTTTTCAGGCCCTCGCGCTCGAGTGAGCGGGCCAGGCGTGCGCAGCCGAGCTTGCTGTTCACAAACACAAAGGCCTGTTTCATGCCGCGTGTTTTCAATATCTGGTGCAATGCGCGACGCTTGTCGTCAGCACCCACACTGTAGAAATGCTGCTCGACCGTCGAAGCGGTGGCATTGGAGCGCGCGACCTCGATGGTGACCGGGTCCTGCAGGTAGCTGGATGCCAGGCGCTTGATCTCGGGCGAGAAGGTGGCAGAGAACAGCAAGGTGATGCGCTGCTTGGGCAGGTAGCTCAGGATGCGCTGCAGGTCGGGCAGAAAGCCGATGTCGAGCATGCGGTCGGCCTCGTCCAGCACCACGTACTCGACCTGGT
>JAZKCB010000155.1:0-5430 GCA_040388335.1 Pseudomonadota bacterium | reverse complement strand
ATGATGCGGCTCGTAACAACCTGCTTGAGCGGGTTCGAGAGCGCATTGCACGCGCGGCCCCGCTTCTGGTCGCTGCGCGTACGGTGTCCCATGAGGAGTTGATGGTTGCGCCGGATCCGCTGGCAACTGCAACCGCGCCAACATTGACGCACTGATACCTACAGAAATTAATGGCCCAATATTCACGCATCACCGGCACTGGCAGCTACCTCCCGCCAAGGCGCCTGAGCAATGCAGACCTCGCCGCTGAACTGGCTGCCAAAGGTGTTGAAACTTCCGATGAATGGATTGTCGAGCGCACCGGCATCCACGCCCGCCACTTTGCAGCGCCTGATGTCTGCAGCAGCGATCTGGGGGTCGAAGCCGCAAAACGCGCTTTGGAAGCAGCCGGGCTGCAGCCCTCCGACATTGACCTCATCATCGTCGCCACCTCCACGCCGGACATGGTGTTCCCGTCGGCCGCCTGCATTGTGCAGAACAAGCTCGGCATTGCCGGCTGCCCTGCGTTTGACGTGCAGGCTGTCTGCAGTGGATTTGTCTATGCGCTGACGATTGCAGATGCGATGATCAAAACCGGTTCTGCCACCAAGGCGCTGGTCATCGGTGCTGAAGTGTTCTCGCGCATTCTTGATTTTTCCGACCGCACAACCTGTGTGCTGTTTGGTGATGGTGCTGGCGCCGTGGTGCTTGAGGCATCTGACACACCGGGCATTCTTGCCAGCGATTTGCACGCCGACGGCAAACACGTCGGGATTCTGTGCGTGCCTGGTAATGTCTCGGGCGGCAAGGTGCTGGGCGACGCGCTGCTCAAGATGGACGGCCAGGCAGTGTTCAAACTGGCCGTGGGAGTGCTGGAGAGTGCTGCCCGTGCCACGCTGGCCAAGGCCAGCATGACAGATGCCGATATTGACTGGTTGATTCCCCATCAGGCCAATATCCGCATCATGCAAAGCACGGCCAAAAAGCTGAAGATGCCACTTGAAAAACTCATTGTCACGGTGGATCAGCACGGCAACACTTCGGCCGCGTCAATCCCCCTGGCGCTCGACACTTCGGTGCGCAGCGGCAAGATCAAAAAAGGCGACACCCTCATGCTGGAAGGCGTGGGCGGAGGCTTTACCTGGGGTGCGGTGCTTCTCAATTATTGAGATGGCCTTATCTTCCTGCCAGCCGGCCCGACCATGACAAACGGCCGCCTGAATTTTTCAGTTTTCGGGCGCGTTCAAGCGCTTTTCATGCTTTTTATCCTGCTGGCTTTTGCCTTGGCCGGATGGAAAGTCTGGGTGCGTGCGCCCGCTGCTGATTTTGCGGTCCCTGCACAGGCTGTTGCGGTTGCCGCACCAGCTTCCCCCGCTGAGGTGACCGGAAGCAAGCTCAAATTTGATGCACAGTTTGTTTCCTCGTCACCGGGGCAGGCCGTGCATGCAGCCTCGCTGGTTGAACTGCAAAACGGCGATTTGCGAGCTGTCTGGTTTTCTGGTTCGCGCGAGGGCGCCAGCGACGTCACCATACAGACCGCCGTGATGGACGCAGCCAGCCAGCGCTGGTCATCCGAAAGCACGGTGTTCAACCGGCAGCAAATACAAGCCGGTTTGTGGCGCTACGTCAAAAAGCTCGGCAACCCCGTGATTGCCCGCGCACCCGACGGATCGCTGTCTCTCTGGATGGTGAATGTGTCGCTGGGCGGCTGGGCCGGCAGTGCGATCACCTGGGCTCGTTCGACCGATGAGGGGCTGACGTGGAGTTCACCAAAGCGCCTGGTGACATCACCATTTCTCAATATCAGCACATTGGTCAAAGGCGCGCCTGTGGCGCTGGCTGACGGCCAGATGAGTTTGCCGGTGTACCACGAGTTTGCGACCAAGTTTGGCGAAGTGTTACGCATCAGTGCGCGCGGTCAGGTGCTGGATAAAACAAGGATTCCGCAGAGTCACACCAGCCTTCAACCGGTGTTGCTCGCGACCGATGGCGTACATGCCACGGCTTACATGCGTGCAGGGCAGGGTGGCAAGGTTACGTCGTCGGAAACAACCGATGCCGGGAGGACATGGTTGGGAACACGCACTACTGGTTTGCCCAATCCAGATTCAGCCCTGGCCGGCGTCGTGGATCGTAGTGGCCGCCAGTGGCTGGCGCTGAATCCGTCTGCGGCAGGCAGGACATCGCTTGGCGTGCTGGCCGCAAAAAAGGCGGGCAGTTTTGAGGGCGTCGCGCCGATGTTGGTAGAAAGTGGGTCAGCACAACAAACTGCGCCGTCGGTTGCCGTCTACGCACGCCTGCTGGGTAACGAGTTGAGAACTGCTGGCGCAAATGAAGCGCAGGTCAGTGCTTATGTGACCAGTGCACGCCGTCAGTTGTGTGGTGCTGACAGCTGTGCCCAGGAGTTTTCGTATCCTTATCTTTTGCAGACGCGGGATGGTTACCTTCATCTGGTCTACACCTGGCACCGAACGCGCATCAAGCATGTGCGGATTGATCCCCTGCAGGCGGCATTTGCCACCAACTAGATCCATATGATGTTGCCGCCACTGACTGATTTGTTTGCGTTGCTCGGTATCAACCTGGTGCTGTGTGCCGCTTTGACGCGTCTGGTGTTTCGGCCCTGGAAGAAGTGGTCGGTCGCAGCCGTTTTCCTGCTGCTCTGGTTGCCTGTGGGATCTGCGCACATCCCCGCCGTCGCCTATATTCGCGGTGTGAGTTCCGACCTGAGCGTGACTCTGATTCTGCTGGCTTGCGTGGGTTTGGGGCAGCGGATGAGTGGTGTGACTTTGTTGGCGGCGCGTGAGCGCACGGCCGTGTTTGGTGTGGCTGTCCTGGCAGCCATGTTGCTCTACCCTGCAGCGCTTGGATGGGGCGACTTCGATATGTACAGGCTGGGTTGGGGCTCGTTCGCCATGTTGGCGGGATTGTTTGTTCTTTGCGTCGCCTGCTGGCTGCTGAACTTCAGGCTGTTGCCTGTGCTGATCGCTGCCGCACTGCTGGCCTGGTTTGCCGGCGCCATGGAGTCCACCAACCTGTGGGATTACCTGATGGATCCATGGCTGGCAGCAACTGCGTTTGTGCATGGCCTGCGTGCAGGAATCATGAAACTTTTCAATCGCGCAAAACCATCACCAGTCAGTACGTTTTTACCGGGTGGCTGACGATAAAATCTGGCGCCGCCTGCGTTGTAGCGCGCTGATCACTGGAGTATTTATTTGAAACCGTTTGCTTTTGTTTTTCCGGGACAGGGGTCCCAGTCGGTGGGCATGCTCGACGCCTGGGGTGACCATCCTTTTGTAGCCCAGACGCTGGCCGAAGCCTCCGATGCGCTTGGTCAGGACGTGGCACTGCTGATCAGGGAAGGTCCTAAAGAAGCGCTCGCGCTGACCACCAATACGCAGCCTGTGATGCTGGTGTCGGCTCTGGCCGCTTATCGCGTCTGGATAGCTGAAGGTGGTGCCGCTCCTGCAGTGGTTGCAGGGCACTCTCTTGGTGAGTACTCCGCGCTGGTCGCTGCCGGTGTCCTGTCCCTTTCGCAAGCTGCGCCGCTCGTTCGTTTTCGAGCCCAGGCGATGCAGGATGCCGTTCCGGTGGGTACGGGCGCCATGGCCGCGATTCTGGGTATGGATGCCTCCAAAGTCATCGCTGGCTGTGCTGAAGCCACCGCGACTTTTGACGCGGGCACATTGGAAATTGTCGAAGCTGTCAATTTCAATGACCCCGGCCAGACCGTGATCGCGGGCAGCAAGGCGGCGGTTGAGAAGGCTTGTGAAGTCCTCAAGGCCAATGGCGCAAAACGCGCCTTGCCGCTACCGGTTTCCGCGCCATTTCATTCCATCCTCATGAAGCCGGCTGCAGAAAAATTGAAGGAAAAGTTGCAGGACGTGACTTTTGCCGCACCACAAATCCCGCTGATCAATAACATCGACGTTGCCGTCGCTGCCGATGCCGATGGCATCCGCGAGGCCCTTTATCGTCAGGCCTTCGGTCCGGTGCGTTGGGTGGAATGCGTCCAGGCCATCAAGGCTCGCGGCGTGACCACCATTGTGGAATGTGGCCCCGGCAAGGTGTTGGCAGGGCTGGTGAAACGTATTGATCCTGATTTGACGGGCGCGCCATTGTTTGACCCGGTCTCACTGGCTGAAGTGAAAGGAATGCTGGCATGAGTGAAATAAAGTTTGAAGCCCAGGTGGCCCTCGTGACCGGTGCATCGCGTGGCATCGGTGCGGCAATTGCGCTTGAACTCGCCCAAAAGGGGTTGAAGGTCATCGGTACCGCAACCACTGATGAAGGCGCGGCAAAAATCAGCCAGGCGCTGGCCGCATTTTCGTGTTGCTCGGGTAAAAACCTGAATGTCAACGATGCAGTGGCTGCCGAGGCCCTGATTGATGCCATCGTCAAGGAGCACGGCGGCCTGCAGGTGCTGGTCAACAATGCCGGCATTACCCGCGACATGCTGGCCATGCGTCTGAAGGATGATGACTGGGATGCGGTGATGGACACCAACCTCAAGGCTGTGTTTCGCATGAGCCGCGCCGTGATGCGCACCATGATGAAGCAACGTTATGGCCGCATCATCAGCATCACCTCGGTGGTCGGTGCTTCCGGTAATGCCGGGCAATCCAATTACGCCGCAGCCAAAGCTGGTGTGGCCGGCATGACCCGGGCGCTGGCCCGAGAGCTTGGATCACGTAACATCACGGTGAACTGCATTGCACCCGGATTTATCGAGACCGACATGACGGCCAAACTACCCGAGGAGCAGCAAAAGGCGCTGCTGGGCCAGATTCCGCTGGGTCATCTTGGCAAGCCCCAGGATATTGCCCATGCGGTGGCTTTTGTGGCCAGTCCGCAAGCGGCTTACATCACCGGCCAGGAAATTCATGTCAACGGCGGCATGTACATGTAAGCGGACATGCCGTTTAACAAGACGCCGTACTTGCAGTAAGTCGGCGGTGGTAAAACAGATGAAATCGACGCCGGTTTGTCTCCGTCCGGTCAGATGCTTAGAGCAGCGCCTCTAACGCGGTAAAATCACGGATTAATTTACAACCCTCAGAGGGAACTATGAGCGATATCGAAGCACGTGTTAAGAAAATCATTGCCGAACAACTCGGCGTGGAAGAAGGTCAAGTCACCAGTGAAAAAGCCTTTGTGGCCGATCTGGGCGCTGACTCGCTTGACACCGTAGAACTGGTTATGGCTCTGGAAGATGAGTTCGGAATCGAGATTCCGGATGAAGATGCCGAAAAGATCACGACCGTCCAGAACGCGATTGATTACGCCAACACCCATCAAAAGGCCTGATGTTCGGGGCGTTTTGCCCCCGGAATACTCCGCCACCAAACCCGGAATGCTTGTCAAACGCTTTCCGGGTATTTTTCAGGATCACTGAATGAGTCGTCGTCGTGTCGTTGTGACAGGTCTGGGCTGTGTCAGCCCCGTGGG
>JAZKCB010000154.1:0-3513 GCA_040388335.1 Pseudomonadota bacterium | reverse complement strand
GCGATTTGTCAACGCGAACACCCTGCTGCGTCACGGCCTGCGGAAGTCGCGGTGAAGCGCGTGACAACCTGTTCTGCACATCCACCTGCGCCAGCTCGGCGTTGGTGCCGGGCTGAAAGCTCAGGGTCAGGTTGCCGGTGCCATCGGCTTGCGCCACGGCTTCCATGTAAATCAGGCCGGGTGAGCCGTTCATTTCGCGTTCAATCACGCTGATGACGCTGTCTTCCAGCACCTGGGCCGAGGCGCCAGGGTAAGCGACTGACACCACGATGGCGGGCGGCGCCACCGGCGGGTACTGGGCAATCGGCAACTGAGTGATGGCCACGCCGCCGATGACCAGGATAAAAAGCGCGATCACCCACGCAAAGATGGGGCGATCAATAAAAAACTTTGCCATGTGTCTGGCTCCTTACTTCGAAGCTGCGGAGGCCGGCGCGGCTGGTGCAGATGCGGAACCCGATGCGGCACTGGCCGGAGCACCGGGTGCACCTGCTAGTTTGGCGCCGCCCGGCTGCCATGGCACGGGCTTGACGGTTGCACCTGGACGCAGTTTCTGAAAGCCATCAACCATGACTTTTTCACCGCTCTTCAGACCGCTGATGACGACCCAGTTGGTGCCTTTGGCCGAGCCAATTTTCACGGGCCGTGGACTGACCTTGCCGTCATCACCGACCACCATGACGGTATCGCCCTGCGAGCTGCGCGTGACAGCCTGCTGCGGCAGCGTGAAGGCATTGCCGGCCTGGGCCTGCTCAAGCCGGACGCGAACATAAAGACCAGGAAGCAGCTCACCCGTCGGGTTGGGCACTTCGGCGCGCAGGGTGATCTGGCCGGTGGTCGCATCCACGGTCAGGTCGGAAAACAGAAGGCGTCCAGGCTTGGCATATTCGGTGCCGTCTTCCATCACCACACGAACGCTGGCCGCAGACGCGCCATCGGCACGCTTGAACTGGCCGCTTTCCATCGCGCTGCGCAGCTTCATGACTTCAGCAGCGGACTGCGTGAAGTTGACGTACATGGGGTTGATCTGTTGCACCACCGCGAGTTGCGTAGCTTCTCCCTGACCGACCAAAGCACCTTCAGTCACCAATGCACGGCCGATACGGCCCGAGATCGGTGAGGTGACAGAGGCGTAACCGAGGTTGATGCCTGCAGTCTGCACGTTTGCCTTGGCGACGGCGACATCGGCCTCGGCCTGCTTTTGCGCGCCTACAGCATTGGCGTATTCCTGCTTGCTGACGGCATTGGCTTCAACAAGGTTTTTGTAGCGATCAGCCAGCGCAGTCGTTTGGGCGGCATTGGCTTCAGCCCGAGCCTGGGCAGCCTTGGCACTGGCGGCAGCCGCGGCATACGGCGCAGGGTCGATGGAAAACAGCGGCTGACCCATCTTCACATCGCTGCCTTCACGGAAAAGGCGCTTTTGCAAAATGCCGGCGGCACGGGCGCGAACCTGCGCAACGCGGGACGCTTCAAGCCGGCCCGGCAGCTCGGTCACCAGACCGACATCGCCGAGGCTGACAGTGACGACACCCACCTCTGCAGGTGGCATGCCGCCGCCTGCACCGGGGCCGCCTTCAGCGCCCTTGCCGCAGCTGGCCAGAAAAAGCGAAGAGGCCAGCGCGACAGCCAGAAGCTGCTGCCTCCGGCCGAATTTTGGCAAAGCGACAAAAGAACTGGAAATCGGCGTTGTATTGGGCGTAGGCATACTGCGTCCTTGATATGGATTAAAGCGGCGGGCTGAAAAAAATGAGAAAAAGGAGACTGAGGAAATTTGTACCGGCGGGAAGATTGGCCTGGCGACGGACTGGGCAGAAAACTTCCGAGCCTAGGGTTTTTACCAGCTTTTTATTTTACATACATTAATGAATGTATAGTTAAAAGCCTGAAAATTTGACATCATAGGATAGAAAAAAGTGGTTCGCCGGACGAAAGAAGACGCCCTCGCTACACGTCACAGCCTGCTGAATGCGGCGGAATTGCTGTTCCAGGCGCAAGGTGTTTCACGCACCTCGCTCGCCGACATTGCGAAGGAAGCGGGCACAACACGCGGCGCGATTTACTGGCATTTCAAGGACAAGGCCGACCTGTTCAACGCCATGATGGAGCGGGTCACCCTGCCCCTTGAGCAGTCCTTTGAGACAGCCGACCGCGAAAAACCGGGGCAGGATCCGCTGGAACGCATACGCGAGGTGCTGAAATCAGGTTTCAAACTGATCGCCACCGATGACAGAACCCGGCGCGTGTTTGAAGTGGTGACCCAGAAGGTCGAGTACATCGATGAACTGCAGGCAGTGCGGGCCAGGCACCTGACATGCCGCAACGAATTCCTCGGAAGAATTGAAGATGGCCTGAAGCTGGCCCTTGCGAGCCAGGGCCTTTCGCTCCCCCTATCAGCTGCAACCGCTGCTCAGGGCCTTCACGCCCTGCTGGACGGCCTGTTGCAGAACTGGTTGCTCGATACCGAAGGGTTCGATCTAGCCTGGACCGGCGAACAGGTGATGGACGTTTATTTGCGCGGTCTGGGCCTGAAACTGGACCTGCCAGCGCAGATGCTGACGGCCAGGCCCTGAGTCAGGCCTAGTGCAGGTGGCGCGGCTTGCGGCCACCGCCGCCGTGACCGGCACTGCCCGATGAACCGCCGGTACCCCGGGGCGGCCGCCCCAGTTGCATTGAGCTGACCAGCGCATCGAATCGCTGGGCAAACAGCTTGTCGATAGCCGCCACGACTTCGCCGAGCTCGGATCCGTCAAAGTGGCGCTCCATCAGGCCAATGGTGTCCTGCACCAGCAGGTCGCGCTGCACCTGCATGATGGACGCGGGCGTAGGGCCGACAAAGTACATGGCGAAGTCATCGCGGGCCTCTTCATCGGCACCCTCTTCGTCATCGTCAAAGTCGGAATCGTAAAACGTGACTTCAATCGGTGCGCCGTCCTGGGCCAGCTCGTTCAGGCCCATGCACATCTCGTCGAGCGCCTGACGGAAATCCTCGTCACCGGGCACCGTCCAGCACATCTGCAGCAGGTGTTTTTGTACATCAAAGCGTATGCCGGGTTCTTCCTCGTAGGAGCTCTCGGACGCAGCGGCCAGCGACTTGGCGCCCGCGTACTTCCACAGGGGCTTGAGCGCGTCCTGCAACTGCTCGAACGTCACTTCCTCGCGCAGTGGAACTTCGCCATGCACGTGGATTTCAAAAGGTGTGTTGTAGCTAGCCATAAAAACATCTTAACCAGTTGTAGAACGACCTGTGCGGCTGATAAACGAAGTTGATCAAGCGACATCATTGGTGCCTGGGACGGGAATCGAACCCGTACGGCCGCTATTCACGAACCGGCGGATTTTAAGTCCGCTGTGTCTACCTATTTCACCACCCAGGCCCACACGTCATTTAGCCATTGTCAAACAAAAAAGCCTCCGTCAAGCGGAGGCTTCGATCAAGGCCAGCATGCCTGCCGCCTTGTTGATGGAGGCGCGGCCCGGAGTCGAACCGGGCTAGCCGGATTTGCAATCCGGTAC
>JAZKCB010000153.1:0-24436 GCA_040388335.1 Pseudomonadota bacterium | reverse complement strand
TCAGAAGGTATCTGCTGCTCGGCATCCTCGGGCCTGTCTGCCTGCTGATCGTCATTAACACCTTCAGCCTGTATAGCCAGGCGCTCGGCGCCGTCAACACCGCTTATGACCGCACCCTGCTCGCCTCAGCGAAATCGATTGGCGAGCAGCTGGATGTGACGGGTTTCGACGAGCAGTCTGAGCTGCGCGTGACCGTGCCCTACGCGGCGCTGGAGGCGTTTGAGGCAGACAACCAGAGCCGCCTGTTCTACCGCGTCTCAACCCTCAAGGGCGAGATGATCTCGGGCTTTGCGCAACTGCCCTTCTGGCGCGGCACCATTCCCGCCAAGCCGCCTTACGCTGCGCTGGTTGATTTTTACGATGATGTGTTTCGCGGCGAGGATGTGCGTGTGGCCGTGCTGCTGCAGCCGGTGGCCAGCGCGCAGGGACGCGGCATGGCCGTCATCCAGGTGGCTGAAACCCTTGAGCTGCGGCAGACGCTGGCGCGCAAGATCCTCTTCGACACCGTCTGGCACCAGGCGCTACTGGTGGCGGTGATTGCGCTGGTCGTTGTGCTGGTGGTGCAGCGCGCCACAAGGCCGGTGCGCGACCTGAGTGCCCAGCTCCGCGCACGCCCTGAAGGCGACCTTACCCCCATCGCCGCCGCAGATGCACCACGCGAGTTGCTTCCGCTGGTTGACGCCACCAACGCGGTCATGGGCCGGCTGCAGTTGCTGCTGGACCACCAGAAGCGTTTTGTGCGCGACACGGCCCACCAGCTGCGCACGCCACTGGCTGTGCTCAAGGTACAGGTGCAGTCCGCCCTGCACGGGGACATCGGTGCGCAGGAGGCGCTGGGTGAAATCGGCCTGACGGTTGACCGCGCCACAACACTTGCCAACCAGATGCTGTCGCTCGCCAAGGTCGAGCAGTTGCGCCAGCAGCCGGAACTCCGGGATATCGACCTGGCGCAATCGGTGCGCTCTGTGGCGCTGGACCTATCGCCGCTGATTGCCGAGAAAGACATCGCTTTTGACATCGAGACCGTGCCCGCCGTCATCGCCTCACATGAATGGATGCTGGGCGAGCTCACGCGCAACCTGCTGCACAACGCCATCAAGCACACACCGGCAGGCGGCACGCTCACCGTGCGAATCGTTCGTGATGCGAACCATGCGGCGCTCATCATCAGCGACAGCGGGCCGGGCATCAGTGATGAACTGGCGGCTCGGCTGTACCAGCCGTTTTCAGCCGGCAATGTGCGCCAGGGCTCGGGCCTGGGCCTGGCGATCTGCCGCGAGATCACCGAGGCGCTGGGCGGTAGCCTGTCGCTTGAAAACCGCATCCTGCATGGCCGCATCACCGGGCTGGATGCCACGGCGAGGCTGCCGCTGAAAAATCTGTAAAAGATGTTTGCCGTCGCTTGAAAGTCATGGCGATGGCTCAAAATGGCAGCGAATGGATAAATTACGCATCGACAAGTGGCTGTGGGCCGCGCGGTTTTACAAGACACGCTCGCTCGCCGTTGAAGAAATCGACAAGGGCCGCGTCCGCATCAACGACCTTGAAGCCAAGCCGGCGCGAGAGGTCAAGGTCGGCGACACCGTGGCCGTGCGCCAAGGGCCGTCGATTCGCACCATCGTCGTCCGCGGCATCAGCAGCCAGCGCGGTGCGGCGCCCATCGCGCAGCAGCTTTATGAAGAAACCGAAGAAAGCCTGCGCCTGAAAGCCGCAGCGGCCGAGCAGCGCCGCATGGGCATGGACCCGTCCCACAGCCTGGAGCATGGCCGCCCGACCAAACGTGACCGCCGCGACATCGAGAAAGTCAAAAGCGGTGCTTGGGGCGACCGTTGGAGCGCTTCAGCCGATTGAAGTCTGACTCGCTGGCTGGCTGCATTTGCTATATTTTTTGTAGCTACCCACGCACGTATCCATTGGTCTGGAGGCCTATTTGATGCCTAAAAATGACTTTTCAGGCCCGTTTTTGCCATTTTCCAGCTACAAAACCACTCGTCCGTCAGCATATGCCTCGGCATATGCTGAATCGTAGGCACGCCGTGCCAGCGTTCGTGCGAGCAGCGCTGCCGGATCAACCAGCTCCAGCTCAGGCATTCCGGACAAGGCACTCAGCGCCAGCGGGATCTCCGTACAGCCCAGAATCAGCGTGCTCAGCTCATGGCGCCTGGCCAGCGCTTCGGCGACCTGCACAAAGCACTCCCTTGCCAGCGCCATATCGCCCTTCTTGACCCCTTCGTAGATGCCGCGCATCAGCTGCGCCTTTTCAAGAGCTTCTGGCACATGGCAAACCACTCCGGCCTGCGCCAATGCCTGGTCATACAGGCCGGCGCGATAAGTGCCCTCGGTAGCCAGCAGGCCGACGGCGCGCACGCCGCGCCCGGCCAGGGTACGCGCCACCTCACGCGCCACATGCAGCACCTCGATGTGCGGAAAGCGCTGCTGCAGCTCGCCATGCCAGGCGTGGGCCGTGTTGCAGGCCACCGCCACGGTTTCCGCGCCCAGCGCGGCGAGCTTGCCCATGGCCTGAAGCATGGGTTCGAGCGGCTGGTGTCCGCCAAACCCGGGCTGACCAAGGGCAGCACTGCGATCCGGCACCGGCACCTGCGCCAGCCAGTGCTCGGGGAAGGCCTGGTCGGACACCGGCATGCCGCTGCGCTGCATATGCTCGGTGCAGGCGGCCACAAACAGCCGCGCAAAGTCAGCGCCTGCTGCAGGGCCCATGCCACCCAGAATGCCGACGACGCGTGTCCCGTTCATCTTGTGCCGTCCTTTGAGAAAAGTCGCGCAGGCTCGCGCCCGCGCGGGGCGCGGCGTGAGGTTTACGCGGGGGGTTTAAAAAAAGAGCTGCGCAGCCTTGCGTCAGGCCTGGGCAACTGGCTGGTCAACCGGCGCGCGATGCATCACGCCGCCGCCTGCCCGCATTCGCATTACATCGCTGGCTTGTCGCTCAGCGCCTTCAGGTTGTCTTTCAGCTGCTGGCTCATCGGCAGCATCAGGTTCACGCCCTTTGGCGGGATCGGGGACTCGAACCACTTGGTGTACAGCTTGGTGAACTCGCCGGACTTCATCATGCGGGTGATGGTGCCGTCGACCAGCTTTTTGAACTCGGGGTCGTCCTTGCGGATCATGCAGCCGTAAGGCTCGACCTGCAGTGAGTCGCCCACCACCTGCAGCGAGGCCGGGTTCTTGGAATTGGCCATCAGGCCGAACAGCAGGATGTCGTCCATCGCAAAGGCAACGGCGCGGTCGTTTTCGACCAGCAGCAGCGAGTCGTCGTGGTCCTTGCCAAGGATGAGCTGCATGTCGAGGTTTTTGTCGGTGCTGTACTTGCGGATAACCTGCGCATTGGTAGTGCCCGTGGTGCTGGCGACCGTCTTTTTGGCCAGGTCGGCGTAGTTCTTGATGCCCGAGGTTTTCTTGACCAGCAGTCGCGTGCCGGTGAAGAAGTGGCTGATGGCGAACTGCACGTCCTTGCCGCGCGCCGAGTTGTTGGTCGTCGAGCCGCATTCGAGGTCATAGGTGCCGTTGACGAGCAGCGGGATGCGGTTTTGCGAGGTCACCGGCATATAGGCCACTTCGAGGTTGGGCTTTTTGGTTTTTTTGCGCACATCGTCAATGATGGCTTCGGTCAGTTCAACCGAAAAGCCGACCGCCTTGGTCGAGCCGATCAGGTAGCTGAAGGGCACTGACGCCTCACGGTAGGACACCGTGATCTTGTTGGTGTCCGCAATTTTCTTGAGCGTCTGCGCACTGGCGCCAGAGGCCATGGCAGCCAGGCCGGCGCCCAGCAATACGGCATTCATGAGTGTCGAAATCTTCATAAAAATCCTCTTGGAGAAAGTGGTTAAACGGATCGAATGACAAGGGGTTAAAAAGGCTTGCACGGCCAGTGTATGAACAAGCAACCCGCAGCGTCATTCATTTTGCTGACAAAGCCATGACTAAAACTCATGGATTACCCATGGCCGGCAATCACCCTGCAGATGGCCAGCCGGGCATAACTTCAGGTCATGACCCACCTCCCATTCGGCATTGTTCAAAAAGCGCGGCACTGCCTAGAGTTACAGCTTTACAAAGCGGGAGTTGTGATGCGGGTATGTGTTCTGGGTGCGGGCATCGTCGGTCTGGCCACGGCCTGGGGTTTGAACCGCGCGGGTCACGATGTCACCGTCGTCGACCGTGCGCAGCCCGGCAGTGGCGCCAGCGGCGGCAATGGCGCGCAACTGAGTTACGCCTACGTGCAGCCGCTGGCCGACCCGGGCATCTGGGCGCAACTGCCCAAACTGCTGTTGTCACCCAACTCACCGCTCAAGATCAGGCCGCAGCTGGATGTGCACCAGTGGCTGTGGGGCCTGAAGTTTCTGGCCGCCTGCAATGCCAGCACCTCACGCAACACCACCCTGCAACTGCTTCAGCTGGCGGGTGAAAGCCGCCTGGCCTTTGATGCCATGCGGAATGAAGAAGCCATCGACTGCGACTTCAGCAACACGGGCAAGCTGGTGCTGTATGGCGATTCAGCCTCCTTTGCTGCGGCGCAAAGACAAATGCTGCTGCAGCGCGAGCTGGGCAGCGTGCAGGAGGCCGTCACAGCAGACCGCTGCGTGGCGCTTGAACCCGCCCTCGCCCACCGGCACAGCCATATCGCCGGGGCAATTTACACGCCCGGCGAATGCGCGGCCGACTGCCAGAAAACCTGTGACGCCCTGCTCGCCGCGCTGAGCGCCAGAGGCGTGAAGTTTTTGCTCGAGACACCCGTCAGCCGGCTTGTGGTTCGCGGCAACGCGGTCAAGGCCATCAGCACACCAAAGGGCGATATAGAGGCGGATAGCTATGTGATGGCGCTTGGCTCGGCCTCGGCCATCATGGCGCGCAGCGTGGGGGTCGGTCTGCCCATCTATCCGCTCAAGGGGTACAGCATCACGGTGGATCTGGACGGGCCGGCGCAAGCTGCACCTGCCGTCAGCATTACAGACACCGCACGCAAGGTCGTTTTTGCCCGCCTGGGTTCGCGGTTGCGCGTGGCCGGCATGGCAGAACTGGCAGGCTACGAGACCCGCATTGCGGAACGCCAGATTGCATCGCTTCAGACCTCAACACAGGACATGTTTCCCGGTTGCAGCCGGTTTGACGAACTCAACGCATGGGCGGGCCTGCGCCCGGCCACGCCGACCGGCCTGCCGGTGATCGGCGTTCATCCCAAAGGGCCGGGCAACCTGATCTTCAACACCGGGCACGGCGCGCTGGGGTTGACGCTGGCGTTTGGATCGGCGATTCGCGTCAGCCAGCTGATTGAACCCGGCAATGCTCAAGGGGATTTGACGGAGGCCTTGGCAGCATAAGCCACAGCCTGCTGGAAGCAGCGCACAAAGGCCCTGACGGCCACCGAAGCTGGTTTGCCCGCCGGCATCAGCGCCTTGATCGGCACCTCGATCAGCGGCTCAAGTTCGAGCACATCAACCCGCGCAAGATCGGCCGAAGCAGCGGTGCAGCTGTCAACCAGCGCCACACCAAGCCCATGATGCGCGAGGGCAAGCGCCGAGTGATAGGTCTGCACCGTGATGGCAAAGTTCAGGCCGACCTCAGCCTCGCGACAGGCCTGGTTCAGGCTGCGGCCCACCGGGTCGTGCACATCCAGACCTATTACCGGCACTTTCGTCAGGTCAGCCAGCGTGACATTGCCACGCTTGAGCAGACGCGCGGGCAACAAGCCTTTGGGCGCAATACACACCATGCGGCCATCGGCCAGGTGCTCCTGCGCCAGCGCCGAGTGGCTGACCGGGCTGAACATGAAACCGACATCGGCCTCCTGTAGCGCCAGGGCCGACACAATCTGCGGTGAATGCAGCGCACGCACGCTGATCGGCACATCAGGGTGCTTGACACGAAACAGCTTGATGGCATGCGGCAAGATCTCGTAGCTCAGGGCCAGCACCGTAAGAATGCGCAGCTCACGTGCCCCGTCGCCCGACTTCAGGTTGGCCGCCAGCCGCTGCACCTCATCAAGCTGTGCAAACAGACGTTCGATGTGCGGGTAAAGCGTCAGCGCCTCGGGCGTGGGGGTGAGCCTGCCCTTGTTGCGCTGAAAGAGCGCAAAGCCCAGTTGCAGCTCGGCATGCTGCAGGATGCGGCTGACCGCCGGCTGGGTGACATTGATCAGGCGTGCCGCGCCGCTCACACTGCCGGTGAGCATGACGGCGTTGAAGACTTCTATGTGGCGAAGGCGCATGGCCCATTTTCATACAAGCCGGGCGGATGAGCTGGAATCCGTGTCAGAGCCTGTTCACGGATGACCTGCCCGAGAGCATTTCCCGCGCGATGATCATGCGCTGCATCTCCGACGAACCCTCGGTGATGAGGCGGCTTCTAGCATCGCGAAATATCAGCTCCAGCGGCAGCTCGCGCGACAGGCCCATGCCGCCGTGGATCTGAAGGGCGCGGTCTGCCACACGCATCAGCATTTCATCGGCGTAGAGCTTGACCTGCGAGGCCTCGATGTGAAAATCCATGCCCTGGTCGGCCTTCCATGCAGCGTGCATCGTCATCAGTCTCGCGGCATTCAGTTCAACCGCTGAATCGGCCACCATCCACTGGATGGCCTGCCGGTTGGCCAGTGGCTCACCAAAGGTCTTGCGTTCATTGGCGTAAGCAATCGCCAGTTCCAGTACGCGCTCTGCACGGCCTATGGCTTTGGGTCCGTGGATCAACCGGCCTACGTCAAGGAACTCACGCGCCAGTTCCCAGCCCTTGCCCGGCTCGCCCACCAGTTGTACCGCAGGCACAAACACGTTGTCGAACACCACTTCCCAGGGCCGGTCGGGCGACATCAGCTCAAAACTTTGGCCTAGATGCATGCCCGGGGTACCACGGTCTATGAGAAAGCATGAAACCCCTTCAGGGGTGCGCGCAAACAGCTGGACAAAGTCGGCCTTGTCGGCGCCGGTGATGAAGATCTTGGCACCGTTGATGCGGTAACCCTCACCTTCACGGGCTGCGGTCGTCAGCATTTGCGACGGGTCAGAGCCGCCGTTGGGCTCGGTCAATGCAAAGCAGGTGCGCTTGTCGCCGTTGATGACCGGGTAAAGATACTTTTGCTGCTGCTCAGGCGTGCAGCGGAACAGCACCGGCCCAAGGTAGGGCGTGAACACTGTAGGTGCGCGAAATGACGGCACGTTGCAACGTGCCAGCTCTTCACACACCAGGCACATGCCGAGGTAGCCCACGCCGCCGCCACCGTAGGCTTCGGGCAAATCAAAAATCCAGAAGCCCAGCTCCTTGGCTTTGGCCTGCAGGCGTGCACGTACGTCGTCGGGAATGTCGGCCTCGTTGGCATACAAGGGTTCGATCGGAAGCAACTCCTGCTGCACAAAACGGCGTGCGGAGTCGCGCAGCATGCGCAGTTCTTCGGGAATGCTGAAGTCCATCAGATGGCTCCTTCATCAGCCAGCGTTTTGATCTCTGAAGGGCTCAGGCCTGCCTGTGCCAGAAGCTCATGCGTGTGCTCGCCCAGTGCTGGGGGCGGCAAGAAGTTGCTGTGGTTGTCACCGTCATAACGCACCGACCGGTGCGCCGCGCTGACCTTGCCGTATTGCGGATGCGTCATGTCGTAAAACACATCGAGGTGTTTGACCTGCGGGTCGTCGCGCAGCTCTTCCAGCCTGCGCTCGGGCGCAAACGGTACGTCGTTCTGTTCAAGCAAGGGCGACCAGTGATCCCGCGGTTGCGTGGCAAACGCAGCTGCCAGATCCAGCGCCAGTTCGTCATAACGCTGGACGCGCGAGGCACGATCCGGGTACTTCTGCGCCAGTTCCTCGCGTGAAATGGCCTTGAGCAGACCACGCCAGAACTTCTCGGGCGATGAAAGATGCAAACCGATGCGATGGCCATCGCGGCATGTCACGATAAAGGACTGCGACGAGGCCGCGCGCGAGTAATGCGGCACCGGCACGCCGGTGGCAAACAGCTTGCCGAGCGGCTCGGTCGCAAAGGCAATGGTGGCCTCCAGCATGCTGACCTCCACCTTGCGACCCACGCCGGTATTGCCACGCGCAACGAGTGCCCCCATGATGCCCATCGCTGCATACAAACCCGTCAGTGCATCCGACACCGCAGGCCCCGCCACACGGGCATCCTTGCCTTCATGAAACATCGACAGCCAGCCCGACAAGGCCTGGCCGACATTGTCATAAGCCGGCCTGTCGGCGTAGGGGCCGGTCGCGCCGTAACCGGTGATGGCACAGTAAACCAGACGCGGGTTAATGGCCTTCAGCCTCTCGTAGCCCACGCCCAGCTTTTCCTCAACGCCGGGCCGCACATTGACCAGCACCACATCGGCATCGACCAGCAGTTTGTCGAGGACGGCGGTGCCGGATGCCTTGGTGTAGTCCAGCGCAAGACTGCGCTTGTTGCGGTTGTGCGCCTGGAAATGCGAGCTGTACAAGCCGCTGCCGAACGCACGGAAAGGATCACCTGTGACAGGCTTTTCGATCTTGACAACGTCAGCACCCATCTCGGCCAGCAACATGGCCGCATAAGGCGCGGTGATAAAACTGCCGAGATCCAGAACCCGTATACCTGCAAGCACCTGTGCCATGTCAATACCCTGCCCGCATCATTCGGCCTTCACACCGGTGACTTTGACAATCCTGTCCAGCTTCTGGGCCTCGGTCCTGATAAAAGTGCCGAAGACTTCAGGTGTCGAAGGCGCGCCCACGACCCCCAGGCCGCTCAGCTTTTCCTTTACGTCCGGCTGGTTGAGCGCTGCAGCGATTTCCTGGTTGAGGCGCATCACGATGTTGCGCGGCGTGCCGGCAGGCAGCACCGTGCCATACCAGGTCATGAAGTCAAAGTCGGGCAGGCCGGCCTCGGCCACCGAGGGTGTCTCGGGAAACGCGGGCTGCCGTTTGGCACTGGACACTGCCAGCGCACTGAGACGGCCGGCCTTAACGTAAGGGCTGGCCGACGACGTGCCAGTGAACATCACGTCTACCTGCCCCGCCACAAGGTCTGTCAGGGCCGGTGCCACGCCCTTGTACGGGATGTGCGTCATGCTGATGCCGGCCATGGACTTGAACCACTCCATGGACAGGTGATGCGGCGTACCGTTGCCGATGGACGCGTAATTGATTTTGCCTGGCCTGGCTTTGGCGGCCGCAATCAGCTCGGGCACGGTCTTCACATTCAGCGACGGGTTGGCCACCAGCACCAGCGGTACAAATACAAGTTGTGTGAGCGGCTCAAAATCCTTGAAGCTGTCGTAGGGCAGCTTGGGGAAGAAGGTCGGGTTGATGGCATGCGAATCGGTCACCAGGCCCAAGGTGTAGCCGTCTGCCGGTGCCTTGGCGACCATGTCGGTACCGATGACGGTGCTGGCACCGGGCTTGTTGTCAACCACCACGGGCTGGCCCATGCTGACGGTCATTTTTGCGGCCACCAGGCGGGCCACGATATCGGTGCCGCCGCCGGCCGGATAAGGCACGATAAAACGTATGGGTTTGGAAGGGTAGCTTTGGGCCTGCACGCCGGGCGCGAAGCCGCCAGCAAAAGCTGACACTACTGCCGCCATGGCGGTGAGCTGCGCTTTCCTGCGCGTGATGACACTGGGTTTAGTCATGGCGTGCTCCTGCTCAGTCGAGCTTGACGTTAACGTTCTTCACGCTCTGGGCATAGGCAGCGCGGTCTTTTGCCAGGAAGTCGGCAAACTTCTGCGGCCCCTGGTTGAGCAACTCAAGGCCTACGCCACTGATGAATTTGTCCTGAAAGTCCGGACGGCTGATGACCCTGGCCACATCCGCGGCAATCCGGTCCACCACGGCTTTTGGCGTGCCGGCAGGGGCAATCAAACCAAACCATGCGCTCGATTCAAAGTTGGGCACACCGGCTTCAGCCATCGTCGGCGCATCAGGCAACAGTTTTGAACGCTGCGCTGCGGCAATCCCCAGCGCCCTCACCTTGCCGCCCTTGACCATGGTGATCGCTGGGGGCATGCCGGTAAAGGCGACGTCAATCTGGCCACTGGTCAGGGCACCCATGACATCGGCAACGCCCTTGTAGGGAATGTGGTTCAGCTTCACGCCTGCGGCGCGCGAGAAATCTTCTGCGTCCAGATGCGCCTTGCTGCCGGGGCCGTAGCTGCCATAGGTGATCTGGCCTGGTTTGGCTTTGGCCTGCGCAATCAGGTCGGCCACGGTGCGGCCCTTGAAGGAATCGCTGGCCACCAGCACCTCGAGCGTGGCCGCCACATTGATGACAGGCGTGAAATCTTTCACCGGGTCGTAAGGCAGCTTGTTGTACAGATACTGGTTGGACGACACCGTCGGGTCATTGGCCAGCAGCAACGTGTACCCATCAGCCGGTGAACGTGCAGTGAGTTCTGCGGCAATGATGGTGTTGGCACCCGGGCGGTTGTCAACCACCACGGGTTGTGGCCATGTCTTTGAAAGCTCATTCGCCAGGCCGCGCGCCAGCACGTCAGCGAGACCCCCTGCCGTGAATGGCACGATGATGCGCACGGGCTTTTCAGGAAAGCCTTGGGCGAAGGCATTACCCGCCGTCAGGCTGGCAGTTGCCAGCAGCATCGCTGCGAGAGCCTTGAGTTTCAGTGTCGGTTTCATTGTCTTGTCTCCTGTTTATAAAATTTAGGGCTGCAGAGCATCCTTAGCCAACCTGCCGGTCACTGCCGGCCCAAAACGGCTCCCTGAGCGCGCGTTTGTCTATCTTGTTGGTACTCACCACGCGCGGCATGACCTCGATCACCTTCAGGTATTTCGGTTTCTTGTAGCTGGCGAGGGACTTCTTGCAGTGCTGGACGGCCTCTTCTTCCGTGACCTGCATGCCGCTTTTGAGCACCACAAAGGCCATGACGGATTCACCCCACTTGGGATCAGGCACGCCGATCACGGCCGCCTCGGCAATCGCTGGGTGCTGCATCAGCACTTCTTCGACCTCACGCGAGTAAATGTTCTCCCCGCCCGAGACAACCATGTCTTTCTTGCGGTCCACGATGAAGAGAAAACCTTCGTCATCAAAGTAGCCCATATCGCCCGTGCGCATGAAGCCATCCTCAGACAGGGCTTCGCGCGTCTGCTCGGGCCGGTTCCAGTAACCCTGCATGAGGGCTCTGGAACGCATCAGCAAATCGCCGGTCTCGCCCACGGCGCAAGGTTTACCGTCCTTGCCGACGATCTTCATGTCGGTGCCAAGGTAAGGCTGGCCTGCAGAAGCCAGGCGCTTGACCTGCGCGAGTGTGCCGTCGAGGATGTGCTGGTGTTTGAGCAGCACGCTGCCCAGGCCCAGTTCAGACATGCCGTAGATCTGCATGAAGACCGGACCGAAGGCACTCCTTGCACGTTTTGACAATGCAACGGACATGGGCGCCGACGCATAAATGATGGTGTGCAGCCTTGAGAGGTCGTAAGGGGTTTTCTCCTGCACCTCCAGCACCATCTGGATCATGGTGGGTGCCAGGTGCGCGGCAGTGACGCCGCTGTCCTGCATGCTCTGCAAAATCGCACGTGCATCAAAGGTGCGGTGCAACACGATGGTGGAGCCGGTAACGAGGTAAGTCAGCAGTTCTGTAGGGCCGCCTATGTGATAGAAAGGCATGACGATAAGCATGCGGTCGGTCTGGGCAGCGCAATGGGAGATGGCCTGCGCCCTCGCCTGCTCCAGCTGCCCTTCGTTACCGAGCATCACGCCCTTGGGTTTGCCTGTGGTGCCACTGGTGTAGATGAGGAACAGCGTGTCGTCGGCTTCGGCACGTATCGATGGCACGCCATCGTGGCTGCCCGCCATCACATCCTCATACGACAGGGCCCAGCTGCTGGCAGCGCCGAAACAAACATACCGCGTCGCGGGTGGCAGCATGGCACGCAACTCGTCTACCCTTGCCGCATATTCAGGCTCATACAGCAGTACCTCGGGTGCGGCATCCGTCAGAATGTCCAGCTGCTCGGGTGCTGACAACCGGTAGTTGACACCCACGCCGATAAAGCCTGCCAGCGCAGCTGCGCCATAAACCTCCAGATACTCGGGGCAATTGCGCGAGAGCACGGCTATGCGGTCCTGCCTTTTGCAACCCATGCCGGTCAGTGCATTGATGAGGCGGCGAACACGCAAGGCAAACTCGCCGTGCGTGATGGTGCGGCCTTCAAACAGCAATGCCGGATGTGCGCCAAAACAGCGCTCGTTGCGTTCGATGACTTCGCCAAGAATCATGATGCCGCTCCCGCAGCCGCCATCATGGTGGCAATACCATCCTGGACCGTGACGCCAGAATGATTGACGAGGCGGATGCGCCGCTCAATCAGGCCGCGCTTGCCATCAGAGGTCAGACGTTTGCCCTGAATTTCGACCTCGACATGTACGGTATCGCCGGGAACAACGGGGGCCAGAAATTTCCATTCCTTGAACCCCAGCGCACCAATGACGGCAGGGCCAAGATCCGGGAAGTGCGAAGCCATGGCAATGGCCACATGCAGGCAATAAGTACCGTGAAAAATGCGTGCGCCCCCGACTGATGATTGGGCGTACTGCGCGTCGGCATGAACCGGGTGCCAGTCACCGCTCGTCATGCAGGCCAGCGTAAGCTCCGCTTCGGTCAATGTGCGCCCGGTGCTGCGCCAGCTGTCGCCGATCTTGATCTCTTCAAAAGAAACACTCACGTCAGCTCCTTTGCGTGGTCAGGGATGCGGACAGGAAGGCGAGTGCTTTCTGGTGTGCGTCTGCCACCGTGGCTGCTTCTCCACGCGTATAGAAGCCGTGGTCGGCTTCCGGGTAGACGACCACATCAGCCTTGCCCTTGACGGCAGACTCGATGTCGCTGCGCGCCTCGGCGGTCACGTATTTATCGATGCCGCCGAAGAACATCAATACTGGGGAGGTGATGCCTTTGGCTTCGTCCAGGTGTTTTTCAATGCCCACGCCATAAAAAGCAATCGCCGCATCAAGCGGCATGCGCGCTGCTGCGAGATAGGTCAGCTTGCCGCCCAGGCACATGCCAGTCACGGCAATGCGTCCCTTGAAACCAGGCAAACCCTTGATGTGTGCCAGCGTGCTGGCGATGTCGTCCATCGCGCCTGCATCGCTAAAGCCACCAAGGATTGAAAAAGCGCGCGCCATGTCTTCTTTGGAATGCGACAGCGAGAGGCCCGGCTCAACCCGCCAGAACAAATCTGGCGCCACCGCCAGATAGCCTGCTTCGGCAAAGCGGTCTGCCACCTTGCGCACGGAGGGTGTCACACCAAAAATCTCATGCAGGACGATCACGGCATGGCCATTTGGCTTTTCGGGAATGCTCACATAAGCGTCAAAGTGCTGGCCGTCGGCAGGGCTGCCCGCACTGATGGAATCTGTTCTTGAAGTCATATCTCTTTTTTCCTAAAACTCGTAACGACCGGCCAGGATTTCCCTGGCGATGGAACTGCGATGTATCTCGACCGTGCCATACCCGATGGACATGCCGCGCACATCACGGAAATAGCGCTCATACGGATACTCTTCCGACAGTCCGTAAGCGCCCGCCAGCTGCATGGCTTCATTGGTGACGCGTACCGACATCTGGTTGACGTAGGCCTTGGTGATGGAGGTATCGACGATGCTGGGCTTGCCCTCATCCACGCGCGCGGCAGCCCTGTAGAGCAAGGCACGCGCAGCCTCAATATCGATCGCCATATCGGCAAGCTTCCACTGCAGCCCCTGGTTGTCGGCCAGTGGTTTCCCAAATTGGTGCCTGTCTTTGAGGTGCTGCACCACGTTTTCAAAAGCTGCCTGCGCAATACCCAGACAGACCGGTGGGTTGCCGCTGATGCGGTCGGCATCCAGCACTGCCAGCAGTTCACGCATGCGACCTGCAGGTAACAAGAGGTTGGCTTTGGGCACTCGGCAGTTTTCAAAGACCAGTTCGGCCATGCCCGTGCCGCGCAGGCCGAGAAGGTCGAGGTGCTTGCCCACGGTAAAGCCGGGCGTATCGCGCTCCACCAGAATGGCACCCACACCTTTCATGCCTGGTGAAGCGTCCAGCCGCACCAATACCAGAAAGAGTTCTGATACCTGCGCTGCCGTGCACCAGAGCTTGCTGCCGTTGATGACATAGTCGTCGCCGTCCAGCACGGCTTTGGTCTGCACATTGCCGACATCCGAGCCGGCGTTGGGCTCGGACATGCTCCATGCCGTGAGCAACTCGCCACTCACCAGCCGCGGCAGGTAGCGTTTTTTCTGCTCTTCAGTGCCCACACCCAGCAAGGCGCGCGGCGTCGCACCGTCGGTACAGGAGAACAGCATGGCCGTATTGGCGCAGTAACGTGCAATCTGTTCCACGACCAGCACGTTCTCCATCAAACCAAGGCCGGCACCACCATAGGCTTCAGGCATGAACATGCCCGTGAAGCCGTGACCTGCGAGCACCTTCAGGTTATCAACTGGAGGTTTGCATTGCCGGTCAGCCATAGCAGCGCCAGGAGAAAAATGTTCCTTTGCAAGGCCTTTGACGGTGTCGCGTATGAGGCGCTGCTCTTCGGTCAGCCCGAAATCCTTCATTGATCAATCCTTCTGTTTTTCTGTTTGTTCATGTGGTGAGCGGCGACAGCCTGTTCCAGTCGACAAGCGACGCGCAACCCGCGATATCGGGCAGGACGGCCATCCCGTCCCGCACCTCTATGGCATGGGTGATGCACTGCTGCGTCATGGCCAGAAACCATGTCACTTCGGCGGGCAACGCATCTTTGGGCAGGGTTGATGCCAGGCTGAGCGCAGGCAGCGTGCCGAGCGCGCTTTCCCCAAACATGCCCACCACCACCTTGCAGCCGGCCAGAGCTGACAGCCGGGCCATCTCGCGCGTATCGGTCAGGCCGAAGCGTCCGGGCTTGAGGCTGATTGCTCTAGCCCCACGCTCCAGAAACAACTGGGCATCCCGCAGCGACTCGGACCCGAAATCCACCAAAATTGGTGTTCGTGTGGCATCCTGCAATTTGGTGAACGCTGCGTCAGGGCGCAGGCCACACGGGTCTTCGACCACCTCCGCCCCGGCATCGGCCATTGCGGCAACATAGTCGAGGGCCTGGTCAAACGCATAGGCGCCATTGGCATCTACATACAAACGGACGCTGCCCCCAAGAGCGGCCCCTAGTTCACGCATCGCGCGCACGTCGGTCTCCAGCCCCTGGCCGCCCTTGACCTTGATCGAATCGAACCCGTACTTCGCCTTGACGGCAACGGCCTCGGCAACCATCAATGCAGGCGCCTGTCGGGTAAGCACCCACGTCAACGGCACTGTGCCTCTGCCATTCCATGAACGCCAGAGCGCCTGCCCGGATGCGGCCGCCTGCAAATCCCAGAGCGCGTTGTCGAGCATCGCCCTGGCCGCCAGATTGCCGGGAAAGGCATCCATGGCGCGGCGCACGGCCGTCCTGTCATCGACCGCATTACTTGCAACCAGCGGAAGCAGCAGGTCATCGAGTGCAGCCACCAGGCCGCGCAGCGATGTGCCCGTCCAGGTCGGTTTAAGCGTCATCTCAGCCACACCTGTATGGCCAGTGTCGGACTCGAGTTTGAGCAGCAGGAATTCAGCCGCATCTTCAACGACATCGCTCCACTGGACCGGCCGCTCATACGACAGGCGGCAGGTGTGAAATGACCATTTGACCAGGCGCATGAAATTCAGCTCGCGACGATGTTGGCGTCCTTGATGACCTTGCCCCACTTGGCTGACTCCTTGGCCATGTAGCTGATGAAATCCTGGCCCTTTTTAAAATTGGGCTCCATGCCAAGCGAGATCAGCTTGTCTTTGGTGGCGGGCTGCTGCAGAAGTTTGTCGATCTCGGACGCAAGCCTTGCAACGACAGGCGCAGGCACGCCCGCAGGTGCCGACATGCAGTACCAGGCGAGCACCTCAAAGTCCTTGTAGCCGGCTTGCGTCACGGTCGGCAGATCGGGCACCAGTGCACTACGAGCCGCACTTGTGACCGCAATGGCTTTAAGCCGCCCGTCCTTGACGAGCGCCAGCGTGCCAGGGATGGTGACAAATGCAAAAGCCACCTCGCCGCGAATAACAGCAGTGATGGCATCTGCCTGGCCTTTGTAGGGGACATGCATGATGTCGATCTTTGCCTGGCTGCGAAGCAATTCACCCGCAAGGTGACCGCTGGTGCCATTGCCCGCCGAAGAGAAACTGATCTGGCCAGGCTTGCTGCGTGCAAGCTTGACGAGGTCTTCCACGGAGCCCAGCCCCAGGGCGGGATTGACCACCAGCAGGTTGGGCGCAGAAGCGATCAATGCCACCTGGCTCAGGTCCTTCACCGGGTTGTAGGAAAGGTTTTTGTACAGGTAGGGATTGATGACATGCGTCGGGCTGCCGGCGATAAGGAGTGTGTAGCCGTCACCGCCGGCACGGACCACCATCTCGGTGCCGATATTGCCCCCGGCGCCCGGCCGGTTGTCGATGAGGAATGTCTGGCCCAGTTCGGCGCCCAGCTTTTCCCCCAGAAAGCGCGACAGCAAATCCACCGCGCCCGCTGGTGCAAAAGGCACGATGACCCGGATCGGCCTGCCGGGCCACTTGCCGGTCTGTGAGAAAGCACTCAGGCTGGTGCCCAGGGTGGCGGCGGCGGCCACAGCCAGTGTTTTTCGACGATTGAGCATGATGTCTTCTCCAATAAAAATCAGGGCTGGCGGACGTGGGAAGAGGCTTCTTCTTCGGTGCGCTCCCACACCTCACGGCCGAGCGGATTGCGCATCTCTTCAGCGAGATGGCCGACGATGCCTATGGTGCGGCCTATGACAGCCAGCCCACGGCAGAGCCGCCACGGAATATCCAGTTCAGAAGACAGTGCGCCCAACGCACCGGTTGCATTGACTGGAAGCTGGCCCGGCTTGTTCAGGGCGCGCTCTGCGGCACTGGCCACCAGCTTTATCAGTTCGACATATTTGCCGCTCAGCCCGTTTTCGTCAGCCAGCTGGAACAGGCGCGGCGTACGCGGGTCTATCGGTTTGTGAAGCGGATGGCCTATGCCGGGGATGGAGGTTTTCGACGCCATGTGTCTGGCGACGATCTGCTCGGCGAGACCCGGCAGGTCTGCCTGTGTGGTGTCTTTGGTGATGGCCTCCTGCAAAATGCGCGCGGAGCCTTCTGCAGTGCCGGCAAAAGTGGTGCCCATGCCCAGGATGCCGGCAGCCACCGCGCCCTGCAGCGACTCGGGCGCACCCAGGTAAGTCAGGCGTGCGGCGATCACCATGGGAGTCATGCCGTGTTCAACCAGCGTGGCCAGCATGGCATTGAAAACAATCGATTCACCGGGCGAGGGTTTGCGCCCCTTGATTTCAAGGAAGGCGAAGTCGCCCAGATTGAGCTTGCCCAGGATCTCACCGGGAAGATCAAGGCCCTGGACAGTGATGCTGGCTTCATTGCTCCAGCCCATGTCCGATTGCAGCCGTTTACGTTTGCGTTCCATCGGCTTTGTCTCCGTGTATTTTTTAAAGTTGCGCAAAGGTATCACCGCACGTCAATCAATACAATCGATGGACTGAATTGGCTACATTAGAAATCCTGATAATCAACGGGCAACTCGAAAGCCCCTGTACCCTCAAAGGCACTTTTATGGATATCCGCAAGATGGACCTCAACCTGCTGCTGGCGTTTGACGCCCTGATGCAGGACGGCAACCTGACCCGCGCCGGCTTCCGCCTGGGGCTATCGCAGCCATCCATGAGTCACGCCCTTTCAAGGCTGCGGGCGATATCGGGCGACCCGCTATTTGTACGTGTGCCGACCGGCATGGAGCCCACCGCGTTTGCCAAACAGATCGCCGGCACGGTGAAAGACGGCCTCGCCATGCTGCAGGGGGCGCTCGAAGGGGCGTCTGTTTTTGACCCTGCCACATGCGACCGCACCTTTCAGCTGCTGATGAGCGATATTGGGGAGCTGGTGTACCTTCCGCGTCTCATCACAAAGCTGAAAACCGTGGCGCCGGGGGTCAACCTGCGTGTGCTGCAGTTGCCGCGCGAGTCATATCACACCGCATTTACGTCAGGCGAAGCAGATCTTGCGCTAGGTTTTTTACCCGCCTTGAAGGCTGGCTTCTACCAGCAGCGTCTTTTTGTCGACTCCTATGTCTGCCTCGCCAGAACCGACCATCCCCGCGTCGGCGACAGCCTGACGCTCAAACAGTTTTCAGAAGAGTCGCATATCCTGATCGAGCCTGCAGGTTCGCGCTACAGCAATATCTCGCTTCAGTCATCCACCACGACCTTCATAGAGCGTTACCTTGCCAACAAGGGCTTGAGTCGTCGCATTGCCCTGCGTGTGCCTCACTTCATGGTGGTGCCCGAGATCGTGCAGCAGACAGACCTGCTCGCGACCGTACCCAGCTACGTCATGGCCTTCATACCTGCAATGCCGAGGATCAAGATGCTGCGCCTGCCGGTGGAAACGCCGCGCTTTGAAATCAAGCAGTTCTGGCACCAGCGCAGCCACAACGATATGGCCAACAAATGGTTGCGCGGCGTGATTGCGGAACTCTTCGTGTCGCGCAAGCCGGGCCTGCCTGCGGGCGCCCCCCTCACCGGCAAACCTGCGGTCAAAAAACCTGCAGTCCGCAAGCCTGCAAAAGCCTGAGCTGAAGAAGAAACTCAGGCTGGGCGATCGAACACGCCGACGACGGCACCATCCCAACGGTCCATGCGCAGGTGGTGCGCAAAGTCCTTGCGTTGCTCCGCAAATTTGGCAGCGAGCTTTTCATTGGCCTTGTAGCGCTTGAAGTGCTCTTCAGACTCCAGCGCATAAATCATCATGTAGGACTCGCAACCGTCCGCATCTTTTTCATGCAGGTCGATCTGCCTGCACCAGAGAAACCCGGGCTGGCTGACGACCTCGGCCACATGACCGTTCTCCAGCCAGGCCATCAACGCGGCCTTGCCTGCGGGGGCAATCCAGAATTTTGAAATGTAGAAATAAGCGGCTTCCTGCATGGTAGTCCTCGAGATGTGGGTGTTTCGTTTGGGTCGACAGATATTACCCAGGAGCTCACAGACGAAACAATCGGGGAAGATACCCGGCTGACCGTTGTTACGGCGCACAATCAGCCGATACATCTACCCCGTTCCGCACAGACCGCCCTTCATGAACGACCTTACAAATCTCAAATCCATGGGTCTCGCGCTGCCCAGCCCCGCCTATATTTTTGGCGCCATCCTGTTCGGCATCATCGGCTATGCTGCCTTCAGGAGAGGTCGCAAGAGCGAACGCCCCCTGCTGACCTGGTCAGGCGTAGCGATGATGATTTACCCATACGCAGTCCCGCAAACCTGGCTGTTGTGGCTCATCGGATTCGCGTTTTGCGGCTGGCTTTATTTGAAGTGGAATTGAAGCACGCCTGATACAGAAACAAAAAAGCCACCCGAGGGTGGCTTTTTGTATTGGCGGAAACGGAGGGATTCGAACCCTCGATGAGGCTCTACACCCCATACTCCCTTAGCAGGGGAGCACCTTCGGCCACTCGGTCACGTTTCCAATAAAGCAATTATCTCACGACTTAAAGCCGGTTTTCAGCCCGCGGGCTGGTCCAGGTCAAAAGCCTTGTGCAAAGCACGCACGGCGAGCTCCATGTATTTCTCGTCAATCACCACGGATGTCTTGATTTCGCTGGTGGAAATCATCTGGATGTTGATGCCTTCCTCGCTCAGCACGCGGAACATCTTGCTGGCAATGCCCACATGGCTGCGCATGCCGATGCCGACGATGCTGACCTTGCAGATCTTGGCGTCGCCGGTGATCTCGTGCGCGCCGAGTTTTGGCAGCACCTCGGCCTTGAGCAGGTCGATGGCCTTGGCGTAGTCATTGCGGTGAACGGTAAAGCTGAAGTCGGTTTTGCCGTCCTTGCTGATGTTCTGGATGATCACATCAACTTCGATGTTGGCATCGGCCACGGCGCCCAGGATCTGGTAGGCAATGCCCGGGGTGTCAGGCACGCCCAGGATGGAGATTTTGGCTTCGTCGCGGTTGAACGCGATGCCCGATACGATGGCTTGTTCCATGTTTTCGTCTTCCTCAAAACTGATCAAAGTGCCCGATTTGGCTTCTTCGTTGATGTCGATGTCCCAGTCGGTAAAGCTGCTGAGCACGCGTAGCGGGACCTTGTACTTGCCGGCGAACTCAACCGAACGGATCTGCAGCACCTTGGAGCCCAGCGATGCCATTTCAAGCATCTCTTCAAAACTCACGGTCTGCAGGCGGCGGGCTTCGGGCACGACGCGCGGGTCCGTGGTGTAAACGCCGTCGACATCGGTATAAATCAGGCACTCATGCGCTTTCAAGGCGGCAGCAATCGCTACGGCCGAGGTGTCAGAGCCCCCGCGGCCAAGTGTGGTGATGTTGTCGCCTTCATCCACACCCTGGAAGCCGGTAATGATGACGACCTTGCCGGCATCCAGGTCGGCCTTGACCTTCTTGTCGTCAATCGATTCGATGCGGGCCTTGGTGTAGGCGCTGTTGGTTTTGATGGCGACCTGCCAGCCGGCATAGCTGACCGACTGCATGCTCTCGGCCTGCAGGGCAATGGCGAGCAATGCGCTGGAAGCCTGCTCGCCGGTCGCGGCCAGCGCGTCAAGTTCGCGGCCATAGGCGTCGCCCGGTTTTGCGGGGGAAAGCTCTTTGGCCAGCCCGAGCAGACGGTTGGTTTCGCCACTCATGGCGCTGGGGACAACCACCATCTGGTGGCCGGCACGCGCCCATTTGGCAACGCGTTTGGCAACATTGCGTATGCGCTCGGTCGAGCCCATCGATGTGCCGCCGTATTTGTGAACGATCAAAGCCATTGCAGGATGTCAATCAAGGGTTGGTTTTTGCACTTTTTGCAGGCAGAAAAGCGTCTTTCGATGAAGATGCCACCGCTAGCAAAGCCCTCAATTATAGCCAGACGGTTCCTCTGGGGGCGCGACTCAGCCCCAGGCGAGTACAGGGCCCGCACGTGTCACGTGCCCGGTGGCGACCTTGATGTTGATCTGGTGACCACGCGTGGTAGATGCGGCGATCTGGGACAGCAGTTGCTCAAGCTGCGCAGCACTTGGCGTAGCCCTGTGCGCCTCAAGCAGCCAGTATCTGAGCACGTTGGCCTGGCGGTTTTTTGACAGCGCCTGCAAACTTTTGATGGCGGGCGGTGACCCCACGCGCACAAGGTCTTCAGCCGCAAGCTCAATGAGCAACTCGTGGGCCTGCGCAGCATGCCGGGCACTGCGTGCAAAGGTTTCGCGAAACTGCGGGAAAGCGCCTTCCAGCGCAGGCAACAACCGTGCACGGATCATGTTGCGGGTGTAGCGTTCGTCGGTATTCGTCGGGTCATCGACAAACGGGATGTCACCTTCCACAAGCCAGGCACGCAAATCAGCGGAAGGCGTTTGCAGCAAGGGGCGATAAAACTGCATGCCCCCACGATCAAACTGCGGCCCCATGCCAGAGAGTCCCGGCAACCCTGCCCCACGGCTCAAGGCCAGCAAGAGTGTTTCAACCTGGTCATCGGCATGCTGGCCCAGCAGCACGCTCGTGACACCCAGCCGCAGCGCCTCACGTGCAAGCGCGGTGTAGCGTGCCTTGCGGGCAGCGTCTTCAGGACTTTCACCGGTCGCTGCGGACGCATCGACCCTGACGGCGTGCAAGGGGATGTTCAAGCCGGCGCACACAGATTCGCAAACACGGAGGAAATCATCTGCCGCAGCCTGCAGGCCGTGATGGATGTGAATGGCTTGAACCTGGCCCGGCCAACGTTCAGCCGCAGCCAGCAGCAAGGCGGTGGAATCGGCACCGCCGCTGTAGGCAACCCCAATTGGCGGAAACGGAGGGATTCGAACCCCCGATGAGAGCGCCGCCATTGCTGGATTGCCAGCTGGCGGCACAGACAGCTTATTTGGCGTCGGCTTTGGTGTCGGTGTAGCGGCCATAGCTTTGCAGGCGTTCGTAGCGGCGGTCCAGCAATTCCTTGACCTTCAAATCGCTGACCTGCCTGAACGCGTCGTTCAGGGCACGCTTGAGGAACGCCGCCATCTGCTTGTGGTCGCGGTGCGCGCCACCGACAGGCTCGTTGACGATCTTGTCGATCACACCCAAAGCCTTGAGCCGGTGAGCTGTGATGCCCAGCGCTTCTGCAGCGACTTCAGCCTTGTCAGAGGTCTTCCACAAGATGGAAGCGCAGCCTTCTGGGCTGATGACCGAGTAAATCGAATACTGCAGCATGACGACCTGGTCGGCCACCGAAATCGCCAGTGCACCGCCGGAGCCGCCTTCACCGATGATGGTGGTGATGATGGGCACCTCAAGCTGCGCCATCTCGAAGATGTTGCGGCCTATGGCTTCAGACTGGCCGCGCTCCTCAGCGTCGATGCCGGGGTAGGCGCCCGGCGTATCGACAAAGGTGAAGACAGGGAGCTTGAACTTTTCGGCGGTTTTCATCAGGCGCAAGGCCTTGCGATAACCCTCGGGCTTGCTCATGCCGAAGTTGCGCAGGCCGCGCTCTTTGGTGTCGCGGCCTTTCTGGTGACCCAGCACCATGCAGGCCGTGCCGTTGAAGCGGGCCAGGCCGCCGACGATGGACAGGTCGTCCGAAAAATGCCTGTCCCCGTGCAACTCGACAAAGTCGGTGAATATCTCGCGGATGTAGTCCAGCGTATAGGGCCGCTCGGCGTGGCGGGCGATCTTGGTGATCTGCCAGGGCGTCAGGTCGCTGTAGATGTCCTTGGTGAGCTGCTGGCTCTTTTTGGCGAGCTGGTCGATCTCTTCCGAGATGTCGACCGCCGACTCGGTCTGCACGTAGCGCAGCTCTTCAATTTTTCCTTCGAGCTCCGCAATCGGCTGCTCGAAATCGAGAAATGTCTTTTTCGCCATGTTTGCTCCTCAAGGCTTCAAAATCAGGTCGGCTCGGCGCCCAGTACGGGCAAAGGGTCGAGCGAGCGCCAAATATACCAAGTTGCAACGCTGCAATAGGGTGCCCAGGCGGCCGCCACCTCGCGGGCATCGCTGCGGCTGACAGATTCACCTGAAAAATAACTCTTGCTGATGCCGGCAATCAGCCCCACATCGTCCAGCGGCAGCACATTGGGCCGACGCAGGTAAAAGATCAAAAACATCTCTGCCGTCCAGCGACCTATGCCGCGGATGGCCACCAGTTCTTCAATGATGGCCTCGTCGTCCATTGCCGCCCAGTCCTTCACATGAACCGTACCGGCATCAAAGTGAATGGACAAGTCGACCAGGTATTCAACCTTGCGTGCACTCAGGCCGGCGGCGCGCATATCGTCTACCTTGAGCTTGAGGACGTTGGCTGGCGTCATCTTTTTAGGCAGGGCCACAAACTTGTGCCAGACCGACTGCGCTGCCTTGACGGATATCTGCTGGCCGACGATGCTGCGCGCCAAAGTACTGAAAGCGTCACCCCGTGACTGCAGGCAAGCATCGCCAAACTGGGGAATCAGGCGTTTCATGACGCGGTCTTTTTTAGTCAGGTGCCTGCAGGCTTCCGCCCAGTACTCGGGCGTGGAATTAACCGGGCCCAGGTCTTCCACCTCTGGCTTCACCGTCTTTTTCATGAGCCGGCTTCCCAGGTCGTGCCTGCAGGAGAGTCCTTGAGCACAATGCCCTGCGCCAGCAAATCGCTACGAATTTTGTCGGCAAGTGCAAAGTTTTTCGCGGCCTTGGCTTCCGCACGCTGGGCAATCAGCTTCTGGATACTCGCCTCGTCAAGGCCTGCGCCGGCTTTCAGGTAAGCACCAGGCTCGCTCTGCAAGAGGCCAAGGCAACCGCCCAGGTTCCTAAGCAGCACGCCCATTTCAACTGAGGCTGTTTTATTGACTTCACCGGCCAGGTCGAACAGAACGGCCATGGCCTCCGGCGTGCCAAAGTCCTCATCCATCGCGGTCTTGAAGCGAACGGCAAAAGGATTGGACCAGTCGACAGTGCCCGCATCCCCTTCCAGCGTATCGATACGCACGGAATTGAGTGCCGTGTACAGTCGCTTCAGCGAGCTGCGTGCATCGTCAAGATGCGCATCGCTGTAATTAAGCGGGCTCCGGTAGTGGGCACGCAGGATAAAAAAGCGGACGGTCTCGGCATCGTATTTGGCAAGGATTTCGCGGATGGTGAAGAAGTTGCCCAGGGACTTGGACATCTTTTCGTTGTCGACCCTTACAAAGCCGTTGTGCATCCACACGCTGGCCAGCGACTTGCCAAACGCGCCTTCCGACTGCGCGATCTCGTTTTCATGGTGAGGAAACTGCAGGTCCGCGCCACCGCCATGGATGTCAAACGACTCACCCAGAAGCTCGCACGCCATGGCCGAGCACTCAATATGCCAGCCGGGACGGCCGGAACCGTAAACGCTGGGCCATTTGGCGTCATCTGGCTCGGCAGGCTTGGCGCTCTTCCAGAGCACAAAGTCCAGCGGGTCGTCCTTGCCGTCCAGCACAT
>JAZKCB010000152.1:0-4934 GCA_040388335.1 Pseudomonadota bacterium | reverse complement strand
GCATCCCGCTTTACCTCCCTGAGCGGGGCCTTCGCGTGTCAAAACAACGAGGCTTCAGAGCCCGGTGGCTTCATGCCCCCGGGCATTTTTTTGCCCGGCATATCGCTAAATCCATTTGCCGGGCGAATTGCTGTGTTGCGCGGTGCTCTGAATCCTCATGCGGGTTTTTGGGGTCAGAGCCCAAATTCATCGTGCCTTCGGCACGCCCGCAGGGTGCGGTGCACGCACCGCAATGAAATTGGTGTCTGACCCCAATAACCCTCTGCGCTCCGTGCGCCTTGCACTTCATCCCGCCAAACGAATTTCCCGATATGCCGGGGTCTGCGTGGCATCCTGCGGACTAAACTAACGCGATGCTTTGGGTCAAATCGCTTCACATTGTTTTTGTTGCCAGCTGGTTCGCGGGGCTGTTTTATTTGCCGCGCATTTTTGTCAACCTGGCGATGGTGCCGGCTGGCAATGCGGCCGAGCGGGACCGCTTGTTGTTGATGGCTGGCAAGCTGCTCCGGTTCACGACCATTCTGGCGGTTCCTGCCCTGGTGTTCGGGCTTTGGCTGTTTCTGGGCTACGGCATCGGCAAGGGCGCGGGCTGGATGCATGCCAAGCTTTTTGTCGTGTTGCTGGCGCTGGGCTATCACCATGCCTGCTGGAGCCTGCTCAAAAAATTCAATGCCGGTCGCAATACGCGCAGTCACCGCTGGTACCGCTTCTTCAATGAAGTGCCGGTGCTGCTGCTGCTGGCAGCGGTGATTCTGGTGGTGGTCAAACCCTTCTGAGCTCCCAAGGTTGCACGGCATGCCGTACCCGAATTCACAAGCAGACACGAACGAGACGGCTTTGCCGGGCGCAATGCGTCGTCCCCTGCAAGGGGAGGCAGAACCACGCGGTGCGCAGCACCGTGAGGATGTCAGGGGTGTGCCAGGTCTTCAAGGGGGAAAGGAATTACACGAAACGCAGCGTAGTGAAGACGATGGGGGTGTACCAAATGTCGGTGTCAAGACATCCGCCTGGCCGCTCGCGCTGGCGATGATTTGCCTGATTTTTTACGCCAGCCTCTATCCCTTTACCGAATGGCGTGACCAGGGCATATCGCCCTTTGCCTTCCTGACTGCGCCGCTGCCCAAATACTGGACGGGTTTTGATGTCGCCGCCAACCTCGCGGGCTATATGCCACTGGGGTTTTTGCTGGCCCTGTCGGCGCTGCTCAGCGGGCGTGTGAAGTGGGCAGTGACAGTCGCCGTTCTGGCTTCCGGGCTGCTGTCGCTGTGCATGGAGTCCCTGCAGAGCTATCTTCCGCGGCGTATTCCTTCCAATGTCGATCTGGTCCTCAACATCACGGGTGCCTGGGCAGGTGCCTGCATCGCCTGGGCACTTGAGAAGCTGGGCATCGTGGACCGCTGGAGCCGCTTTCGCGAACGCTGGTTTGCACGCGATGCCCGCGGCGCCCTGGTGCTTTTGATGCTCTGGCCGCTGGCGCTGCTTTTTCCTGCGTCAGTCCCCATGGGGCTGGGCCAGGTGTTTGAGCGGCTGGAAACGGCCCTGGCCGAAACGCTGGTCGACACGCCCTTCCTGGTCTGGCTGCCCGTGCGCGAGATCGAGTTGCAGCCACTGGTGCCGGGGGCCGAGTTGATGTGCGTGGCCCTGGGTGCGCTGATCCCCTGTTTGATCGGTTATTCGGTGATTCGCGCCATCTGGCAGCGGGCGGTCTTTTCTCTGGTGATTCTTGGCACGGGCGTGGGGGCTTCGGCCCTGTCTGCAGCGCTCAGCTATGGGCCCGATCATGCGTGGGCATGGATGGACCTGCCGGTGCAGGCCGGTCTCTGGCTGGCCGTGGTGCTGGCCATCGTGTTGCTCCCGCTGGGGCGGCGCGGTGCGGCGGCCTTTGCGCTGCTGGCGCTGGCCATTCACCTGGCCCTGTTGAACCAGGCGCCGGCCAGCGCCTACTTTGCGCAAACACTGCAAACCTGGGAGCAGGGCAGATTCATCCGTTTTCATGGCATCGCGCAGTGGCTGGGCTGGATATGGCCGTATGCCGCGCTGCTCTATGTATTGACGCGCCTGTCCGGCCGCGAGTCACCGGAAACACGCGGTACGTAAAATCGGCTGATGACTCCAGCCAATCCTCCAGCGTCCTATTACGAACGCCACATCTTTTTCTGCCTGAACCAGCGCAAGCCCGGCGAAGACTGCTGCGCCGACCACCGTGCGCAGGAAGGCTTTGACCGCTGCAAATCGCAGGTCAAAAAAGCTGGCCTCTCGGGGCCGGGCAAGGTCCGGGTCAACAAGGCCGGTTGCCTGGACCGCTGCGCGGGCGGGCCGGTGGCGGTGGTCTATCCGGAGGCTGTCTGGTACACCTATGTGGACGCGCAGGATATTGATGAAATCGTCGAGTCGCACCTGAAAAATGGCAAGGTGGTCGAACGGCTTTTGACACCACCCGATGTTGGACGCTAGGCTGGCTCAGGCATGAACTCGCAGACACAGAAAACGATCGTTCAGGGCGCGGCTGGCGCGATTGAAGTCGCCATCGATGGCCCCTCCACTGACGTGCAGTCCAGAGGCACGGCGGTGATTGCGCATCCGCACCCGCTGTTTGGCGGCACCATGGACAACAAGGTCGTGCAGACGCTGGCCCGGGCCTTCACGCAGTGCGGCTGGACGGCGGTGCGCTTTAACTTCCGGGGTGTGGGCGGCACCGAGGGCGCACACGATGAAGGCCGTGGTGAACTCGATGATTTGCTGGCCGTGGCCGCAAGCGTGGCGCCTGAGGGCCCCCTGTGCCTCGCCGGGTTTTCGTTCGGCGCCTTTGTCACCACGCATGCGTTCGAGCGCCTGAATCCATCCAGGGCCATCGAAAAGCTGGTGCTGGTCGGCACCAGTGTGAGCCGCAGCGTCGCGGCGCCTGTTGACGCTGCCGCACACCTCAAAACCCTGGTCGTTCATGGCGAGCAGGACGACACAGTGGCCCTGTCGGCTGTGATGGATTGGGCCCGGCCACAGGCACTTCCTGTTACGGTTATCCCCGGGGGCGGCCATTTCTTTCATGGACAATTGCCGCTGCTGAAAAACCTGGTGGTTCGCCACCTGTCTTCGACCGCAGCCTGACGGCCACGCGCCCTTATTTATTCATTCCCGAGTTACCGGATTTCCCAATCAATGTTCCCTTCCATCAAGGCTGAAAAAGCTTTTTCTGGCCTGCTCCTCGTAGCGGCTGTTGTCATTTCTACCGCCGCGCAGGCCCAGGCACCGCAGCCACCCGAAATCGCCGCACGCTCCTATCTCCTGCTGGATGTGACGGCCAACCAGATTCTGGCTGCCAAGGACATTGACTCGCCGGTAGAACCTGCGTCGCTGACCAAGCTGATGAGCGAATATCTGGTGTTTGATGCCCTCAAGGCCAAAAAGATTGACCTGAAGCAGACCTTGCCGGTCAGCGAGCGTGCCTGGAAGATGCCCGGCTCACGCATGTTCATCGACCCGAAAATGCAGGTGCCTGTCGAGGACCTGATCAAGGGCATGGTGGTGCAGTCGGGCAACGACGCCACCATGGCGCTGGCCGAAGGCGTGGGCGGCAGCGCCGAGCATTTTGTGCAGCTCATGAATGAGCAGGCCAAGGCGTTGGGCATGAAGTCAACCGGCTACAAGAACCCCGAAGGCCTGACGGAGGCCGGGCATACGACGACGGCGCGCGATCTGAGCATACTGGCGACGCGCCTGATGACAGACTTTCCTGATTACGTGGGCTATTCGGCCATCAAGAAGTACCGTTATCCTGGTACGCCCGCAGCCAACGACACGAATCGCAACACGCTGCTGTTTCGTGATCCGAGCGTGGACGGACTGAAAACCGGCCACACGGAAGCTGCCGGCTATTGCATCATCGCCACGGCGAAGCGTGATTTCCCGAATCTTGGCGTTGCTGGTGCACCGGGCGGCCGTCGTTTGCTGGCGATTGTGCTGGGCACCGCCAGCGACAGCGCCCGCGCCAACGAATCCCAGAAACTGCTGAACTGGGGCTACACGGCGTTTGAGGCCGTCAAACTGTTTGACGGCAATCAGGCCGTGGTGTCGCCCAATGTCTGGAAGGGCAAATCCTCCACGGTCAAGCTGGGCCAGTTCCAGCCCGTTGTGGTGGCCGTGCCTGCCGGAACCGGCTCCAAACTCAAAACCCAGGTTGCACGGCCGGACCCGCTGGTGGCGCCCTTCACGCGCGGGCAGCGCATTGGCAGCCTGAAGGTCAGTTCGGGTGACAACCCGGCGATCGTGGCCGAAGTGCCGCTGGTCGCTCTGGAAGCAGTCGAAGAAGCCGGAATCCTGGGCCGCGCCTGGGATGCCGTCCGGCTATGGGTGAAATAAGGTCAGCGGCTAGCCAAAACACGCGTTTAACGGCTTTCGGAGCTGAATTAGTGGCGCTGGGGGCGGCTGGATTTGCGGCCTTCCCCCCAAACTGCTACACTCGAAGGCTTTTCTGGATTTCCAGAGAGATTTCCGTTTTCACGCAATTCACGTTTTTCCTGTTAGTTTCAAACGTTTGGGACGTTTTCAATGCCAACCATTAATCAGCTAGTCCGTCAGGGGCGCGAGGTCGAAAAGATCAAGTCCAAGAGCCCTGCGATGGAAAACTCTCCGCAGCGCCGCGGTGTGTGCACCCGTGTGTACACCACGACGCCTAAAAAACCAAACTCTGCCCTGCGTAAAGTCGCCAAAGTGCGCCTGACCAACGGGTTTGAAGTCATTTCCTACATCGGCGGCGAAGGCCACAACCTGCAGGAACACAGCGTCGTGCTGGTTCGTGGCGGTCGTGTCAAGGACTTGCCCGGTGTGCGTTACCACATCGTCCGTGGTTCGCTCGATCTGCAAGGCGTGAAAGACCGCAAGCAGTCGCGCTCCAAGTACGGTGCGAAAAAGCCAAAGGCCAAATAAGCCAAACCGGC
>JAZKCB010000151.1:0-6901 GCA_040388335.1 Pseudomonadota bacterium | reverse complement strand
CCTGTTGGGTTGCACGCCGGGTAGACAGCCAGTTGTTAAACGTTTCGCGCGCTGCGGCCGAATCGGCTTGCGCGGCCCGGCGTTTGAGCTGCGCCTGGTCAAGCGCTGTCTGGGCATCCTGTTCGGCACGTTCTGCGTTGCGGATGTTGGTGCGCGCCGGGACAGTGACGGACGAGTCCATATAGTCGTCAACAGACAGCTGCTTCTCAACTTCAGGCAGGTCGCCAACCAGCGTTCCGCCCAGCCCAATCAGGAAACCTGCAAATACAAACGCCACCAGCCAGAGCCCACGACGAAACCATTTTTCTGAAAGGCGCAAGGATTTACTCATGAGGTCGTTCCTGGTTATCTGTATCGAGCCACATTACACGGTCAGATGCATTGAATACAGCAAAATCATCGTGAGGGCTTGAGCACATCGACGATGCGGCGGTTAAACAGGCCCGGATCTTCGATCTGGGGAATGTGCCCCACGCCGGGAAGAACCACCAGCTTCGAATTGGCGACGAGGTCCTTCAACTCCTGCGCCTGTGCCAGCGGTGTAATGGTGTCTTCCTGACCCCACACCAGAGTCAGCGGTACAGACATCGCACGATAGGCTTCGGGTCTTTCACTGGCAAACACGCCTCGCTCGCTGGCGAACTGTTCAGCCCAATCGCCAAGACTAGCGGTGAAGCCACCAATAGCAAACGGCTTCTGATAAATGGCAATCCGCGCAGTTGTGACCACATCTTTCCTGAAAACAAATTGGCGCAACCAGAATTCGCTGAAGAGTGGTTGGGTGCCGACGGTTGCAATCAAAAGCGTTCGTACCGGACGAATACCGAACAATCGGGCCGCCATGCCCGGGTCTTGTGCAGGCGGCGGCTGCTTGACCAGGCCAATAGCAGCATCAAGCAGGATGAGGTGGCGCACGCGATCTGGCGCCAGCATGGCCGCTTCAGCCGCAGGCCCACCGCCATAGGAATGACCTAACAGGGTGACAGGGCCCAGCTTGAGCCCATCAATCAAGCCAATAATGCGGCGCGCCTGTGTCGCACGGCTGTAGTCGTGCGTGAAAGGCCGCGTGCTGAAACCGAAAGGAGGCAGGTCAATGGCGATGACGCGATAGCCCGCACCGGCCATGGCCTGGACGTTCTGGTCCCACGTTCCGCTCCAGGCGCCTGTGCCGTGCGTGAGCACAAGAGGCTGTGCAGCAGGATCACCGAATTCCTGGACATGAATATCGACATCATGCGCATGTATCCATCGGCCATTGGCGGGAGCTGCTTCCTGCGGCGTCAGGCGTTCTACCCACAACATGCGCGCCCAGGAAAACCCAGCCACCAGCACAAAAAGCAAAACCATGGCGAGCACCAGCCGCAGCGTCAGGGAAGCCCAGCCGCGACCACGACCAAGACGATCATCAGTAGTCAAAAACGTGCTCCACCTGCAAGCTGGCCGCCTGCCATTCACGCAGCGATGTGGCCAGGTGAGCCACCGGCAATGTCATCACCACACGCTGCGTGCCAAGCCGCGTGAGTATGGGCTGGATCAGCAAGGCACTTGCAGGGCTTTGCGGCTTCCATGCAGCAGGTGCCAGCACGCTCACCAGGATGAAGGAGTCATTGCCTGCAATCTCGCTGAAATTGACACCCTGTGCCGCAAGCGCCTGCGCATAGGCTGTGAATGCCTCGTAACGCGGAATGGTGAGCAATACGGCTCCATTGCCCACGGGAGACAGTACCTTCAGGTCGGGCAGCGAAGCTGCCGCGTTTGGCTCGGGCCGTGCCACCACGGCCGTGACAGGCAGGGGTGCATCGTAAATCGACTGTGTACCGAGCTTGATCAGCCTTGCATAGCCCGTCTTGACCAGGTACTCGGTGGTCAGGGCAAAGCGGCGCTCCCACTTGCGAATCATGTTGGGGCCTGTGGCCGGGACATCCCGCCACAGGCCAGCCAGCGCCTTGTCAAAGTCATAGAGATACCAGGGCTGGACACGGATAAAACGCACGTAATCCTGCGCCACATTTGCCGCATGGCGGTCTTCAGGCGTGGATTGGCCGGTCAGGGATTCTGCAAGACGGCCAACGATGGTTTCATATGCCGACTTGACAGCATATTCGACAGTGGTGCTGGTGCCTATCACCATGATCATCAGGTGATAGCCCGGATTGAGATCCAGGCCCCGCCGGCGCGTTTCGTCAAAGACCGCTTTATAGCTTTCCCAGAACTGGCCAATGTGGCCATAGAACGGAAACTGGCTGGGCGCGCTGGCAGCGATGAATTCACCGTACTCATAAGGACTGAACACCAGAAACCATTCAGGGTAAGTGAGCAGCGTTTGCTCAACGCCCCGCACATGTTCGGCACCGGCAACCGGGCCTGCGTTCACAGTGGGCGACACAAGCGCCATGCCCATGCAGGTGGCCAGGGCTGTAGCTGCGCCCCATCGGCTCAACCACAGCTTCATGCGTTCACCACAGACGCTGATTTGAAAAAAGCCAGCAGGACATTGTCGGAAGGGTCGTGCTTTTGCAGCTCGCGCTTGCCGCTGTCCTGCAACCCACGCTCGCCAAGATAGGTCACCCATTGGGCAATGGAACGGAAAAACCGCAACTCGCGCTGGTTGGTTTCCCAGTCGCCATTCAGGCCTGCGTTGAAAACGGTATGTACCAGCGACACAAAGGTATGCATGGCGGGCGTCGTGACATCGTGGTCCCGCAGAATGAACATGCCACCGGGTTTGAGTACCCTCACAATGGAAGCGACGAAGGCATCGAGTTTTTCCAGCGGGCAATGATGCAGGCCTATGTAACAGGTGACAAGCTCCACACTTGCGTCGGGCAGGCTGGCCGGCAAGGGCTCGTAATCCGCCATGGGGACAAAGCTGCCGATTTTGAACAGCCCGCCGCGCTCGGCAATATCAACCGGCGAATTGGTGGGAGCAAAATCATTGACAAGCGTAATGGGGCCGGCAACCTTCACCTGCTTGCGCAACTCGCTGATGTAGCGGCCTGTTGATCCGATCTCGATGTAACCGTCAATGCGTTTCTTGCCGTCCAGCAAACGCAGCGTCTGGCCGGCCATCTCCTTTTTTTGCTTGAAAAGGGCTGGCAGGGCGAGGGTCAGATCGGCCATGAAGGGTTTGATGCGGGGCAACTCGCGTTGCAGCCTGCGGTAGATGGCTTCGTCGTTGTCCAGTTCGGCCGACGTGTTCTTGATCAGCGTGTGAAAACGGTCTTCCGGGTACAGCCGGTAAATGTTCTGGAGGAACTTGTAAAAACCGTCGTGCCAGCGCATATCCGAAAAAACAGCGCGGAACTCTGAAGTGGGTTGAATGTGGCTCATGGCATCAATCCTGAAGGCTGGTGTTGGATTCGCTCAGTGTGGGGGCGTAATACTTGTCCCACAGCACATTGCGAAACCTGAAATTGGGATCAAGCTGCCGCTTCAGCGCAAACAGCTCTTTGGCACGGGGATAAGCCGCATGAAACTGCGCGGCAGTCGCATGCGGCTGGTATGGCAGGTAATAACTGCCGCCCACGCTGATGGCCGCATCGATCAGTTCACGCGTCCATACCGACACCCGGTTGATGGCGTTGTCGCGTGTGCGCTGTTTGTAATAGAGCACAAAGGCAAATGTTTCCCCTCGAGCCCAGGCCAGCAGCGTGCCCGGGTCTTTTTGCGCATGACGTACCGAGACGTTCAGGGCGTTGACCCTGTAGCGCTGCAGGATCTCAGCCATCAGGGGCACAAAATCGTTGAATCGCTCAACCGGAATGAAGTACTCCTGTAACACGTAGGTCGTGTATCTGCGGGAAGCTGGCTCAAGCTCTGCGACGTCGTACCCCGCTTCAAAATTGCGCCAGTGCACTTTTCGGAAAAGGTAAAGAAGGGGATCGATCAGATATTCGCGGCGCCATTTCCCCAGAGGCGTTTCAGTCACCGCCCATACGAAATACCGGTTGACCGGATAGGTATCGCCGCCCTGCTGCAGGCGTCTCGGATCAGTGGTGGCCTCATCGGTTCGCGCCCAGGTCACAGAGCGCACCTTGCGGTAATGAGGCGGGTACAGATCGGCGTTATGAAATACCGCGTCCTGGAAGTAACGCACCTTGGCCTTGAAATGGCTGATGTATTCCGCAGCACTCATCTTGCGCGCAAGACGCTTCACCTTGACGTTGTCTGCCAGGCTTAGCTCGGCCTCAACGATAACCGCCACTGCGCCGTAACCGCCGATCACTGCATAAAACAGCTCCGGGTTACTGGTGGGCGAAGCATCCTGCACGCTGCCGTCAGCCATCACCACGCGGATAGTGCGCACCGACAGCACCACCGAGCCCAGCCCCATGTAGCGTCCATGGCAATTCACACTCAGCGCACCGCCGACGGTGAAGTTGGCATAGGTCTGCATGATCTTCACGGCCAGATCGTGGGGATCGACGAAGCGCTGAATGTCGCACCAGCGGATACCGGCCTGCACACGAATCGTTTTTTGCTGTGGAGAAAACGAAATAACCTGGTTCATGTCACGCATGTCCAGATGAAGGCTGCCAGGGCTTGCGGTCTGGCCGCCCATGCTGAAGTGTCCACCCCCCACCGAAAGGGGACCATCCGTACGCCGGATGGCATCACAGACATCCTCCACGGTCGTGGGTTTGCTGATAGCCCATACAGCGACAGGACTCAGGCCGGTGACGTCATTGACGATATGCGTATTGTTATTTTTCATTGATATGGCCCTCTGCGCTCAACGCACTACGAGGTAATCACCCCGCGATTGCAAGGGATCAGGACCCCATCGATTGTCCTGGGCAATGCCTCGCCGGAATGCCATTTGCCAGACCAGCCATAAGGCACCGAGCACCGGCACCAGAACAAGCAGTAACCACCAGCCAGAGAGATTGCGGTCATGCAGGCGCCGGATAGAGAGCAGTGCAAGCACGGCCAGCGCAGGGACGTTGATGGCAAATGCCAGCAACCCTGAGCTGGCGTAGCCCAGGGCGGCCCACGCTGCGTAAACCAGAGCCCAGACAACAAGGCCGCACAGCCAGAAACTACCGCGTGACAAACGGCCGCTGGTTTTAAAGAACTGTCCGAAGCTCATGCTGTTCCCTTTTCAAAAAGCTGCTCGACTTTTGCACGCAACGAAACGGGCTCGACATCGGCAGGGGCGACCGGCCTACCGACGTTGAGGCCCACGCGACTGAGGAATCCGCGCCTGAACGGCCTGCTCATGGCAACACCTTTTTCGGCACGACTGAAAAATGAGCCCCAGAGATTGGTCAGGGCCATCGGTATGACGGGTTCATTCACGCCGTCGCGTTCAGCGTTTTCAAGAATCTTCATGATGCCGCCCTTGAAAGCCTGCAACTCGCCACTCCTGGTGAGCCCGCCCTCCGGAAAGATGGCGAGCAGATCACCGTCACGCAGCACTTTGGCGGCAGCTTCAAAAGCGGCTTCATACAGCTCGGGGTTCTCGGACTTGGGTGCAATCGGGATGGCCTTGGCAAGTTTGAAGAACCAGCCCAGCACCGGCATCTTGAAGATGCGGTGGTCCATGACGAAATGAATAGGCCGTGGGCTGGCCGCCATCAGCAACACCGGGTCTACAAAGCTCACATGGTTGCAGGTCAGGATGGCTGCACCTGCGGTGGGGATGTGCTCATCGCCCGTGATGCGAAAGCGGTACACCAGACGTGACGCGAGCAGGGCCACAAAGCGCAGCAGGTATTCAGGCACCAGCATGAAGATGTAAAACGCCACCACCGCATTGGCGAGGCCCACAAACAAAAATATCTGCGGAATGCTGAATTCAGCCTTGAGCAACGCTCCTGCAAGTATTGAACTCACGATCATGAACAGGGCGTTGAGGATATTGTTGGCAGCGATGATGCGCGCCCGGTGCGTCGGCTGGCTGCGCAGCTGGATCAGCGCATACATGGGCACGCTGTACAGGCCCGCAAACAGGCTGAGCAGTGCCAGGTCAATCATGACGCGCCAGTGGTCATGCTGCGACAGGAAGGCCCACACACCCATGACCTGCGAAGGCGGCATGCCGCGCGATGCGAAATACAGGTCTACCGCAAACACGCTCATACCAATGGCGCCCAGCGGCACCAGGCCGATTTCGACATGCCGCTTGCTGAGCACTTCACACAACAGGGAACCCGTCGCGATGCCTATGGAAAACACCACCAGCAACAGCGAGGCGACCTGTTCATCGCCATGCATCACTTCTTTCGCAAAGCTCGGGAACTGGCTGAGAAAGACAGCGCCGAAAAACCACATCCAGCTGATGCCCAGCATGGAGCGGAACACCACAATGTTGTTATTCGCAAGCTTGAGGTTGCGCCAGGTCTCGGTCACCGGGTTCCAGTTGATCTTCAGGCCCGGGTCGGTGGCTGGTGCCAGCGGAATGAACTGCGCAGTGGCACGCCCGACCAGTGCGAGCAGAACGCAACCCAGCGCCACGTAGTGCGGGCCGACATCGGGTATGGCCACGATCAGGCCGCCCACGATATTACCGAGCAGGATGGCAACAAAAGTCCCCATCTCGACCATGCCGTTGCCGCCTGTCAGCTCACGCTCGTTCAGCGCCTGGGGCAGGTAGGCAAACTTCACCGGGCCGAAGAGCGTGGAGTGCAAACCCATCAAAAAAGTACAGCCCAGCAACACAGGCACCTGGAGGTTGACGTTGCTGCTGGTAAAACCGGCTGCGGCCAACAGCATGATGGCGATTTCAAGATTTTTGACAAAGCGGATGACCCGCGTTTTTTCAAACTTGTCAGTCAGCTGTCCGCTGGTGGCTGAGAAAAGCAGAAACGGCAGGATGAACAGCGCACCGATCACCAGCCCGGCCATGGCGGGCGGCAACCAGCTCACGCTGAGCTGGTAGGTCACCATCACGGTGAAGGCA
>JAZKCB010000150.1:0-5723 GCA_040388335.1 Pseudomonadota bacterium | reverse complement strand
CCAAGCTGATCCCCGAGTCCCAGGTGCCGGTGCAGCTCATCGGCAAGATGGTGCTCAACCGCAACCCCGACAACTTCTTTGCCGAAACCGAGCAGGTCGCCTTCCACCCCGGCCACCTGGTGCCGGGTATTGACTTCTCGAACGATCCGCTGCTGCAGGGCCGCCTCTTTTCATACACGGACACCCAGCTCTCAAGACTGGGCGGCGCGAATTTTCACGAGATCCCGATCAACAAGGGGGTCTGCCCTTTCCACAATTTCCAGCGTGACGGCATCCACCGCCAGACGGTGAACAAGGGCCGTGTGGCCTACGAGCCCAACACCCTGGGCGACGGCTCAGAGTTTCGTGTCGATGGTGCGGCGCAGGGCTTCCAGTCCTTCAAGGAAGAGCTTGAATCGCCCAAGGTCCGCGGCCGCAGCCCGTCTTTCGACGATCATTTTTCACAAGCCACGCTTTTCTGGAACAGCCAGAGCGCCGTCGAAAAAGACCATATCGTGGCGGCCTTTCGCTTTGAGCTGTCAAAGGTCGAGGTGCCCGAAATCCGCCAGCGCATGGTGGACAACCTCGCCCATGTGGACCAAAAGCTGGCCACCCGCGTTGCAGCTCCTTTGGGCATCAAGCCGCCAGATCCCAAGGCTGCCGCAGGCCGTCTGGGTTTTCGCGATTACCGCATCACCAACAAGGTTGACGAGGACCCTGCCCTGCGCATGGTCGGTCGCACCGACAAACCTGAGGGCAACATCAAGACCCGCAAGATCGCCATCCTGGTGGCCGACGGTGTGGAACCCGCGACCATCAAGCACATCCAGCATGACCTGACACAGGCCGGTGCCGTCTGCAAGATCATCGGCCCGCACCTGGGCAGCGTCAGCACTGGCAGCGGCCGTCAGCTGCCGGTGGACCACACCTTCACCAACATGCCTTCGGTGATGTTTGATGCGGTGCTGATTGCCGGCGGTGCACAAAGCGCGGCAGCCATGGCGGCGATGGGCGAAGCCGTGCACTTTGCGCTGGAAGCCTACAAACACTGCAAGCCGATTTGTGCCGTCAATGAGGGTGTGCAACTGCTGGCCTCACTCGGCTTTGCCCAGGGAAAAAACGCCGAACTGGTGACGCAACCCGTTGCAGGCGTGATCGTCGGTGACGCACGCAAGGCGCCTGAAGGCCAGCTGTCGCAGGAGTTCATCGCCGCGATTGCGCTGCACCGGCATTGGGACAGGGCGAATGTGGATGCCGTGCCTGCCTGAGTGGCAGCCATGCTACAAATTCAGTAGCGAATTAGTCATACCTGTATTGGTCTGAACCCGGAAATGGCGCCCATAGAAAGGCCTGAAAATAGCTATATTAGCTGTTTCCAGGGCCTGGCATTTTTGGTCAGGCGCTCATAAAGCCGCTCCAAGGACCAAAAATGTCCCTTTTTCGATGATAAAAAGTGGCTTATGGCCAATAGATACGGGCGTAAGCAGCTATATTATTGATAGCGCCTTGTACCCCCTCACGGAAATCCGTGGTGCCCGGCTCTGCTGGGTGTGGGTCGCCTTACGGGCTCAAGGTCAACTGATGCGTCATGCCGGACGGGTTCATCTGCAGCGGCCTGTAGCCCACCTCCGCCCAGGTATCGCGCATGTCGCGGTAGCGGCTTGAGAACACCAGGCCGCTCTGCCCTGTCTGGTAAATAAAGCGCGAGTTCTCCAGATCCCCCATGTCGTAAACCGCACGCATGGACGCCGCCTGCCGGCTTGTGAACGCTGTCTTGCCGTCGACGGACCAGTACTGCCCCACGTTCACGGTGAAGGTGTCACCCCCTGTAGGGACTTTGACGTCAAAAAATTTCGCGAGCAGCGGCACATTCGCAAACGGACGGTGCGCAGACAGTGCCTGGTGCGCCCTGCCCCAGGTCCACTGGCCAACATCGCTGCCGTATTCGGACTGCAGCCTCGTCATGGCCCTTTCCAGCGCCGCAGCAGACTGCGCCCCACAACCAGCGCTGCCGCACCAGGCTGCGTCATCCGCTTCCATGATGGCTTCAATGGTGCTGCGGAAATGGCGCTTGCCGTACAGCGTGCCGAACAGGTCCTTGCCCAGCTTGCCAGCCAGCACGCCGCGCGTCAGCTCGTCGGCCCAGGTTGCAAACACCAGCGGCGCGGCCTCGCCAGCGCGCATGGTGCCGTCAAAACCCTGCATGGCGCGCTGCACCTGATTTGTCAGCGGTGAAGCGGCGGCCTGCCGCAGTGACTTTCGCAGAAAAGGCCACAGCCGGGCGGCGGCTGGCGACATCACATCGGCCTGCACGGCCTGCATGCTCACCATGTCGTGTTTCGAAGATCCTGATTTGGCAGCCAGCAACTGGTCGATGCGGTCGTGGCGATACGGCACGGTCCAGTCCTGGCCGATAAAGAAAGGGTAGCCCGGCGGCGTGATGCGCTGGTTGGCTGTGGCCAGCCAGCCTTTGGTCTCAATCGCGGACTGCCGGGTTTCAGGCGTGCGGGCATAGGGCAGCCAGCCAGCCCAGTCGTAGCGCGCATCCCAGCCCGGCGACGGCGCCAGGCCCAGGATGTCGTTGTCCGGCTTGCGCAGCGGCACCTTGCCAATCGCCTTGAAGGCCATCTGCCCCGACACATCGGCCGTGACCAGGTTTTGCATGGGCGAGTGGTAGGAAGAGAAAGCCGCTATCACCTCGTCAACCGACCGGGCCTGGTTGGCGCGCAGACCGGCCAGTATGGTCTGGTTGTCGGCCTCCAGCGCGCCCCAGCCCAGCGACAGCACAAACCGTTTGGTGTCCAGCAGCTCGGCATGCGACTTCTGCGCATCGCTGAGCACCGGGCCGTGGCGGGTCTCGCGCACTGTGAGCAACACGTCCCGCTCGTTTTTGACCTTGATGGTTTCATCGCGGGTTTTGAACTCTTCCCAGGCCATGGCGCCGTTGGCCTCCGGGACGCGGTACTGGCGCGGGTTGGCCGGGTTGATCTGCTCCAGGTAAAGGTCCTGCACATCAGGTGCGGTGTTGGTGAAAGTCCAGGCCGCCTTGCCGGTGCGGCCTAACACCACAAACGGCAGGCCCGGCAGGGTCGCGCCGATGGCGTCTATGGGGGCTGACATGCCGCCGTCACCAGACTTGCTGCCAGGCGCCGAGAGGCGTGCAAAGTACCAGATGGCAGGCGCAGAAAGGCCCAGGTGCGGGTCATTGGCCAGCAACGGTTTGCCGCTGGCCGTGCGGGAGCCCGCCACCACCCAGCTGTTCGAGCCCTTGCCGTCCACGATGCCCAGGCCGCGCGCCCAGTCGTTGATGCCGCCGGCCATGGCGACCACTGCGCTGTCGCCGGAACCCAGCGCGCTGGTTTTCACCGCCGCAGCGGGAATAGCCTTCCGGTAAATATCCAGGCCCGCGTAGAGTTTTGAGAAGTCGGTCTTGGAAGCAGGCTGCTCACCCGGATAAGGCGGAAACAGCTGCCAGAGCATGGCGGTGTCCACGCTTTTGGCGGCAGTCAGGCGCGCGAACTCGGTGCCCCAGTTGCCGCCCAGGTCCAGCGCCATCATCAGCGACCAGCCAATGGCGTCTTGCGGCGTCCAGGGCTTGCCCGATGCACCACCGGGCTTGACACGCAGGATATGGAATTCAGGCGAAAGCGCCTGCGACGAGCCCGCATAAAACGCGCTGACGCCGTCGCTGTAGGCCTGCAACGCAACCTTGCCTTCGGGCGGCAGCTTTTGCCATTGCTGCTCGGCCGCCCGCATGATGCCCAGCGTGCGCAGCAGTTTGTCGGTCTCAAGTGTGGCCGGTCCAAAAGCCTCGGAGAGTTCGCCGTGCATCACGCGCCGGTTGAATTCCATCTGCCAGCCGCGCTCCTGCGCATGCACATAACCAAGGGAGAACCAGGCATCGTGCGGCGACTGCGCCTTGATGTGGGTGACGTCAGCGGCATCACGTGCCACGCTGACCGGTGCCTGCAGGCCGGCTGCGCGCAGCTCGCCGTCCAGCGCCGGGAATGACCGGTAGATATAAAAGGCGATGAAAGCGGCTGCCAGCAAAAGCAGCAGCAACACAGACCAGAGAACCCGTTTGAACCAGATCATGCGTGAGGACTTCCAGGCGGGTGGGCAGCGCCTGACATGCAGGCTGCTGTTTTAAAGTTTAGCGTGGTCGCGCGGCGTTGGCCGGGAACTTGAAGCTCACCGTTGGCACGGTGAAGTCTTCAAATGGCGCGCCCAGTGCGATTTCACCCTCGACCAGCAAGACACATTCCTGACGGCGCAGCGCAATGATGGCGTCGCCACCGGCAAATCGCACCCAGGTGCCGTAGCTGCTCACGTCTTCCAGGTAGAACTTGCCGGCACGCCACATGATCTTGGCATGAAGGCGCGAGACACGCGGGTCATTGACGACAAACTGTGCATCGCCATCCCTGCCCAGGTGGGCGGGCAACTGCTCGGACGTAAAAGCGGCGTCTACGTCCAGCCACGACAGTGCAATCGACCCCGGTTGCGGCGCACCTTTTGCGGCAAAAGGTGAGGTATTGAGCGGCGCCGGCACCGTGAAAAAGTCCGACAGCACCTCGTTTTGCCACTCGACCCGGTAAACATTGCAGCTTTCGTTGCGACCGCGAATATCCATCGCGCCCAGACTGCGAAACCGCACCAGGCTATCGGGTGCCAGGTTGTCGATGACCACATCGGTGGCCAGAATCTGGTCGGGACCTGACAGGTCCGACAGACGGGACGCCACATTGACCGCATCGCCGAAGTAATCCTGGCTTTGCTCGATGACCTCACCGCGGGCCATGCCCACCTGCAAATGCATCTTGAGCTTGTCGGGCCAGGTCTTGATGCGCTCTGAATGAACGCGCTGCATTTCGGTGACGGATTCAATCGCGGCATTGTTGTCGCCAAAGACCATCAGCACGCCGTCACCCAGTGTCTTGACGACCATGCCGCCCTGGCTCGCGCAGACCTTGCCAATCCATTGCGTCAGACGGGTAATGGCCTGGGTGGCCTTGGCATTGCCCAGCGATTCAAAAACGCCTGTGCTGCCTGTTAGATCAGCAAAGACGACGGTGACTTCGGCCATTCGTTTTTTATTGGTAGAAAGTGTGACTCAAGTTATTAAATCACACGTCCTGTGACGAAGGCAGCCGGAGTCGAAAAAGCGGTGCCACCGGTGGCACCTGACCGACTGAAGGTCAGGCCGCAGCCGGTTTCAGCTGGAGCGACTTGAACTCCAGAAACTCTTCAAAGCCATAAACACCGTTTTCACGGCCGTTGCCCGATTGCTTGTACCCGCCAAACGGTGCGCTGGCATTAAACGGGCCGCCGTTGATGTCGACCTGGCCGGTGCGCATGCGGCGCGCCACCCTGATGGCGCTTTCATCAGAGCCAGCCCAGACCGCGCCACCCAGGCCGTAGATGGTGCTGTTGGCAATCGCCACCGCGTCCTCCTCGTCCTTGTATGGAATGACGACCAGCACCGGACCAAAGATTTCTTCTTGCGCCAGCGTATCGGTCGGCTTGATGCCGAGGATGGTCGGCTGCACAAAATAGCCCTTGTCCCTCCTGGGCGCGTCGGCACCGCCGGCAATCACGTCGGCACCTTCGTCTATGCCGGTTTTGATGAAACCGAGCACACGGTCGCGCTGGGCGGCGCTGACCAGCGGGCCGAGCCTGCTGCTTTCGTCAAGGCTGGGGCCAATGCTGAATTTGGCAATCGTCGCCTGGGCAATGGCCTTGAC
>JAZKCB010000149.1:0-15198 GCA_040388335.1 Pseudomonadota bacterium | reverse complement strand
CTGCTTTTTTAGCCTCAAAACAGCGATTTAAGGCTGCTCTAAGGTAAATACGCGACTGCAGCGCATACTTCAAGCGTACCAATGCAGTCATTACATATTAAAAAGTCATGAATCTTGCGGTCTTGACGCCTTGTCCACACCCAAGGTGATTCGCCTACAAGGACAAGCGCCAGTGCGCACTTGAAGAAAAGAAGCGCGCTGCCGTAAAGTAAATAAAAGGATGGGCGTTTATTAGCCTTTGGCTATTTCCAGCATTGAACCTATTGTTTAGCACTCTCTCTAATCGAGTGCTAATATTTGATCCAGAAAGAAGGAGTTTTGCATGTCTTATGCTCTCGCCCCGAATAACCTGACCACGACGACGCGTGACGTCACCGCAGCCAGCCCTGCGAAGGCCGTCGGCGGCGTCAATCCCTGGTCGCTGCTGCCTCCGCTCGGCAACCTGGACGCCTACATCTCGGCGGTCAACCGCCTGCCCATGCTCACTCTGGAGCAGGAGCAGGAGTTCGCCCGCAAGCTCAAAGACACCAATGACATTGAATCTGCCGAGAAACTGGTGCTGTCGCACCTGCGGCTGGTCGTGGCCACCTCGCGCAAATACCTGGGTTACGGCCTGCCCCACGGCGACCTGATCCAGGAAGGCAACATCGGCCTGATGAAGGCGGTGCGCCGCTTTGACCCCGACCAGGGCGTGCGGCTGGTGAGCTACGCGCTGCACTGGATCAAGGCCGAAATGCACGAGTACATCCTGAAGAACTGGCGCATGGTCAAGGTCGCCACGACCAAGGCCCAGCGCAAGCTGTTTTTCAACCTGCGCTCGATGAAACAGGGTTTCAAGGACGACGCCGATGTGGCGACGCACCGCGACACGCTGACCGAAGGCCAGATTGATTCGATGGCCAAAACGCTGAACGTCAAGCGCGAGGAAGTCATCGAGATGGAGCAGCGCATGTCCGGCGGCGACGTGTTGCTGGACCCCAGCCCCAGCGATGACGGCGAAGACGCATTTGGCCCGATTGCCTATCTGGCCGACGCCACGCAGGAACCAACAGCACTGATGGAATCGCGTGACCGTGATTCGCTGGCCAGTGACGGCATCAGTACGGCGCTGAACGAGCTCGACCCGCGCTCACGCCGTATCGTTGAAGAGCGCTGGCTCAAGGTGAACGACGACGGCTCAGGCGGCATGACGCTGCACGATCTGGCCGATGAGTACAAGGTCAGCGCCGAGCGGATTCGCCAGATTGAAGTCGCGGCAATGAAGAAGATGAAAAAGACGCTGGCTGCTTACGCATAAGCTGCAAAGCTCTTCTCAAAAAAAAACCTGCCCCGGGAAACCGGCGCAGGTTTTTTTATACGTGGCGCGAAAAGATCAGGTGCTTTTCAGCAGCAGACGAATGTCGGATGTGAAACCGGCGACCTCATTGCCATAGCGGCTGTAGAGCCGCACATTGCCTTTGGGGTCATAGACGTAGCTGCCTGCCGTGTGATCCATGCTGTAGCTGCCCGGCGTTTTGCCGTCGACCTTTTTGTAATAGACCTTGAAGTCTTTGGTGACCTGCGGCAGTTGCTCCAGGGTCGGGCGCAACGCCACAAATGACGGGTCAAAGTTGCCCATGTAGGCCTTGAGAACTTCAGGCGTGTCGCGCTCCGGATCGACCGAGATGAACACCGCCTGCAGCTTGTCGCCATCGGCGCCCAGGCTCTTTTTGATCTGCGCGAGTTCTGCCATCGAGGTAGGGCAGACATCAGGGCACTGCGTGTAGCCAAAGAACACCACCACCACCTTGCCGGCAAAGTCCTTGATGGTGCGCACCTTGCCGTTCTGGTCGGCCAGAGAGAAGTCCTTCGCGTAGTCGGCACCCGTGAGGTCTATGCTTTTGAACTGCGGTTTTTCTTCGGGCGAGCAGGCCGACAGCAGGCCTGCCGTGGCAACCGCAAACGCGCCGCCTGCCAGCAGCGTGAGGGTGTTTCTTTTCTGGTTCATCACAGCCGGTGACCCTTAAATAATGTAATGGTCCACCAGCAGCGCCGCAAACAGCACCGACAGGTGAATCAGTGAAAAGCGGAAGGTCTTGCGCGCCAGCGCATCTGAATAGTTGCGCCAGAGCCTGAAGCCGTACCAGCTGAAGCCAAAGCTCAGGACGATGGCGGCGACGAGGTAAAGCCAGCCGCTCATGTGAAAGGCAAACGGCATGACACAGGCCGGAAAGAGCACCAGCGTGTAGAGAAACACCTGCAGGCGCGTGAACTCGTTGCCGTGCGTGACCGGCAGCATGGGCAGGCCAGCCTTGCGGTAGTCCTCGACACGGTAGAGCGCCAACGCCCAGAAGTGCGGCGGCGTCCACAAAAAGATGATGAGGAAAAGAATCAGTGCCTCGGGGCTGACAGCACCGGTCATCGCCGCCCAGCCCAGCACGGGCGGCATGGCGCCGGATGCACCACCGATCACGATGTTTTGCGGCGTCAGGGGTTTGAGGATCACGGTGTAGATCACCGCATAGCCGACAAAGGTGGCAAAGGTCAGCCACATCGTCAAGGGGTTGACCCAGATGTAAAGAATCGCAGAGCCCACTGCGCACAACACGGCAGAAAACGTGAGCGTCAGTGTGTTGCTGATCTGGCCCTGCGCCGTGGCGCGCCAGGAGGTGCGCTTCATGCGGGCATCAATGCCCTGCTCCACCAGGCAGTTGAAGGCGGCAGCGGCACCGGCCACCAGCCAGATGCCGACGCAGGCAATCAAGCCCAGCTTGACTTCTGCAAGGGACGGCACGCCGGGCACGGCCAGCACCATGCCGATCAATGCGCAGAACACGATGAGCTGCACGACCCGGGGCTTGGTCAACGAATAGAACTGCCTGAACCTGGAAGGCACGGGAAGCCCAGCCGCTGCGGATGCAGCAGCGAGAGGTGCGGTGGAATCGGTGGGGTTCATGCGGTCAGTCTCGAAGTACTCAATTTTGACGCACTAGCAGGCTGAATCGGTGATCCGGTGCGGCGCGTGTAGAGAAAACAATGCCGGTGAGCACAATCACCAGCGCGGCAGCCCCACCGGTATGCATCACGGCAGCCAGCATGGGCCAGCCCAGCAGCACGTTGCCCAGGCCGGTTGCGACCTGGAGCACGGCCAGCCCGAACAGCCACTGCGCCTGCGACCTGAGCGCACGAATGCGATACAGGCGCGCAGCCAGCAGCAGCATGGCGGCAAAGACGATGTAGGCGCTGAGGCGGTGAACGTAGTGGATGGCCGTGAGGGCCTGGAAGCTGATGTTGGCACCGTCATGGCCAGCGCCCAGCTCACGCCACAGGGTAAAGCCCTGGCGGAAATCCATGGCCGGCCAGAGCGATCCCTGGCATGAGGGGAAATCGGTACAGGCCAGCACGGCGTAGTTGGTGCTGACCCAACCACCTAATGCGATCTGCAGCCAGAGCAGTGAAAACGTAGCCAGCACGAGCCAGCGAAGCGGAGTGGTCACTGGCGATGGCAGTTGCGAACCTTGCGCCTGCGCATAACGCACCGACTGCACCTTCAGCAGCGCCAGCAACACCAGACCGCCCAGCAGGTGCATGGTGACGATGGCGGGGAAGAGTTTCATCGTGACTGTCAGAGCGCCAAACGCACCTTGCAGGCACACCCAAACAAGCGTGAATGTCGGCCACCATGGTGAGATTTTTATGCGTTTTCTGTCAAACCAGCTGGTTGCGGTGAGCGTCAATATCAACACACCTACACCTGTTGCCAGATAACGATGGATCATTTCAATCCAGGCTTTTGAATGCGTGACCGGGCCGGTAGGCATGGCCGTCTGTGCTGTTTCGATATGCACCTGGGCACCGACAGGGCTGGCATGGCCGTAACAGCCTGGCCAGTCAGGGCAGCCGAGGCCAGAGTCCGTCAAACGCGTGAAGGCGCCAAAGACGACAAGGTCAAACGTCAGGAACAGCGTGACCAGCGTGAGCACCTGCAAACGCCGCGCAACAGGCGCCTTGCGGTTGCGCAGCCACACCCAGGCCAGCGGCCCCATGGCCACGACCAGGCCCATGATCATCAGGCGGATCGCCGGGCTTAAGTTATATAAATCCTGAGCAGCCATGACAACGCTCAACGGCCTTCTTTGTCCCAGCTGGCAGATGCTCTCATCAAGCGGTCCAGGTCGCGCTTTGCTTTTGCGGCGCCCGCCGCATCCATGTTGGCCGGGAATCGCATCATCCAGTTGCCCAGTGGATCAACCAGATAAATATGGTCTTCCAGCTTTTGCCCTGCAGCGGGAACCAGCCACTGCGACAGCGCTGCGGCAGGCACACGCAGGGTAGTCGCTGAAGACAGTGCCGGCAGCAGCCGCTTGTCAACCTGGGCTTCGTCGTTCACCAGCCAGACCCAGTCGAGACGGTCTTTTTCCTTGCCCAGGGCTTCGCGCAGCTGACGCTGGAAATACAGGCGCTGCTGGCAGGCCTGCTCGCATGCCGCGCTGCCCACACTCATCAGCAGCCACTGGCCTTTTAATGCCGTCATCTGGCCAGGCTTGCCGTCGAGCGTGGTCGTGGCCATGGCCGGCAGTGGTCGCTGCGGGTCGATCAGTTCGCCGTAGTTGCGCCGGCCTTCAGGGCGAACAACGTAATACATGAAATAGGACGCGATGACAGGCGACGCACAAACCAGCAGAACGGCCATCATCTTCCAGCGGCCCACCGTGGTGCGCGGCGCTTCACGGCCCGGCGTCGGCATGCTATGCACTGTCAGGCTGAGCGGCTCATCTGCAGCAGCCTGCATGGCGGACGTTGAAAGGTTTTCATGATTCGCTTGGGTCACGGTAATTTGCTCGTTGGCTGCCGCTTGCGCCGCAGGGGACTGATGACTTGAAACCAGAGATACAGAAAGACTGTCAGCGCACACAGGGCGAACCACTGAAAGGCGTAACCGTAATGTTTTTCAATGCCCAGGTTGGGCGGCGCCCAGTCGCGCTGCAAACCTTCGCTGGATGCGCCTGTCTGCAGCAGCGACACGCCCCCCAGCAGCGGCAACCCTGTCTCACGGGCAAACGCCTGCAGATCCATATTTTGCCGGATGCGGCCGGTCTCGACGCCCTTGAACTCATATAGCTTGGACGGCGGCGGGGCAATACGCCCCTGCACGCTGACGACGCCCGCAGGCGTCGGCACATCGGGCAGGTGGTTGCGATCGATAAAGTCGCGCTGCACCCAGCCGCGCTGCACGAGGATAACTTTGGTGCTGCTTTCCAGCGCGAGCGGCGTGACAACGACAAAGCCGGTTTTGCCGCTCATGGGCCGGTTGTCGAGAAAGACGGTGTGCTGTGCCTGCCAGACGCCGCGCAGGGTTGCGGGGCGGTGTATGGCATCTTCAGCCGATGTGATGGCGAGCAAGGTAGCGGCATCGGCCAGCGCGTGCCCGGATTGCGTGGCAATCGCGGTCTGCAGGGCTTCTTTTTGCGCAGCGCGGCGCAGCTGCCACTGGCCAAGTGAAAAAGTCAGAGCGGCCAGCAGCACAGCGGCAATCGTCACCGCCCAAAAACGCGGCGAATGCAAAACGGCTTTCATGCGCAGATAATCCTGTTCATGAAGTATCTTGTAGCGCTCGCATTTATCGCCATCCTCGGCAGCCTGGCCTCGGCTCTGTTTTTCATGATGAAAGACGGCAGGGACGGCAAAGCCAAAACGAACAACATGGCACGCGCCCTGACGTTTCGCATCGGATTTTCTGTCTTGCTGTTTGTCTGCATCCTGATCGCCTGGAAACTGGGCTACATCCAGCCGACGGGCATCCCCGCCGGCAAATAAATAATCAAAAAGAACAAAGGCCGCTTCATGCGGCCTTTTTTAGTTCTCGCTTGCCGGCTACAAGTTCCGGCTTGCCATCAAGCCTATAGCCAGTAGACGAGGATATACAGGCCGAGCCAGACCACGTCAACGAAGTGCCAGTACCAGGCAGCGCCTTCAAAACCGAAATGCTTGTCGGCCGTGAAGTGACCCTTCTGCAGGCGCAGGGTGATGAACAGCAGCATCAGCATGCCGACAAACACGTGAAAACCGTGAAAGCCGGTCAGCATGAAAAACGTGGAACCGTAAACGCCAGACGTCAGCTTGAGGTTGAGCTCCGAATACGCGTGATGGTATTCATAACCCTGAACAAACAGGAAAATCACACCAAGGGCCACCGTCGCCCACATGAAGGCAATGGTGCGGCCACGATGGTTTTCGCGCAGGGCGTGGTGGGCAATGGTCATGGTCACACCGGAACTGAGCAGCAGTGCGGTGTTGATGGTTGGCAGCCAGAAAGGTCCAACGGTCTGGAAAGGCTCAATGATGTTGGCAGGCGACGCCGTCGCGCCGGCAGCCATGCTGGGCCAGACAGCCTTGAAGTCGGGCCAGAGCAAGGCGTTTTCGAGGTCACCCAGCGCAGGCACCGAATGCACGCGCGCCCACCACAGGGCGGTGAAGAATGCACCGAAGAACATGACTTCCGAAAAGATGAACCAGCTCATGGCCCAGCGGTAGGACAGGTCGATCTTGTAACCGTAGAGGCCGCCTTCGCTTTCGCGGATGGACTCGCTGAACCACTGGTACAGGACACCCCACCACCACAGCATGCCGAACGCCAGGGAGAACGCGCCCCAGGTATGCCCGTTGATCCACTGCGCCGCACCCAGAATCACAAAAAACAGGCCAATGGCCGCCATCACAGGGTGACGCGACGGAGCCGGCACAAAGTAATAGGGGGTGGTTCCCGCGGGGATTGCTGAAGACATTTCCAAACTCCTGTTTCGCTAATTCTCTAATTTCAGATTCAACTTGCGGCAGCGGCTTACTTGCCCACTACCCAGGTGGCCAGAAAGATCAGGCCACCCACAAATACAACAACACCAATAAAACCGGCAATCACGATGTGGACGGGGTTGAGTTGCTCCACATCTTTTTCATAATCACCGCGTGCACGCAAACCCACAAAAGACCACATCACGGCCTTGATCGTCCTGAATACGGAACCCTTGCGCTTGTGCGGGGGGAGAGGTTCGGGAGCGTTCATGTACCGGATGTCCGCACAGCGTCGGCAGCCACCCTGAATGCCGCTGCATTCGAGGCCTGCGGCGCCACCGGCACCTTGCCGCCAACTTCAAAAAAGGTATACGAGAGCGTGATGGTGGTCACGTCTTTCGACAATTTGGGGTCAATCACGAACACCACCGGCCACTGCTTTTTCTCGCCGGGCGCCAGCGTGTATTGACTGAAGCAAAAACACTCCAGCTTGTTGAAGTGCGCGCCGGCCTGTGCGGGCGCGTAGCTCGGAATGGCCTGGGCGGACATGGTCCGGTTCTGCACATTCTGGAATTCATACATAACCGTGGTGAGCTCGCCTGGATGAACTTTGAGCGAATTCTGCGCTGGCTTGAATTGCCAGGGGCCGCGTGCGTTCGCATCAAACTCGACCGTGATGGTGCGCGTCAGATCGACCTGCGTGTTGGCGGGCATTTTGGGCGTTGCCCCAGGAATCTGCCTGTCACCCAGCGCCAGCACGTTGATGCCGGTCATCTCACAGATGGCCTTGTAAATCGGCACCAGCGCGTATCCAAAACAGAACATGCCAAGCACGATGACGCCGAGCTTGCCCACCATCCTGACGTTTTCGCGCTTGATCTGCATCACGCTGCTGGCCTAGCGGCCGACAAAAATCATGCGGACCATGAAGCCAACAAAAAAGACGACCGCCACCGATGCCAGGATCAGCGCCAGGCGGAGGTTGCTCTTTTTTTGCTCAGGGGTAGTCATTGCAATTCGATTGGAGAAGGGGTCAGCCAATGACGCGGGTTGCGGTTGCATCCAGCTTGGGTGGCGTTTCAAAGGTATGGAAAGGCGCAGGCGAAGGCACTTGCCATTCGAGACCTTCGGCGCCCTTGAGGCCGTCTTCGTCCAGCCATGGGTTGGCCTTGGCTGGAGCGCCCTTGCCGCGCATGGTCGGCACAACGATGAACAGGAAGAAATAAACCTGTGCAAAGCCGAAGAAGAAGGCGCCCACGCTGGCAATCGCATTGAAGTCTGCAAACTGCATCGGGTAGTCGGCGTACCGGCGTGGCATGCCCGCAAGACCCAGAAAGTGCATCGGGAAGAAGGTGACATTGAAGGAAATCAGCGACCACCAGAAGTGGATCTTGCCGCGGGTTTCGTTGTACATCACGCCGGTCCACTTGGGGGACCAGAAGTAATAACCGGCAAACATCGCATAGAGCGAACCGGCCACCAGCACGTAGTGGAAGTGGGCCACGACGTAATAGGTGTCCTGCAGCTGGGTATCGATCGGTGCGACCGACAGAATCACGCCGGTCAGGCCGCCGATGGTGAACACGAAGATGAAGCCGACCGCAAACAGCATGGGCGTTTCGAAAGTCATCGAGCCCTTCCACATGGTGGCGATCCAGTTGAACACCTTCACGCCCGTGGGCACGGCGATCAGCATGGTCGAGTACATGAAGAACAGCTGGCCCGTCACAGGCATGCCGGTCGTGAACATGTGGTGCGCCCAGACGACGAAGCTCAGGATGGCGATGGAACCGGTGGCGTAAACCATCGATGCATAACCGAACAGGCGCTTGCGCGAGAACGCAGGAATGATGTGGCTGATGATGCCGAAAGCCGGCAAGATCATGATGTAGACCTCGGGGTGGCCGAAGAACCAGAAGATGTGCTGGTACATCACCGGGTCACCGCCGCCGGCGGGGTTGAAGAAGCTGGTGCCAAAGTGGCGGTCCGTCAGCGTCATGGTGATGGCGCCGGCCAGAACAGGCATCACGGCGATCAGCAGGTAGGCGGTAATCAGCCAGGTCCAGCAGAACATCGGCATCTTCATCAGCGTCATGCCGGGCGCGCGCATGTTCAGGATGGTGACGATGATGTTGATCGAGCCCATAATGGACGAGGCGCCCAGGATGTGCATCGCGAAGATACCGGCGTCCATCGACGGACCCATTTGCAGGGTCAGCGGGGCGTACAGAGTCCAGCCGGCTGCAGGAGCGCCGCCAGGCAGGAAAAACGACGTCGTGAGCATCAGGCCGGCGGGAATCATCAGCCAGAAGCTGAAGTTGTTCATGCGGGCAAAAGCCATGTCGGCTGCACCGATCTGCAGCGGGATCATCCAGTTCGCAAAACCCACAAAGGCCGGCATGATGGCGCCGAACACCATAATCAGGCCGTGCATGGTGGTGAGCTGGTTGAACAATTCAGGGTTGACCAGCTGCAGGCCCGGCTGGAACAGCTCGGCGCGGATCAGCAGCGCAAGCACGCCGCCGAACATCAGCATGAAAAAGCTGAACAGCAGGTAGAGCGTACCGATGTCTTTGTGGTTGGTTGCGTAAACCCAGCGACGCCATCCTGTCGGCGCGTGGTCATGATGATCGTGGTCATCATGCGCATGATCGCCGTGTCCGTGGGGGTCTAGAACTGCACTCATCTTGGCTTCCTTTGGTGGCTCATTCAGGCATTGAGCCTGATAACTTTGTCATTGCGGCCGACGGGATGGTCTGGCGGCTTTGTGAAACGGGTCTAAAAACGCTATGTCGATTACTTGCGCGCAGCCAGCACTTCAGAAGGCTGCACCAGTTGGCCGGTCTGATTGGACCAGTTGTTCTTGGTATAGGTTGCAACCGCTGCAAGATCGGTGTCGCTCAGGGCCTTCCATGAAGGCATGGCACCGCCTGCAGCGCCGTTGAGCAGCTTCATGATCTGTACTTTGTGATCTGCGTCAAGCACGACCGCCGAGCCGTCCAGCGGCTTGATGGGGCCTGCGCCCTTGCCGTTGGCCTGGTGGCAGGCCGCGCAGTTGGCGGCATAGACCTTCTCGCCACGTGCCTTGATATCCACCAGCGTCCAGACCTTGGCCGGATCATCCAGCTTGGCTGCGGCTTCCTTGTTCTTGGCGGCAACCCAGGCGGTGTAGTCGGCTGCAGAAACAACCTTCACCTCAATCGGCATGTACGCGTGTTCCTTGCCGCAAAGTTCCTGGCACTGGCCGTAGTAGCTGCCGACCTTCTCGGCGCGGAACCAGGTGTCACGCACAAAACCAGGGATGGCATCCTGCTTGATACCCAGCGAGTTCACGGCAAAAGCGTGAATCACGTCGTTGGCGGTGGTGATGATGCGGATCTTCTTGTTGACGGGCACAACCATCGGGTTGTCAACCTTCAGCAGGTAGTCGTCAGGCACATTGGCGCCCTTGGGGCCGCCGTTGTTGGACATTTCGCGCTGGGCGTTATCAAGGGTAGAGACAAAAGCAATGCCCTCACCCTCGCCCTTGATGTAGTCATAGCCCCATTTCCACTGCATGCCGGTGGTCTTGATGGTGAGGTCGGCGCTGGTGGTGTCCTTCTGGGCGACAAGAACCTTGGTGGCCGGCAGGGCCATGGCAATCACGATGATGAAGGGAACGATGGTCCAGGCGATTTCAACCAGGGTGGACTCATGAAAGTTCGCAGCCTTGTGGCCTTTGGACTTGCGGTGCTTCCAGATGGAATAAAACATCACGCTGAACACGGCAAGGAAAATCACGATGCAGATGATCATGATGAACCAGTGCAGCCAGTGCTGTCCCTCGGCGATTTTGGTCACTGCCGGGTGCAAATTGAGCTGGTTAACCGCCGGGCCGCCCGCGAGGTCGTTGACGGCATAAGCAGCGGTGCTGGCCAGTGCGGCCCCGGAAGCCAGAAGCGCGGCGGCATATTTGGCCAGGCGCTGGGTCATTTTGCTTATGGTTTTGCTTACGTTCATCGTGATCACTTTTTTGGCTTCCATTGCTGGTCGAATCGCTCGCCGGACTGCTCACCACGGCATCCGGTTTAATTTAACCTGCTGATTATAAAGTTAGCGCCGGGCCTGACTTGCACCGCTCGATGTTTTATTGACGCCCGAAGGCGTCAAAAGGGGGTCTGCCAGGCACAAATTGTGTTCAAGGCGCCCTCAAGGCAAGGCGGATTTCACGTGCCAGGGCCGGCCGGAGCTCGGGCCGCAAATGCCGCCCTACCCTCACGGAACGGCCTTGTCCCGAGACTTCTATCAATGAGCCGTCGCCGCTTTTCGGCTCGACGCGGACCCACTGACGGTTGAATTCCGCCCGCTGCATACGCCCTGCCGTCTCAAGTTCAACCACAAGCTGCCCGCCCTGCAGGACGATTTTTTCACCGTCCCTGGCGTGCCGCGCATAAACAACAAAGGCCGCGCCCACGGCCAGAAGTTCAAGCCAGGCAAAAGGCATGACCATGCGGGCACCCTGAACCCAGAAAAACATGGCAATGCCGAGAGAGACGACGCAGAGGGAGACGTACATCCAGCCGAGCTGGGCGGGCGTCACAGAGCAGTTGCGCTTGAGCAGCCATTGCACGCTGCCGGGAGATCGATGGCGATCATCCTGGCCGGACACGCTGGCAAAACGATAGGGGGAGGCGGCGAACGCAGGGGTGGATTGCGACACGGTGCGACACTCAAAAAAAGCAGCCTGATGGTCAAGCCGCTTGAGGCCTGGGAACATGCCCGAAGATACGCTGGAATTATAGCCAGCTTGCGCCTGAAGAGTGCACCGTGTAAGGACGACTGACCAAGGCCTCAAGAGGTGCCTTTGTTGCGGCCTGGCCCGTCCCTGAGCATGGCGCGCATGTCTTCGACCGATACCGAACTCATTCCGCTCACCTTTACCCGGGCTTGCGGCTTGAGCGCATGGCCGTAAATGACCTCAAAGGTCAGCGCGAGCCGGCCATCAGGGCCCGTCGCCAGGCGGCCTTTCAGCATGCCTTCAAGCCTGGCCTTCCAGTGACGGCCCCGCAATCCGGCAAAGCGCGCAGGGTGAAGGTTCCGCCCCAGCTCGGCCAGTTCCTGCAGCAGACGTTCAGGCGTCTCATAGGTCAGCGTGATGCGTTCCATGTCCATGACGGGCTCGGCAAAACCGGCCTGTACCAGCATGTCGCCCCAGTCATGCATGTCGGTCAACTCATGGCCTGCGGGTGGCCAGCCGAGCTCTTTGTAAAGTTCGCGGATTTCAATGGCAGTGTCGGGGCCCAGGCATGAAAACATCAAAAAACCGTTGACCCTGAGTGCCTTGTGCCACTGCCCCAGCAGCGTTTGCGGGTCTGCCGCTTCATGCAGGGCCATGTTGGCCCAGAGCATGTCCACGCTCGCTGGGGGCGGCTGTTGAAAAAGCGGTTTCCTTTTGACCCAGTTGACAGGGTTCCACAGGGGCAATGACATCAACCCGATCGCTTCTTCGTTCAGCCTCGCCGTGGCTTCGACCACAAAGACATCCGACTTCGGGTAGCGAAGCGCGAGTTGCCCATGCGCCTTCAGCCCGCCGCGCACAGCGCCCCAGTGCGCCCAGGCCTGCGGTTCAAGCTTGATCCACTGCAGGCGGTCCATCATGCGGCTGGCGACTTCCTCATGCAGCCACGGCGATTGTGCAGGCGCCGTCTGCTGCCAGCGCGCTACGGCACGCGGATCCAGTGTGGGGGGGCGCTCTGTGGTGGTCATGTGGGAAGGCAAAACTCGGAAGCAGGAAGCTCGCGAGTATATTGACCCCGTGCTCCGACGACTCATCAGCCCCGCAAACAGCCTTTACCCGGAACGGCCTTCAAGGCTGTCCAGCCAGTGCGCGGTTTGCCACAGCTGGCCTTCACAACAGGTCTGCGGCGACTGCATCTCGCGCTTCTCACCAGCGCTGGTTCGCTGCAAAAGCTGCGCCCTGGCCTTGCCGGCCGACCTGTCCATAGGGTTGCGGACCAGCCCCGGGCTGTGCATGGACTGCATCAAAAACCCGCCGCCGCTCGACGTCATGCTGGTCGCCACCTCCTATGCCTACCCTTGGTCTGACCTCATTACCCGCTATAAGTTTGGCGACCAGCCCGGCTGGGCATCCTTTTTTGCGGGCCTGATGTTTGACGCCCCCGATATCAGGCAGGCACTTGAAGACCTGCAGCCGGGCGATCTCATCATTCCCATGCCGCTGTCAGCAGAACGCCTTCAGTCACGCGGCTTCAACCAGGCCTGGGAACTGGCCAGCGCGCTGGCAAAGCTCTCGGGCAGCCCCGCAAGCGCCGATGCCAGACTGCTTTTGCGAACCCGCGACACCCGACCGCAAACCGAGCTCAAACGCGAAGCCCGGCTGGCCAACGTCAAGGGCGCCTTCCAGCCGGACCCACTGCGCCTGCACGTTGTAGCCGGAAAGCGAATCGTGCTGGTGGATGACGTGGTGACCAGCGGCGCCTCCATCTTCACGGCAGCGCTTGCGCTGCGTGCGGCCGGAGCGGCGCATGTCACCGGCATGGCCATCGCAAAAACGCAATAAATAGAGCCCCCACGCCGGTTTTTGGGGTCAGAGTCCAAATTCGCCAAGCCATCGGCTTGCCCTGAGGGTGCGGTGCATCGCACCGCAGCGAAATTGGCGTCTGACCCCAATAACCGGCTGCCCCCCGAGGAGGCGCTGCGCCTGCAGCCCGGCAAAGCCAGTTCTGCGGCCCCTGCTTGCGAAGAGCCACGCCTCGCCTGTTATGGGCCCACCGGTTCAAAGCGACAATTCAATGATGTTCAATATCGTCCTCGTCGAGCCTGAAATCCCACCCAACACCGGCAATGTCATCCGGCTGGCGGCCAACACGGGTTGCCGCCTGCACCTGATCGAGCCGCTGGGCTTTTCGATGGACGACAAGCAAATGCGCCGCGCAGGACTCGACTATCACGAATACACCCCGGTGCAGCGCCATGCCAACTGGCAAGCCTTTCTGGACAGCGCAAAGCCGGCTCCCGATCGACTCTTCGCCATGACCACGCATGGCGCACGCAATCTTTACGATGCCACCTTTTTGCCGGGCGACTGGCTGGTCTTCGGGGCTGAAACGCGCGGCCTGGCGGAAGAAGTGCGCAATTCATTTGCGCCCGCACAACGCCTGAAAGCCCCCATGCAGCCGGGTCAGCGCAGCCTGAATCTGTCCAATACGGTAGCGCTCACTGTCTTTGAAGCGTGGCGCCAGAACGGGTTTGAGGGCATAGCCCCCATCACACCGGGCTAAATCCCGGTACCCAAAGCCGGCTTGCGTCACCTTCGCGACAAAGATGGTGCTCCAAAATGGGCCTCGCACATTGAAGTTATATAGGGGAAACCCTAAAATTGAAGCCTCAAGCTTTAAACCTAAAGTAAATTGTGCAAGGCGATCCAACCGGACCCGCCAGCGCACTCCCCTTATTCCTTGCCGTTCACAAGACTGGCAGGCGCCATTCTGTGAATCTGCTCATTCAACGTATTTTCGGGACCACGATCCACGGTGGCGCCAGCGCCATCAACCGCCGCCAGCTGCCGATCGAACAGATCCGGCTCAGCCTGCACCGCACGCTGGAGGACTGCAAGGACATTCGTGCGCAACGCATGGCGTTCAAGATCAACGCCGCCAAAACGCCGGTCGACCTGTGGATGCTGCGCAGTGACCTGCACCAGTGCATCTCGCAAACCCACAGCCAGCGCGTGGCTGTCGAACGCATCAACAGCCTGGTCGATGTCTTTGAAGGCTGGGTGCCGCCCGCGCAGCTGACGCGCATTCAGGGCTGAACGCCCGCCATACTTTCAGGCCCGGGGTTCAGGCATATAAAAGCGCCAGCGACTCGGCAATGCAGACCGGCTTGCCTGCCCCCTCCCGCTCCACCGTCACACCCCAGGTGAGCTGCATGCCGCCATTGTCAATGGGTACTGCAGCTACCAGTTTCATACGCGCCCGCAAGCGGCTGCCGACCGGCACGGGGGCTGTAAACCTGACCTTGTTCAGCCCGTAATTGACGCCCATGCGCGTGCCCTTGATCTCAAAGGAGGATTCCAGAAACCAGGGGATCAACGACAACGTCAGAAAGCCGTGCGCAATCGGCCTGCCAAACGGCCCGGCTGCGGCCTTTTCAGGGTCGACATGAATCCACTGGTGGTCGTGCGTCGCATCGGCAAACTGGTTGACCTGCGCCTGCGCAATCGGGGTCCAGTCGCTGACGGCGACTTCCTGGCCAACACAGGCGGCCAGATCGGCCAGGCTTTCAAAAGTTCTCATTGATTGACGAAACTGCTTTATTTGCTTTATTTGTTCAACCAGTTGCAAATGCCCTGCCACTGCTCAAGATCCTTTCCCACCCGGCCGGGCGCCACGTCAAAAACACTCAGGCCGCGCGCGGCCAGATGAA
>JAZKCB010000148.1:0-5212 GCA_040388335.1 Pseudomonadota bacterium | reverse complement strand
GTGTAGCTGACCACGACGCCGGGGGCCTTGAAACCTTCTGCGGCGACGCTGGGCAGGCCGCGTGATTCGAACAGTTTGCGGACCTTGCTGCCCAATGCTTCCTGCTCCGCTTTCACCTTTGCAAAGCCGTAGGCCTGGGTTTCTTTCATGGCGGCGCGCAGGCGCGTAAGGGCGTCTGTGGGTAGGGTGGCGTGGTAGGCGTGGCCGCCTTTTTCATACGTCTCCATGATTTGCAGCCACTTCTTCAGGTCGGTTGAGAAGCTGGAGCTGGTGGTGCCGTCTATTGCGGCGCGTGCGCGCTCGCTGAGCATGACCATGGCGCAGCAGGGTGAGCTGCTCCAGCCTTTTTGCGGGGCCGAGATCAGCACGTCAACGCCGACGGCTTTCATGTTGACCCACATGGCGCCGGAGGCGATGCAGTCGAGCACAAACAAACCACCTGCGGCGTGCACGGCATCTGCCACAGCCTTCATGTAGCTGTCGGGCAGAATCATGCCGGACGAGGTTTCGACGTGCGGCGCAAAAACGAGGGCGGGCTTTTCTTTGGCAATCGTTGCGACGACTTCATCAATCGGTGCTGGTGCCCACGGGGCTTGTGCGCCCTTGCTGGTCTGGCGCGCCTTCATGATGGTGGACGACGCGGGGATGTTGCCCATGTCGAATATCTGCGTCCAGCGGTAGCTGAACCAGCCATTGCGTATCACCATGACGTGCTTGCCGGCGGCGAACTGACGGGCGACGGCTTCCATGCCGTAGGTGCCGCTGCCGGGCACCAGCACGGCCGAGTGGGCGCCGTACACCTCTTTGAGGATGCCGGAGATATCGGTCATCACGCCCTGAAAGCTTTTGGACATATGGTTGAGCGCGCGGTCGGTGTAAACCACCGAAAACTCAAGCAGGCCGTCAGGGTCAACATTGGGAAGGAGTCCGGGCATGGTGTGTCTCGCAGTCTTTTAAAAGTCGGGCTGGCAGCTTAGCATGGGGCGGGGTTTTGGGGTTGCTGTTGGGGTCTTGTGGGTTTACCCGGGGGTGCTTGTGCTGCGCTCCGGTTCAGGGCTGCAGGGATCGGGGATGGATTGCGGATCGGGTCCGCAATGACAGTCAAAAAGACAGGGTTCGCCCCGGACTGTCATCCCGGACTTGATCCGGGATCCATGACCCCGCGCCCTGCCCCTTCAGAGCAATGCTTCGTACAAATCGATCCACCCAGGATTGTTTTCTTCAATCAGGGCAATTTTCCAATCGCGTGTCCAGTTTTTGATCTGCTTTTCTTTATGAATCGCAGCTTCAACCGAGGGCGTTGACTCGAACCAGACAAGGTTATGAACGGCGTAGCGGCTGGTGAAGCCTTCCATGAGATTGTTCTTGTGCTCGTAGACACGGCGGATCAAATCGTTGGTCACACCCACCTAGAGCGTGCCGTTTTGCCGCTGACCATCAGGTAGACGAAGTAGTCCATGGCGCATTGTCATATGTGGACTCACTGCGCTTCGTTGGGTATGGATTGCGGATCTAGTCCGCAATGACAAGACAGGGGGGAACCGCCCCACCTCTGTCATCCCGGACTTGATCCGGGATCCATGGCTGTTTCGGCGCCGTCGTTGATCGAGCATGGATTGCGGATCGAGTCCGCAATGACAGCGAGGGATAGTGGAATGCTTCAGAATGACCCGATGCCCAACACACCGACCACCCCCACCTGGCTCGAAGCCGCACGTGCGCACTGGAACTGGCGCGGGCAATCGCGCCCGCCGTTTGCGCTTGAGCCGGGGCCGGGCCAGGTGTCGGTTTGGGACTTTCCGCGGCCGCCGCAGCTGGCGCATGACACGCGTGAAGTGGTGATTCGCTGGGGCGATGTGGAAGTGGCGCGCACCCACAAGGCCGTGCTGGTGCTGGAGACCTCGCACCCGCCGGGCTTTTACATCCCCTGGGCCGATGTGAAGCGGGCGCTGCTCAAGCCCGGCAGCGGCGGCTCGTTTTGTGAGTGGAAGGGGCCGGCCACTTACTGGTCGCTGGTGGATGGCGCGCGCAGCCTGCCGAATGTGGCGTGGAGTTACCCCAAGCCGCTGGCGGGCGCTGAAGCGATTGCGGATTGCGTGGCGTTTTACCCCACAGACCTGGACTGCTCGGTAAATGGCGCACGCGTCAAGCCCCAGCCGGGCGGGTTTTACGGCGGCTGGATTACCCCTGAACTGGTCGGGCCTTTCAAGGGTGAAGCGGGCACATCGGGCTGGTAAACCAGTGCAACAAGGCTGGTCGGCGGTGCCCCCAGGCCGTCACGGCCTATAGGCGACAGACCACACAACGCCCGGGTTGGGATGATAGTATTTAGGCGTGCCAAGACTTTCACGCCCCGCCCTCATCATTTCTGCCTGCATCTTTGTATGCGCGCTGGTCATGCTGTGCGCGGCGCAACTTTCAAAGGCCCGTGTGTCGCCAGCTGACCTTGGCGCGCAAGCCGCCGTGGTGTCTGTTCAGGCGGCTGATGCAGATGCCCCTATTGACGGGCCCATGGCCGAAGTGTCACTGGCCGACCTGTCGTCTGAACTGTCCGAGCCCATGCTGCCGATTACGGTTGCCATGTTGCCCGGCATGAGTGTTGCGCAGCCAGCTGCGCCTGTGGCGGTGGCGCTGCCGCACCCGCTGATCGAGGGGCCGCAACGGCCACCTCGCGCACTTTTCGCCTGAGGCCGCTTTTTTGCGGCAGCCGATGCCTGTCTGAACAGGCCGGCAACTCAGGCAATCACCTCGGGCACCCGCCGCGACTTTGTCGCACCATATGTTTCCGCTGGCGCATCACAGCCGCCTTTTTATTTTTTAACGGAACGCAGACCGACTGCAAGACACCATGGACTTTTTACTCGACCCCAATGTATGGATAGCGTTTGCGATGCTGACCGCACTCGAAATCGTGCTGGGCATAGACAACATCATCTTCATCTCCATTCTGGTGGGGCGGCTGCCGCCTGAGCGACGTGACAAGGCGCGCCGCCTGGGCCTGGGTTTTGCCATGGTCTCCCGATTGCTTCTGCTGTTCTCGCTGAGCTGGGTGATGAGCCTGACCTCAGACCTGTTCACCGTGGCGCGCCAGGGCATCAGCGGGCGTGACCTGGTGCTGCTGCTGGGGGGCCTCTTCCTGCTCTACAAGGCCTCGCATGAGATCTTTGTGGAAGTCGAGGCGCGCGAGCAGGCCGGCCCGGTGGTGAGCGACCAGGCGCAGCTCAAGGCTGCAGGGAACAAGCTGTTCTGGGGAATCATCGGCCAGATCGCCATCATCGACATCGTGTTTTCACTCGACTCCGTCATCACGGCGGTGGGCATGGTGGACGAGATCTGGGTGATGGTGGCGGCTGTGGTGACGTCTGTGGGCGTGATGCTGGTGGCGGCCAAGCCGATTGGCGATTTTGTGGACCGCCACCCGTCCGTCAAGGTACTGGCGCTGGCCTTCCTGGTGATGGTGGGCATGGCGCTGACGGCAGAGGCCTTTGACCAGCATGTGCCCAAGGGCTACATCTATGCGGCGATGGCTTTCTCGCTCGGCGTTGAGGCGCTGAACATTCGCGCACGCGGCAAGCGCGCCAGGCTGGCCGCCGAAGCCGCAAAACTGGCGCAGACCACTGACGACAAACCTGCAGCCTGAACTTAAAGACTTTTTTCAACGATTTGTATTGACCAACAGGAGTATTGATATATGACCACCAACCTTCACACCTACCCGGTCGGCGCAGGGGATGCCACCACCTTTGAAGCGCGCAACCGCGTGCTTCGCAACACCTACTGGCTGCTGGCGTTGTCCATGGTGCCCACTGTTGTGGGCGCCTGGCTGGGCGTGGTGACCGGCATTGCCCGCGCCATGACGCCGGGCATCGGCCTGATGGTGTTTCTGGGCGGCGCTTTCGGCTTTATGTATGCGATTGAAAAGACCAAAAACTCGTCAGCCGGTGTACCGGTGCTGCTGGCGTTTACCTTCTTCATGGGCGTGATGCTGTCACGCCTGGTGGGTAGCGTGCTGGGCCTGGCCAACGGCGCAAGCCTGATCATGACGGCGTTTGCGGGCACGGGCGCGATCTTTCTGGGCATGGCCACGCTGTCGACCGTCATCAAGCGTGACGTTTCTTCAATGGGCAAGTTTTTGTTCATCGGCGCCATCCTGCTGCTGGTCGCTGGCATTGCCAACTTCTTCATCCAGTCAGGCGCGCTGATGATCACGCTGTCGGTGCTGGCCATCGGCATCTTCTCGGCCTTCATCCTGTATGACCTGAAGCGCGTGAAGGACGGCCACGAGACCAACTACATCACCGCGACGCTGGGCGTGTATTTGAGCCTGTACAACGTGTTCCAGTCGCTGCTGATGCTGCTGGGCATTGGCGGTGGCCGCGACGAATAAGCGCGGGTTTTTGCGTTAACGCTAAAGCGCCCCAAACGGGGCGCTTTTTTATGGGCGGTTACTTAACGGGCATGGATTGCGGATCGAGTCCGCAATGACAGGCAGGGAACGGACTTCTCTGGTTTTGTCATCCCGGACTCGATCCGGGATCCATGATTCCCGCACCGCCTCACAAGAGCGCGTGGGCGAGGCCATCACGCGTGCGCCTGCACCTCGCCCGTCACAGCGGCGTTACGCATGAAGCAAGCGCCGAGGGCGGCGGCAGTCACCGCAAACAATGCCCCCACGGCAAATGCCACCTGGTAACCGCCGTTGAGCGCCTCCGCAGGCGATGCACCCGCAGCCTGCAGCGCGGCCGACCTGCCGGCAGCCAGGCTGGCCAGCACGGCCAGGCCGAGCGAGCCGCCCATCATGAAGGCGGTGTTGACCACGCCTGACGCCAGGCCCGAATCCTCGGGTTTCACATCACTCATGGCGGCGAGCAGCATGGGGTTGAAGGCAATGCCCGCACCTATGCCCAGCAGCACCATGCCGGGCAACACATTCGCGACGAAGGTGCCGCCGACAGGTGCACGTGCAAACAGCACCAGCCCCGTGGCAGCAATCGCGAGGCCAAACGCCAGCGGGCCGCGAAAGCCCCAGCGCATCACGATCTTTGCGGAGACGCCCAGCGACATCGCGGCCATGATGAGGTTGGCCGGCAAAAACGCGAGCCCCACCTGCAGCGGCGTGAACTCGAGTACCAGCTGCATATAAAGCGCCGAGATAAAAAACCACGCAAACATGGCCGCTGCCCACAGCACACCGGCCACATTGGCGGTGGCG
>JAZKCB010000147.1:0-26191 GCA_040388335.1 Pseudomonadota bacterium | reverse complement strand
AAAAGCGGCCTCAGGTCAGAGGTGCCGGTGCAGATGTTTCAAATATCACTTCACCGCTGGGGATATGCACCACACGCACTTGCTGCCGGGTGGGATCGCTCACGCTCTTGACGGCCACTGCCACGGCCAGCGAGCAGTCTGCAAACACGTGACTGAAGTCTGTAGGGGGCAGCCTGCTGTGGTTCAGGGGGTCGCGGCTTTCAATGCGGTACTGAGCAGATGCCATGATTTGCCACTCCTTGTGTTGAGTGGTTCATCGTAGTGATGCACCGTCACGCCGTGATGACAACGCTGTTGCGGCCGGCATTTTTTTTGGTAAGCAAAGGAAAGCGCCCATGCATATCGCCATGGCGATAGCGTGATCCGGGTAAGGCCTACCAGTCTTCCTTGACTGCAAGAACGGCGTCCTTGCCGGCTGCTGCCCGCCCGGCCAGCCAGGCTGTCAGCGTCCCGGCCAGCACCACCGAGGCGCACAACCCCAGCAGCCTGAGCCATGGCAGCACCAGGTCCATGGTCCAGTGAAAGCTTTGCGGGTTGACGACATGCACCAGCACGACGGCAACCGCCAGACCAAGGCCCAGGCCGGCCACCGAACCGATCAGGGTCCAGGCTGCGCCTTCGCCCGCCACCACGGCCAGAATCTGCCGACGCGTCAGGCCCAGGTGCGCGAGCAGGCCAAACTCCTTGCGCCGCGCCAGCACCTGCGCGCTGAAGCTGGCCGCCACGCCGAACAGGCCAATCGCAATCGCCACACCCTGCAGCCAGTAGGTGACGGCAAAACTGCGGTCGAAGATTTTCAGCGAGATGGCGCGTATCTCCTGTGTCGATGCAAATTCAATCAGCCCGCCCGCGCCTGACTGCTGGTCAGCCAGCGTGCGCACGGCCTGTTCAACCTCGCTGCCAATGGCGCCTGGCTCCAGCCAGATGGCGAGGTCGTTGATACGGGTGTCGCCGGTGAGGCGTTCAAAGTCGCTGCGCTCCATCGCGATGGCGCCGAACTGACGGGCGTAGTCGCGCCAGACACCGGCTACAAAAAATACCGGCTGCGCTGTCGCACCGAAGGAGCGCGAGAAAGATGCCGACAGCGGTTTAAACACGGTGCCGGGGCGTGCGCCATACAAGTCCACCATGGCTTCGCTCACATAAATCGCCACCTGGCCCTCAGGCGTTTTGAGCGGGTTGCCAATCATCGGCAACGTACCCGCCGCATCGCCGATCTCACGCGCAATCAGGGCGACGTTCGGTTGCGCTGCGTCAAGCGACAGGGCGGTGGTGCGCAGGGTGCTGATGCGGTTCACGCCCCTGATTTTTGCAATCGCTGCAGAAAATTCTGGCGGAAAGTACACCGTGTCGCCCGCAGCGGATGTTGACGAAGGCGGGGCGGTGCGTACATACAGGTCGGCGGGCAGCACGATGTCGAGCCAGTGCGTCACGGAGTCCCTGAAACTGGCCACCATGATGGTCAGTGCCACGGCCAGGCTGAGCGACGCGACCACGCCGCTGACGGCAACGGCGGCGCTTTCACGCACGCGGCGGGCGCGCTCGACCGCCAGCATGGGCAGCAGCTGATTCGCCACCCAGGGGCTCAGCCTGTCGTAGAGCAGCGCAATCAGCCAGGGCAGGGCCGTGATGCCGCCTGTCAACAGCAGCGCCACAGAAATGTAGGCACCCAGGGGAATGCCGAGTACCGGTGGCAGCAGGGCCAGCAACACGCCAGCAACAATCATGAGCATGCTGAGCCAGTGGCCGCGGCCCGTGCCCGCGGCTGCGCCCAGACCCTTGAGCGTTTGCGCTGGTGGCAGTTTTTGAGCGGCACGCGCGGGCCACCAGCCGCCCACCAATGCCGCCGCCACGCCCAGCAAGCCGTAAGCGGTTGCCGCCCATCCGCTCCATTGCAGGCCGGGTGCAACCCCCGCAAAGTAGCCGCCGCCCAGGTCACCGCCCAGCAGTCGCAGTGCCAGGGCGGCCAGCCCTGTCCCCAACGCAATGCCCGACGCACTGCCCACAAGGCCCAGCAGCCCGGACTCGGCCAGCACCAGACCCAGGCGTTCACGCCCGGTCAGGCCCAGCACGCCGAGCAGGGCAAATTGCTGCGCCCGTTTGGCCACGCTGAGCGACAGCACCGAAAACACCAGGAAGGCGCCCGTGAACAGCGCCACCAGCGCCAGCACTGTCAGGTTGACGCGGTAGGCACGCGACAGGTTGCTTACGCGCTGCGCAGCATCGCCAGGCTCTGCGACAACAAAGGCCCCCACGCTACCCACTTCGTGTGGTTCGCTGCCCCCCACGGGGGCTGTGCTTGCATGGGGCGGCCCTGCGCGGCGCACATTACCCAGAAGCAGTTGCAGCGATGCCAGAAAGGCCGCTTTGTCGGTGCCGGGTTTCAGCCGCAGGTCTATGCGTGAGAGCTGCCCCTGCTTGCCGAACAGCTCCTGTGCTGCCGCGATATCCATGACCGCCAGGGCTGCGCCACCAGCGCTCACAGTGCCCGCGACCGTCACATCCAGCAGTTGCAGGCCGCTTTGCAGTTTGAAGCGCGCGTCCGGCAGGCTTTGCCGTGCTGCGGGGTTGAGAAAAACAGAGCCCGGCGTGAACAGCGCAAAGCGGTCTGCATCTGCAAACGGTATGGGCATGAGTGCAGGCGCAACTTGCGCCACCACCAGTGCGTCAAGGCCTACCACGCGCAGCGCAATCCGTTTGCCATCGCTGTCGTTATTTCTGGTCGCGAAACTCGCCAGTTCCAGCACCGGACTGGCGACTTGAACCTGTGGGTGGCCGGCTACTTTCTCAAAAACCGCCTCATCAAAACTGCCCTGCACAGCACGCAGTTCAAGGTCAGGCTGGCCGTTGACTGAGCGCACCGCCTGTGAAAACTCGCTGAGTGCCGACGCATTGATGAGGTGAACCGAAAAAGCCAGCGCCACGCCCAGCATGACGGCGGCTGCGGCGGCAAAGTTGCGCCAGGGGTGATGCAGCAATTCGCGCCATGAAAAACCCGAGAGCAGCGCGACCAGTGCGCTTGCCATGCCTGGCCGGGCTGGTTCAGGCGTGGATGCCATCGCTGCGCAGATAAAGCACACGGTCTGCACGGGCTGCCGCTGCTTCCGAATGCGTGACCAGCACCAGTGACGCGCCGTGTTCGCGCGTCTGCAGCATCAGGGCGTCCATGACTCGGGTGGCCGTGGTTGGGTCGAGGTTGCCTGTGGGTTCATCGGCCAGCAGCAGGGCGGGTTGATGCACCAGCGCGCGTGCAATGGCCACACGCTGCAGCTGGCCACCGCTAAGCTGCTGCGGCAGGCGCGGGCCGAGGCCCGAGAGGCCGACGGCATCGAGCATGTTTTGCACGCGGCCGTCATCGGCCTGGCCCAGCAGCAGCAAGGGCAGGCCGACGTTCTGTGCGACGTCGAGGTGCGGCAATACATGAAAGGCCTGGAACACAAAACCGACATGCCGCCTGCGCAGCAGCGCGCGGGCATCGTCGCTCAGCGTGGCGAGATCTGTGCCCTGCAAGGTGACGCTGCCTTCATCCCAGGTGTCCAGCCCGGCCATGCAGTTGAGCAATGTCGATTTGCCGACGCCGGATTCGCCGACGATAGCGACGAATTCGCCCGGTGCTACATCCAGTGACACGTGGCTGAATACCGCGGCATCGCCGTAGTGTTTGCCGAGGTTGCGGATACTGAGAGTCATGACTGTGCCGTTTTGACGGTCGCCAGCACCTGCTCAAGTGCATCGGGCGAGTCGCAGGCAATGATGCGGCGCTGGCTCATGGACCTGAGCCAGGTGATCTGCCGTTTGGCGAGTTGTCGGGTGGCATAGATGCCTTTGTCGCGCAGCTCTGCCATGGGCGAAGTGCCGTCAAGCGCTTCCCAGGCCTGGCGGTAGCCGACGCAGCGCATGGAAGGCAGGTCAGGGTACAGGTCGCCGCGCGCGCGCAGGGTTTTGACCTCTTCCATAAAACCTGCCGCCAGCATGGCGTCAAAACGTTGTGCGATGCGTTCGTGCAGCCAGCTGCGGTCTTCCGGTTCCAGAGAGATCAGCGTGCAGGTATTCTGGCCATCTGAAGGTACTGCATTGGCTGCGCTGCGCTGATGAAAAAATGACAGCGGCTGGCCTGAAACCCGGTAGACCTCGATGGCGCGCGAGATGCGTTGTGAATCCTGGGGCTCCAGCCGGGCCGCCGTCACCGGATCAAAGCTTGCCAGTTCGGCATGCAGCGCGGGCCAGCCTTTTTCAAGCGCCTCTGCTGCAATCACAGCGCGTATCTGCGCGTCCGCTTTGGGCATGTCGTCCAGTCCATCAAACAGCGCCTTGAAATACAGCATGGTGCCGCCGACCAGCAGCGGCAGCTTGCCACGCGCAGAAATTTCGCCAATCAGCCGCTGCGCATCGGCGACAAATTCAGCTGCGCTGTAGGCATTGAGCGGATCGCGAATATCAATGAGGTGGTGCGGCACAGCCGCAAGCTCTGCGGCGCTCGGTTTGGCAGTGCCTAAGTCCATGCCTTTGTAGACCAGGGCGGAATCAACGCTGATGATTTCAGCGGGATGCTGCTGCGCAATCGCCAGTGCAGCCGCCGTCTTGCCAGAAGCGGTAGGCCCGGCCAGGCAGATGTGCATGGGCAGCGCGTCAGGGCTTTGCAGTTTCATGCGAAGGTTCGCCGTATTTCTGCACTGCCGTCCAGGCCGTTGCCGCCAGCAGCGCTGTCCAGAACCACATGCCGTTGGTCATGGGTAAAACCGTTCCGTCCATATGGGTGCCCATCCAGCCGCCCATCGCAAAAGCCACGGCCATCATCAGGAAGCCGTTCATCGCAGATGCTGCACCTGCGGCCTGCGGAAAGGGACCGACAGCCCCGCTCTGGGCGCAGGGCTGGTGTACGCCGTGGCCAGTCATGAAGATGAAATGTGGAATCGCGATGGCCCATACGTTGCTGATACCGCCCCAGGCCAGCAGGCCCATGCTTGTGCCGCCTGTCAGGCTCAGCGCCCCCGCAATCGCGATGGACTTGCGCATTCCAAAACGAACCAGCAGGCGCCTGCACAACATCGTGCCCAGGATGTAGAACCCGGATGAAACAAACAGCAGCAAGCCGTACTGGGTGGTGCTCAGCCCCAGAACCTTGATAAAAATAAAGGATGACCCTGCGAGGAAGGTGAACATCGTTCCGTAGGACGCAATCGAGAGCGCCGACCAGGTCAGAAAGACAGGGTTGCGCAGAATCAGGACCCATGTCCCGACCATGCTTGCGGGCGTGAAGGCCTGCGGATTTTTTTCGGCGAGCGACTCCTGAAAACGCGAGGCGATAAACCACAGGCTGCCTGCGCTGAAGACAGCCATCGATGCCATCGTTGTACGCCAGCCCAAAGTGCCCGCCAGGAATCCGCCAAACGGCGCGCAGATGCCGGCAATGATGCCCAGGCCCGTCAGTGCCCTGGACATGATGCGGGCGCCCTCGGTGGGCTTGTAAAGGTCGCGCACGACGGCGCGGGCACACATCACCACGGCGCCCATGGCGGCGCCCTGCACCACGCGCCAGGTGATGAGCTGGTTGATGTTGGGCGCGAAGGTGCTGGCGATGGACGCCAGCGTGTAGGCCGCCAGGCCCCAGAAAAGAATGGGGCGCCGTCCGAAACGGTCTGACAGGGGCCCCCAGACGAGTTGTGAAATACCAAAGGCCAGCAGCAGGGCGCTCAGGGTCAGCTGCGCATGCGTCATGGGTGCAGCAAAACTTTCCGTCAGCGCAGGCAGCGCTGGCAGGTAAAGGTCGGTGGTGATGGGCTGCAAGCCCAGCATCATGGACAGCAGCAGGGCGATCAGTGCGGGTGACATGGGGGCCTGCGCAAGGGCCCCGGAAGTCTGGGCAGGGGCAGTGTGTTCCGGTCGCGTTGCAGGCATCTGCCTGAGGTTAGCAGATTGGTCTTGCACCGGCTCACTGCAGCTTGCAAGACCTGATGGAGCGCACCCTGATTATTTCAGTGCAAACAGCTGTGCCAGTGCGCGCTTGTACTGCGGCTGACCAATCTGGTTGGTGTCGTGGTGAGACCCGCCCTCCACCAGCACAAACAGCTTGGGTGAGGCGGCTGCTTCATAAAGCTTGCGCCCAAGATCAGGCAGTATCAGTTGGTCTTCACCGCCATGTACGACCAGAATCGGTGAGCCAATCCTGCCCACCTTGTTGACGGCCTCGAAACGCTGGGTGATCAGCAGCGAGACGGGCATCCAGCCCCAGCGGGAACTGGCCACCACATCGGCGATGGAGGTAAAGGTGCCCTCCACAATGGTGCCGCTTTCATCGGTAACCTCTGTGGCCAGGTTGATGGCGATGGATCCGCCCAGGGAGTGGCCAAAGATGTAGCGCGGGCGGTCAGGGTACTTTTGCGCCAGCCAGTTCCATGCAGCACGGGCGTCTTCATAGGCTGATGCTTCAGACGGCAGTTCATTGGTGCTTTTGCCGAAACCGCGGTAGTCAATGGCCAGCACTGAAAACCCGAGTTCCTGCATGCGGCGTATGCGCGGGGCCGAGCCCGTGACGTTGTAGCGGGCGCCATGCAGGTAGAGCATCACGGGAGATTTGTTGGCAGCTGGCGTATTTGCTGCCAGCCAGAGGCCGTGCAGGCGAACCGGGTAGTCGTCGCCACCCGTTAGCGCGCCTTTTTTGGCCTTGTAGTCAATCCAGACATCGTCCATGCCTTGTGCGGCCGCTAGGCCACCGCTCCAGGTGCGGTCGCTGGGCTGGAATATCCAGGCGCGCTGTTTTTCGTCGAGTGCCGCACAGCCCGTCAACAAGGCAAAAGCAGTGGCTAGCGTGAAAAACAGGCGAAGGTGGAATTTCTTCATACCGTGTAACTGAGTGAATTGGTTCTGAAAAGTTCTTGGCTGCGGGCCCGGTGATGCGCGAAGTTTTCAAAAGCCAGTAAACGCTGCCCGTGCCGGCAGAGTTAACGATGCAGGATGCGTGCCGGTCTACAGCCGACTGCTTCGCAGTTACAAATTGCGCGAAAACCCTGAGAAGCGTGTCGACGGTTTAGCGCCCGCGCATGAACAGCGCGTCCAGTTCCCGGACGCTGACCTGCCTCCACGTCGGCCTGCCGTGGTTGCACTGATCAGAGCGTTCTGTGGCCTCCATCTGGCGCAGCAGGGCATTCATCTCATCGATGGTGAGCTTGCGGTTGGCCCGCACGGCACCGTGGCAGGCCATGGTCGAGAGCAGTTCGTTTTGTGCGCGCTGTATCACCGTGCTGGCATCGTGCTGAGCCAGTTCGGCCAATACGCTGCGGGCCAGTTCAACGGCATCGCCTTGCGCCAGGCTGGTCGGCACGGCACGCACAGCCAGGGTTTTTGGTGAGAAGGGCGTGATTTCGAGTCCCAGCGTTGCAAGCACGTCCACGCTGGCTTCAGCAATGGCGACTTCCTGTGGACTGGCCGGGAAGGTGGCGGGAATCAACAGCGGCTGGCTGCTGATGCCCGCGCCGTTGCCGCCATCACGGTTGTCCATCTGGGTTTTAAGGCGCTCATACACGATGCGTTCATGCGCTGCGTGCATGTCGACGATGACCAGGCCCTGGGTGTTTTCGGCCAGCACATAGATGCCCTGCAGCTGCGCGATAGCCCGGCCCAGCGGCCAGTCGCCGGGAGGAAGCTCGTTGCTGGATATTGTCTGGGCGGGGTCTGCCGGGGCGTACGGCGCTGAGGAGCCTTGCACAGCTTCAGTGCGAACCGTGGATGAACGGGACGCAGGCCACATGGCCTCAAAGTCGGAGACGCGGCCGTTCTGGTGGGCCGGCGCTGAAAAATTCATACCCGGTTGCGCCCATGCATAGCTTGTCACACCGGACGCAGCAGGCGCGGCAGACACCGCAAAGGGGCTGGAAGCGTTTGAACCAACAGCTGCGGCGCCATCGGGCGCACCCTGGCCGCCCGAGGAACGGGGGATGGCCAGCGCGTTCTCGGTGCCGTGGCGTACGGCCTGGTGCACCTCGCGGCTGTCCCTGAAGCGAACCTCTATCTTGGTCGGATGCACATTGACATCCACCTTGGCTGGGTCTATTTCGACATAAAGCGCATACACGGGCTGGCGATGGCCGTGCAGCACGTCTTCATAGGCGCTGCGTGCAGCGTGGGTGAGCACCTTGTCACGCACATAACGGCCATTGACATAGGCAAACTGCTGGTCGGCTCTTGAGCGTGCCGCGTCAGGAATGCCAGCACGGCCCCAGATGCGGACCGCAGGCCGGCCGTCGGGGCGGCGCGCGCTGCTTTCGTAATTCACGGCCACCGACTGCGCGACAAAGTCGCTGCCCAGCACATCGGACAGGCGTTGTTCGTGCGCGGTGTCGCCCGAGCAGGCACGCCACTGCTCGACCAGCTTGCCTTCGTGCCAGATGGCAAAACCCACATCAGGCCGCACCAGTGCATGGCGGCGCACGGCTTCAATGCAATGCGCCAGCTCAGTGGCATCGGTCTTCAAAAACTTTCGGCGGGCGGGTGTGGCATAAAACAGTTCGCGTACTTCAACGGTGGTGCCGCGGCTGCGCGCTGCAGGTTTGATTTCACCGGTACGACCGTCGAGTTGCCACGCGTGTTCTGCACCTTCGGTACGCGACAGCAGGCTCATGTCGGCAATGGAATTGATGGCGGCCAGCGCCTCGCCCCTGAAACCCATGGTGCCGACTGCTTCGAGATCCTGCAGGGATGCAATCTTGCTCGTGGCGTGGCGGCGCAGCGCAATCGGCAACTCTTCCCGCGGAATGCCCTGGCCATCGTCTTCGACCAGGATGAGCCGGACGCCACCAGCGAGCAGCCTGACGGTGACGCTGGTCGCGCCCGCATCCAGCGCGTTGTCAACCAGCTCGCGCACCACCGAGGCCGGGCGCTCAACGACTTCGCCGGCCGCGATCTGGCTGATCAGTTCGTCGGGGAGTTCAAGAATCGGGCGGCGGGCCGGGAGTAGGGCAGTCATTGCTGGGGATTTTAGGCCGGGAGTACTTTTGACCTGTCAGAATCACGGCCATGGAAATTGTGACCTACCTCATCGACTTCATCATCCACATCGACAAACACCTTGAGGCCTTTGTCACCAGCTATGGCGTATGGGTTTACGCACTGCTCTTTTTGATCATTTTTGTAGAAACCGGCGTGGTCGTCATGCCCTTTTTGCCGGGCGACTCCCTGCTGTTTGTGGTGGGGGCCATGTGCGGCGTCGGGCTGATGAGTTACCCGGTGGCGGTGGGGCTGCTGTTTGTGGCGGCGGTTCTCGGTGACCAGTGCAATTACTCGATTGGGCGTTATTTCGGGCCCAAGGTCTTCCAGTGGGAACAGTCGCGTTATTTCAACAAAAAAGCGTTTAACCAGGCGCATGCGTTTTACGAGCGTTACGGCGGCGTCACCATCATTGCGGCGCGCTTCATGCCCTTCCTGCGGACTTTTGCGCCGTTTGTGGGCGGTGTGTCAGAAATGACGCGCAGCAAGTTCACGCTTTACAACATCGTTGGCGCGGTGCTCTGGGTGGGCGGTATCGTCACCGCAGGTTACTTCTTCGGCAATGTGCCGTGGGTCAAGGCCAACCTCGAGAAAATCATCTGGGCGATGATCCTGGTGCCGGGTTTGCTGGTGATCTATGGCGCGTGGAAAGCCGGTCGCAAGGCATCGCCGCCTGCCTGAGCCCCAAAATATCTGGTCCAGGCAAAAAAGGCGGCTCCTGAAATTCAGGAGCCGCCTTTTTTATGTTTAACCCTGAGAGGTCGTGTGAGTCAGCGCTTAGCGCTTTTTGCCAACTTCATTGCCGATCACCGCACCGACGGCTGCGCCGCCAATGGTTGCCAGCGGACCACCGAGCAGGACGTTGCCGGCAACACCACCAGCCACAGCGCCTATACCGGTGCCGAGTTGTGCATTGGTGGGATTTGTACCGCAACCGACAAGGCCGGTCAGGGCAAGAACTGAAGCGGCGGTTGCCATCAAGAATTTCGTTTTCATTTTGTATTCCTCTTTTGTTGGGGTCGAAAGACCCCGTTTGCTTTGCTGTTCACGATCACCCTCAGACCGATGACCTGTCGTGACAGGTTTTAATCGGCATGATGGCCAGAGCCACCACGCTGAAAACTGCTTAACGCTTTTTACCCACTTCGTTGCCGATCAGCGCGCCAGCGGCTGCGCCGCCGACGGTACCGAGCGTGCTGCCGAAGACAGCGTTACCCACCACACCACCAGCCACGGCGCCTACGCCGGTACCGATCTGTGCGTTGGTTGGATTAGTACTGCAACCGGCCATTGCGGAAAGCGCAAGGACAGAAGCTGCAGCGGTCATCAAAAATTTTGTCTTCATGATGGGTACCTGTGAGTCACTAAAAATTTAGCGTTTCTTGCCGATTTCGTTACCCACCAGGGCACCGGCTGCGGCACCGCCTACGGTTCCGAGTGCGCTGCCACCCGTGAGGGCACTGCCGGCAACACCGCCGACCACCGCACCAACGCCGGTGCCGATCTGGGCATTGGTGGGATTGGTTGAGCAACCGGCCATGCCTGCAAGCACAAAAGCGGAAGCTGCTACGGACATCAAGATTTTCGATTTCATTTGGTTCACCTTTTGTTTCAGAGTTTCAGGCTCTTTCACTGCTGACATCGGTGTCTCGCGACCTTGTGATGTGTTTGGCTCTGCCTGTGACTTCACTGTAGGTTGGGCACGTGCCCGGACCTGTAGGAGAATACCGCCGCAAACTGTCGGCTCCGTGTGTTGAAGTGCAACATCGTGCCAACTTCGTCACAACTGGCGGCGTGCGAGGCCTGAGGCCCTAGACCTGCCGGTTGCGCGCCAGCGGGGGGTTGCGTGCGAAGTACCGGCCTATGCCGCGCATCAAGGCATCGGCCAGCTGAACCTGGTACTCGTCGCTGCGCAGCTTGGCCTCTTCATCAGGGTTGCTGATGAAGGCTGTTTCAACCAGCACGCTGGGAATGTCGGGCGCCTTGAGCACTGCAAAACCTGCCTGTTCGACCTTCGCCTTGTGCAGTTTGCCGACAGCGCCAATCTCGCCCAGCATGGCCGTGCCGAGTTTGAGGCTGTCGTTGATCTGTGCTGTCGTGCTCATGTCGAGCAGCGCTTTGGCCACCTGCGCATCCTTGGCCTTGACGTTCACGCCACCCACCAGGTCGGCAGCGTTTTCCTTGTCGGCCATCCAGCGTGCGGCGCTGCTGGATGCCCCCTTGTCGCTGAGCGCAAACACACTCGCGCCTTGCGGCCTGGCTGTGAAAAAAGCATCGGCGTGAATGCTGATGAAAAGATCCGCCTGCACGCGCCGCGCTTTTTGTACGCGGATGTGCAGCGGTACAAAGAAGTCGGCGTCGCGCGTGAGGTAGGCGCGCATGTTGGGCTGCAGGTTGATGCGATCGCGCAGGCGCAGCGCAATCTGCAGAACAACATCTTTCTCGCGTGTGCCGCCTGGGCCGACGGCGCCGGGGTCTTCGCCGCCGTGGCCGGGGTCAAGCGCGACGATGACGAGGCGGTCTGTTTTTGTGCCGGCGGCTGTTGCAGTTGCCGGTGGTGCTTTGCCGGCAGTGATGGGGGGCGGGGTTCTGTCGTTGGGCCTTGTTGTCGGTGATGTTGCTGGCGGCGCTTTGCCGGCCTGCTGCGCAATCAGGTCGCCCAGCGGGTCATGGGCTGGCGCGCTTGCTGCACTGCTGCCTTGAGGTGGCGGTGCATTTTTGTCGGCCAGCTTCTCGGCAATCAATGCTTCCAGCGGGTCTACTGACTGCGCCGGATACAAATCGAGCACCAGCCGGTACTGATAGGCCGCGACAGGTGCCAGCGTGAACACCTGCGGCAGTATGGGCCGCTTGAGGTCTATGACCATACGCACGACGCCGGGTGCGTTTTGCCCGACCCGGATGCCCTGGATGTTCGGGTCGTCCGACTTGACCTTGGCGACCAGCTCACGCAACGCAGGGATGAGGTCTATGCCTTCAATGTCCACGGCCAGGCGTGGGGGCTCCGACACAAAGAACTGCCGGGTCTTGATCTCGCCGTCCGACTCAATGGTCAGCCTTGTATAGTCTTTGGATGGCCAGACGCGCACCGCCACAATCGATGCGCCACGGGCAATGTGCTGCACGCCCAGCGTCAGCACCACACTGCCGAGTTGCAAGGCCTTGCGACGTGTGATGGTCGATGGCTTTTTCATGCGATCAGTTCTGCGCCTGTAGCGGTGTATGCGGTCAGGGTCACGGCGCGTGAATCGTCATCCTGCAATTCAATCGCCATCAGCAGGTCGGGTTTGGGCAGATGCTCTCCAGCCTTTTCAGGCCATTCGACAAGCTTGAGGCCTTTGCTGCCGAAGATGTCGCGAAAGCCCGCTTCTTCCCATTCGTCGGGGTCGTTGAAGCGGTAAAAGTCAAAGTGCCAGATGTCGAGCGGCTGCTTCAATGAAGATGTCTCAAGTGTGTAGGGCTCCACCACCGCATAGGTCGGGCTCTTGATGCGGCCCTGAACGCCCAGCGCGGCCAGCAGGTGGCGCGCGAAAGTGGTTTTGCCGGCGCCAAGGTCGCCGTGCAACTCCAGCAGGGCATTCGCGATGGCGGGCCGTGCGGCCAGTGCCGACGCAAAAGCCTGCGTGGCCGATTCGTCAGGCCAGGCGATCCTTTTTACAATCGGCAAGTGAGTGTCAACAGTCGTCAAGGTAGTCAAGAGCTCGTCAATCAGATACAGGACTGGGCGCGCGAGCTTGGATTCTCGCAAATCGGCATTGCAGATGTGGATCTGTCGTCTGCCGAACCTGGATTATCAGCCTGGCTGGCGGCCGGCTTTCATGGGGACATGCATTACATGGCCTCGCATGGGCTTAAACGGGCCAGGCCGGCAGAGTTGATTCCCGGCACGGTCAGTGTCATTACCGCCCGCATGGACTATTTGCCGGCGTCGACGCCTACGGCTTCTGGGGAATGGCAGGCGCTGGAGTTCAGCCGGCTGGAGCGCCCGGCGGAGGCCATTGTGTCGGTGTACGCCAGGGGCCGTGACTATCACAAGGTCATGCGCAGCCGCCTGCAAAAGCTGGGCGAACGTATCTCGGGCCATGTCGAAAGTCTGGGCCACCGCGCCTTCACCGATTCGGCCCCGGTGCTGGAGGCCGAGCTGGCTGCACGCTCGGGCCAAGGCTGGCGCGGCAAGCACACCTTGCTTCTCAATCGTGAAGCGGGCTCCATGTTTTTCCTGGGCGAGATCTATGTCGACCTTGCGCTTCCGCACAGCGAGCCCGTGACGGCGCATTGCGGCAGCTGCACCTCATGCATGGATGTCTGCCCGACGCAGGCCATCATCGCGCCGCACAAGCTCGATGCGCGGCGCTGCATCTCTTACCTGACCATAGAGCATGAAGGCGCCATTCCGCTGGAGCTGCGAGCCCTCATCGGCAACCGCATCTACGGCTGCGACGATTGCCAGCTCATCTGTCCGTGGAACAAGTTTGCGCAGCGTAGCGCCTTGCCCGACTTTGATGAACGCCAGGGCCTGACGGGGCAGCAACTGGTGACGCTCTTTGCCTGGACGGAAGACGCGTTTTTGCGCTTGACCGAAGGCAGTCCGATCCGCCGAATTGGTCATGAGCGCTGGCTCCGCAACATCGCCGTGGCCATGGGCAATGCCTTGCGGGTGGCTGGGCTGGCGCAGGGCGCAGCCATCCGGCAGGCGCTGGAAGCCAGGCGCGAAGGCGCGAGCGCGCTGGTGCGTGAGCATATTGACTGGGCGCTGGCGCCAGTCTGACGGCCTGCAGGCGTTTGATATGCTATAGATTTAGTAGCTTCTCACGCCCGTATCTATTGGTCTGGATGCCAGTTTGATGCCTGAAAACAGCCTTTTGAGGGCTGTTTTTCCCTTCCGAAAGCCCTGAAAGGACCGCCGGACTTCCCATAGACGCCAAAAAATAGCTGTTATAGCTATAATAGCTGTTTTAACCAAAGGCCAGACGTATGACGAGCTTTTCAGCACTCGAAGCCAAAAACCGCCTGGGCCAGATTCTCGATGCCGCCCAGCGCGAGCCTGTCACTATCACGCGCCATGGCCGTCCGACCGTGATTGTGCTGGCGGTGCAGGACTATGAAGCGTTGCTCGAGGGCCAGCCTGAAAAGCTGCCTGCGGCCAAAAAGAAACCAAAACCCCAGCTTTGAGCCAATGGGAGCTGACAGGCTGCTAGCGCAACACCCCCAGCGCAAACGGCAGACTCAGCACCCCCAGCATGGTTGAGAGGGTGACGAGACCGGCCACATAGGCGCCGTTGTAACCCATGCGCGTTGCCAGCACATAGGCGCTCGACGACGTGGGCAGGGCTGAAAACGCCATCAGCACGGCTGTTTGCACAGGCGACAGGTCCATCAGCCGGCCCAGCCCAAAAGCCAGCAAGGGCATCAGCAGGTGCTTGATGGACAGCAGCGATACGGTCAGCGTCCTGCTTTGCGCGAGGTGCGCAAACTGCAGGCCGGCACCGGCAGCCATCAGGCCGAGTGCAATGGATGCCGCACCAATGCGGGTCAGCGTCGGCTCCAGCCAGAACGGAATGCTCAAGCCCATGAGGTTGGCAGCGAGACCCGTGACCGTGGCAATGATGAGCGGGTTACGCAGCAGTTCTCCCGAAAAGCTGCGCTGCGCATGCCGGGCCATGGGCCACACCGCCGCCACATTGAAGAGCGGCACACACACGCCGATCAGCACCGCAATCAGTTGCACGCCGTGGCTGCCAGCCAGCTTGTCGGCCAGCGCCAGCGCGATGAAGGAATTGAATCGAAAGGCGATCTGCGCGCTGGCCGCGTGTTCGCACCGGTCAATGTGTCGGCGCAGCCACGGCAGGTGGGGCAGGGCATAGGCCATGGCGATACCGCCCAGGCCCAGCAACAGCCCGGCGCTGATCAGGCTGGATGTGGCTCGCGGGTCCAGCGGGCTTTTGACGATGGACTGAAACAGCAGCACCGGAAAAAGAAAAAAATACACCAGGCTTTCAACCTTCTCCCATACCGAGCGGTTGAGCGCGGTGTACCTGCAAACCAGGTAGCCGCAAACGATGAGCGAGAAGTCGGGAAAGAGGAGTTGCGCGTAGTTCACCGGGGAAGAATAACCTCAAAGGTTTTGTGTGATCCGGGTTTGCCCTTATGCGTAATCCACAACTGCAAGGCGAACTTCTTGCACGTACCATTCAGGCTGTTTTACTTGAAGGATCTGAACATGCAACGTCGCCGCCTATTTGCCCTGTCAACACTTTCTGCGATTGCGCTGGCAACTGCCGCCGGCTCCGCATTGGCTCAAGGCTATCCCAACAAGGTCATCAGGCTGCAGGTTCCCTTTGCACCGGGCGGTACGACCGACATCGTTGCCCGTGTCATTGCCGAACCGCTGGGCAAGGCCCTGGGCCAGAGCGTGATTGTCGAGAACAAGGCGGGTGGCGGCGGGGTGGTGGGCGCGACCGAAATCAAGAATTCGCCGGCTGACGGCTATATCCTGGGCATTGCGACCGTGTCGACCACGGCAGCCAACCCGGCGATCAACCCGAAGATCACCTACAACACGCTGACGGACTTCACGCCCATCATCAACATTGCGGCAACCCCCAACATCATTGCCGTGCACCCCAGTTTTCCGGCGAAGAACTACAAGGAGTTTGTTGCCGAGCTGAAGAAGAACCCGGGCAAGTACTCCTACTCATCATCCGGCACGGGCGGCATTGGCCACCTGCAGATGGAGCTGTACAAGACCATGAGCGGCACCTTCGTGACGCACATCCCCTACCGCGGTGCAGGCCCGGCACTCAACGACACAGTGGCTGGTCAGGTCAACATGATTTTTGACAACCTGCCGTCTGCCCTGCCTTTCATCCAGCAAAAGCGACTGATCCCCATCGTGGTGGCAGCGCCCCAGCGCCTGGCCGTGCTGCCTGATGTGCCGACTTTCAAGGAACTCGGTCTTGAGCCTGTGAACCGCATGGCCTATTACGGCATCCTCGGCCCCAAGGGCCTGCCGAAGGAGGTGGTTGACAAGATCAGCGCTGGCGTCAAGAAGTCGCTGGAAGACCCTGCCGTTCGCAAGCGGATCGAAGATACCGGATCGCTGATCGTGGCGAATACGCCCGAGCAGTTCACCGCACAGATCAAGGCCGAGTTTGAGGTCTACAAAAAGGTCGTGGAGTCCGCCAAACTCAAGCTGGACTGAAGCCAGGTCAAACGGTTTTTATCAAGCCGCTGTGCAGCGTTCTGCCCAGCGGCTTTTTTGTGCCCGAATTTTTGGTATGGTCGGCAGCATGCATTCCGCCAGCCAAGCCAGCATCGACGCATTCATGGACGCCTTGTGGCTGGAAGATGGCCTGTCGAAAAATACGCTGGCGGCGTACCGGCGCGATCTTTCGCTGTATGCGGACTGGCTGGGCGCCAAAGAGCAGCATGGGCGAAAGATCGATGACACCGTCGAGACCGATCTCAACCGCTACTTTGCAGCCAGGCATGCGGAGACAAAAGCTACTTCCGCCAACCGTCGTCTGACGGTCCTGAAGCGCTATTTTCGTTGGGCCCTGCGCGAACGGTTGATGGCGGCTGACCCGACACTGAAGCTGCAGTCTGCAAAGCAGGCGCTGAGGGTACCCAAGGTGATGAGTGAGCCGCAGGTTGAGGCCTTGCTGGCCGCCCCGTCGCAAGACACGCCTCTGGGCCTGCGTGACCGTGCCATGCTGGAGCTGATGTACGCCAGCGGCCTGCGCGTCAGCGAACTGGTTGGCCTGAAGACCTTTCACCTCGGCCTGAACGAGGGTGTTCTGCGCGTGATGGGCAAGGGCAACAAGGAAAGGCTGGTGCCTTTCGGGCAGGTCGCACGCGATGCCATCGTGCGCTATATGGCGGACGGCAGGCCTGCCATCCTGGGCGGTCAGCAGACGGATGATTTGTTTGTCACCGCCCGGGGCAGCGGCATGAGCCGCGTGATGTTCTGGATGCTGGTCAAAAAATATGCGCAGCTTGCCGGCATTCATTCACCACTGTCCCCGCACACCCTGCGCCATGCCTTTGCGACCCATCTGCTCAACCACGGCGCCGACCTGCGCGCTGTGCAGATGTTGCTGGGCCATGCCGATATTTCAACCACGACGATCTACACCCATGTGGCGCGTGAGCGGCTGAAGAACCTGCATGCGGAACATCATCCCAGAGGTTGAGGAATGAAGCGCCTTCATCTGTCATTGCGGACCTGATCCGCAATCCATGCCAGACGAAGCGGGGATGGATTCCGGATCGGGTCCGGGATGACAGCGCACTTTTCACTTTTGTCTAGCGGTACATGTAGTCGCGCTTGAAGGGGTAGATAGACTGGGCGCCCTTGAGTCGGCCATCTGTGAGGTCGCCCGAGGGCCGCGTTGCCAGCATCTGGTGAAGCGAGATCCAGCCCTGCTCAAAACTCATGGCGCTACCCGCCAGATAGAGACGATAGGCACGGAGGGTTTTTCCGGCACGTTCGTCGCCGCCATCCCTGGCCAGCACTTCATGTGCTGTGTCCAGTCTGGTTTCGAGCGTGTCTGACCAGTCCCAGAGCGTACGCGCGTAGTGCGGGCGCAGGTTTTCGGTATCCAGCATCTCAAGACCGGCGCGAGACATGTGCTCGAGTACGGCGCTGACGTGGAGCAACTCGCCACCGGGAAAGATGTATTTTTCGATGAAGTCGCCCATGCCGGCGCCGAGCTGGCTGTTTTCAAGCCCGCCCGCGGTGATGCCGTGGTTCATCACCAGCCCGCCCGGCTCCAGCAGTCTCAGGATTTTTTCGAAGTAGCCGGTCATGTTGGCGTGACCAACATGCTCAAACATGCCAACGGACGAGATCTTCTCAAAAGGCTTGTCTTCGGGCAGGTCGCGGTAGTCGCGCAGTTCAACACGCACGCGGCCGCTCAGGCCTTTTTCATCGATCAGCTTTTGCACATGCGCATGCTGGTTTTTTGAAAGCGTGATGCCGGTGGCATCGACGCCATAATGTTCGGCAGCCCACATCAGCAGGGCTCCCCAGCCGGAGCCGATATCCAGGTAGCGTTCGCCCGGCTTGAGCATCAGCTTGCGGCAGATATGGTCAAGCTTGGCTTCCTGGGCCTGCGCCAGCGTCATCGCCGCATCGCTGTAGTAGGCACACGAATAGACCCTGCGCGCGTCGAGCCAGAGTTCATAGAACGCATCGGACACGTCGTAGTGAAACTGGATCTGGGCGGCATCCCTGGCGTGGGTGTGTGCTGCCATCGATCTGGCGCGCCTGAGCAGGTTTGAGAACCAGCCCGTGTCGCTCTCAACAGGATTGCCCGGCAACATGCCGGAGACCACTTTCATCACATCGCGCATGCGCCCGTGAATGTTGAGCTTGCCCTCGACATACTCTTCGCCGAGTGCACCTATTTCGCCGGCCTTGAGCCGCGCCAGGCTTGCCCAGCTTGAAAAATCGAGTTTGACGAGTGCGTCTTTGGGGCCTACAACCTTGCCCTCTGGGAGCTGGAGCGCGACGGGTGCGGAAAGTTGGGTCAAGCGGGATTCGATCTCCGGAATCAGGCGCTGGAACATGTGCAAATTCCTTGTCAGGTTGGCAATGGCGAGCTATTTTTTCTTGTTTCAAAAGTTTAGCGAAATTCTGCATCGACCGCTTTGATCATGACCCTTGCGACGTAGGTTTGGATCTTATGCCGGTGTAGTCAAAAGCATCAACTCTTCTTCGCTGAAGCCGGCGTAACGTCGTGCTTCAAGATTTACAGGCCCTTTGGAGCGCGCTGCGCCGTATTGCAATGCAAGATTCGCATAGGTGGCGATCGGCTCAAGCCTGCGTTGCAGGCAAAGATAGCGGTACCAGTGATTGCCGATGGCGACGTGCCCGATCTCATCGCGCAGGATGATGTCCAGAGTGTCCACCGCACGCAGCGCGTGTGGTGTGCCGACCTTGCGCAGTTTGGCCTGCATGGGTGGCGTGGCATCGAGTCCGCGCGCCTCCAGGGTGCGCGGTACCAGCGCCATGCGCGCCAGCACATCGCTACGCGTCTTTTCTGTCATGTCCCACAGGCCTGTGTGCGCCGGGAAATCGCCGTAGTCATGACCCATGTCCTGCAGTTGCGCACGCAGCAGGCTGAAATGCAGGGCTTCTTCTGCGGCGACCTTGAGCCAGTCAAGATAGTAGGCTTTGGGCATGTCCTCGAACCGCCAGATGGCATCCAGTGCGAGGTTGATGGCATTGAATTCGATGTGCGTCACTGAATGCAGGAGAGCTGCCAGACCTTCATGCGTGAATGGAGAGCGTTTGGGGACGTCGAGGTGTGATCGCAGTTCCGGCTTGTCAGGATGGCCGGGTACGCCCTCAGGTTCGGGAATCCGGATGCTTGACGCCACCTGAACTTTTCCGGCCTGTGCATGAAGCGCCTGAGTTCGCATGACCTTGGCCTGTGGATCGCGCTCCAGAAGCGATTCAAGCGCCATCTGGCGTAGATCTGTTGCTGGAAGCGATGCGGCGGTCATGCGGGAATTGTCGTCCAAACGCTTTTCAAGGCAAATGCCGCCGATGAAGCAACGGACAGGCCGGTATTTACAATAACCCCACACCCACAATCGACCCACCTCGCTACACCGCAAAACAAACATGGCTATCTACCAACTTGAAAACTTCATCCCTTCTGTTCACCCGTCCGCCTGGGTGGCTGGCAATGCGCAGGTCATGGGTGCAGTGACGCTGGCGGAAGATGTCAGCATCTGGTTTGGCGTCGTGATTCGGGGGGACACCGCCACCATAAGCGTGGGTAAGGGCTCCAACATCCAGGACAACAGCGTCATGCATGCCGATGAAGGCAAGCCCTTGACGGTGGGGGCGAACGTGACGGTGGGTCACCAGGTCATGCTGCACGGCTGCACGATTGGCGACAACTCGCTGATTGGCATTGGTGCCGTCGTGCTCAACGGGGCAAAGATCGGCAGGAACAGCCTTGTGGGTGCCGGCTCGCTGGTGACCGAAGGCAAGGAGTTCCCGGACGGGTCCATGATCATGGGAACACCGGCCAAGGTGGTGCGTCAACTCACAGATGAGCAGATTGAGGGTTTAAAAAAGAGCGCGGAGCACTATGTAGAGAATGCGGCCCGTTACAAGACGGGTCTCAAGAAGCTCGATTGAACTGCTTCAAGCCTTAAGAAATCCCATGTCAGAACTTCATAAATTCATATTCGACGGCCTTCCAGTGCGCGGCATGCTGGTCCGCCTGACCGACTCCTGGCAGGAAATCCTGCGCCGCCGGCAGGCTGCCGGCGGCTATCCTGTGGAGGTGATGCATTTGCTGGGTGAAATGACGGCTGCAGCCACGCTCATGCAGGGCAACATCAAATTCAACGGTGCGCTCATCCTCCAGATATTTGGAGATGGGCCTGTGAAGGTTGCGGTCGCTGAAGTGCAGCCCGACCTGACGGTGAGGGCCACAGCCACGATAACCGGCACGGTGGACGCGGGCGCATCGTTGAGCGACCTCGTCAATGTCAACAATGAAGGGCGATGCGCCATCACGCTGGACCCGAAAGACAAGATGCCGGGCCAGCAGGCTTATCAGGGTGTGGTGCCGCTGTTTGGTGACCAGCATGAAAAGATTGAAAACCTGGCTGAGGTGCTGGAGCACTACATGCTTCAGAGCGAGCAGCTCGATACCAAGCTCATTCTTGCGGCTGATGGTCATATGGCTGCGGGCCTGTTGATCCAGCGCCTTCCCGTGAAGGGAGAGGGCAATCTTGAAGGCAAGATTGACAGCGACGCCAATGAAGACCAGATAGGTGTGAATGAAGATTACAACCGCATTGCCATGCTGGCGGCCACGCTCAAACGCGAAGAGTTGCTGACGCTGGATGCGGACACCATCCTGCGGCGTCTGTTCTGGGAGGAGCCCATCACGCGCTTTGAAGTGGCTCACCCCAGCTTTGCATGCAGCTGCTCGCGTGAACGCGTCAGCAATATGTTGCGCAGCCTGGGTGTCGAAGAAGTGGAGGGCGTGATTGCCGAGCGTGGCAGCGTGGGGGTGACTTGCGAGTTTTGCGGTGCGCAGTACGACTTTGACCCGGTGGATGCGGCGCAGCTTTTCACCCACCCCGACAGGCAGCAGCCGCCTACGGCAACTGTCCAGTAGCAACGGCCGAGCGACTGGCCAGAAGGCCGGTGAGCAGCCGATGCTCGCATTGCGGATCGCTGCATTTGTCGCATACCCATACCCATACACATGGCCTGGTGGATTCAGCGTGGCTTTCTGGTGGTGTTTCTTTCAGCGCGCCTGAATACTGCGCGTTCTGCAAGCGTTTGCGGATGAGGCCCATTGCCTGCAAAAGGCATTCCACGGAAGCGCCGTAAAGCACCTGGTAAGGCAGTTTGTGGTGGTCCAGCAGTTGGCGCAGGGCGATGTCAGCATCCAGATCACCTGCATGAGTGCCTTGCAGACCCATCAGAAAAATGGTGTCAGCCTTCAAGGGCACGTCAAGCGCGACAGGCAACGCAATTTCAACAGCAATGCCGGCGGTTTTCAGTGCCTCGTTTAGCAAGGCAGAAAATTGCTCTTTGCCTGTGCCGGGAGGTCCGAATAACGCAACCTGCAACGGCTGCGCCAGCTTATTTGCTGACCTGTACAAAGATCTCGTTGGGTTTGACCATTCCCAACTCACTGCGGGCCTTTTCCTCGACCATTTCAAGACCTTCCTTCAGGTCCCTGACCTCGGCAGCAAGCTGCTCGTTGGCAACCTGCGCTTTGGCATTTTTGGCATTTTGCTCGTCAAGACGCTGCTGCATGTTCCGCACTGCAGGAATGCTGCCCCGTCCCGTCCACAGTTGCGCATGGAACAGGGCCAGCAACGCAATCAGGACGGCGGGGACGAAGCGGGACCCCATGCTTAGCTACACACTGCGAATGCGATGGAAGTTTTTTCGCCGGGTCGCCCCAAGAAACAATGCGCCCCCTCGAGGGGCAGCGAAGTACACGCAGTGACGAGCGTGGGGGCCATTTATCTCAAATTGTAGAAAGCGGAACGACCGGGGTAGGACGCGACATCGCCCAGATCTTCTTCTATGCGCAGCAACTGGTTGTACTTGGCCATGCGGTCGGAGCGTGAAAGTGAACCTGTCTTGATCTGGCCTGCGTTCGTGCCAACAGCGATGTCGGCAATGGTGGTGTCTTCTGTTTCGCCGGAGCGATGCGAAATGACAGCCGTGTAACCAGCGCGCTTGGCCATCTCGATCGCGGCGAACGTTTCGGTCAGCGTGCCGATCTGGTTGATCTTGATGAGGATGGAATTGGCAATCTTTTTATCGATACCTTCCTTGAGGATTTTGGTGTTGGTGACAAACAGGTCATCACCGACCAGCTGCACTTTTTTACCCAGACGTTCGGTCAGTATCTTCCAGCCATCCCAGTCGCCTTCGGCCATGCCGTCTTCAATGCTGATGATGGGGTATTTGTCGACCCAGGTGGCCATGATGTTGGTCCACTCGGTGGCATCCAGGCTCAGGCCTTCTGCGCCCAGGACGTATTTGCCATCCTTGTAAAACTCGCTGGCTGCACAGTCCAGTCCCAATGCGATCTGCTCACCGGCAACGAAACCGGCTGCATCAATGGCTTCCAGGATCATCTGGATGGCCGCTTCGTGATTTGCAACGTTGGGTGCAAAACCGCCTTCATCACCCACCGCAACGCTCATGCCCTTGTCATGGAGGATTTTCTTCAGGGCGTGAAAGACTTCTGCCCCGTAACGCACGGCTTCCCGAAAGCTCGGTGCGCCGACCGGGATGATCATCAGTTCCTGCAAATCCAGGTTGTTATTGGCGTGCGCGCCGCCGTTGACCACATTCATCATCGGCACGGGCATCTGCATGCCGCCGCTGCCGCCGAAGTAACGGTACAGGGGCAGGCCGGCTTCTTCGGCCGCTGCACGTGCTACGGCCATGCTGACGGCCAGCATGGCATTGGCGCCCAGGCGTGATTTGTTGTCTGTGCCGTCGAGGTCGATGAGGGTGCGGTCCAGGAAGGCCTGCTCGCTGGCGTCCAGGCCCAACACGGCTTCCGAGATCTCGGTATTGATGTGCTCAACCGCCTTCAGCACCCCTTTGCCGAGGTAACGGGACTTATCACCGTCACGCAGCTCAATGGCTTCGCGTGAACCGGTGGAGGCGCCTGAAGGCACCGCTGCACGGCCCATCACGCCGGATTCCAGCAACACATCGCATTCGACGGTCGGGTTGCCACGGCTGTCGAGAATTTCGCGGCCGACGATATCAACAATTGCGCTCATTTAACTCTTTCAGATCAAAACAAACAAAACAGGATGTAGCTGGCGCTAAACCCCTTCAACCAGGATCATGCGCATGATGGCGATGCCCTCGCGGGCTTTCCGGGCTGCGCCATATTCGGGCGAGTCGCTGAAGGCCCTGGCTTTTGTCGCATCGGGAAATTTCAGCACTACCACTCGTTCGGGTGACCAGTCACCCTCAAGGACTTCGACTTTCCCACCACGCACACAGACTTCTGCGCCATAAACCTTCATGGCGATGGTGGAGAGCTTTTTGTATTCTTCGTATTGCACGGCATCCTGCACCGTGACGTTGGAGATGAGGTAGGCGCTGGTCATGCTTAAGCCCCGAAATTGTTTTCGAGAAAACCGTTCTTTTTTGTCACACGGTCGAGTGCGAGCAGCGTTTCGAGCAGGGCTTTCATGTGTTTGAGTGGCACTGCGTTCGGGCCATCGCTCATGGCTTTGGACGGATCGGGGTGTGTCTCCATGAAAAGGCCTGCAACACCGACAGCGACCGCCGCGCGTGCCAGTACCGGCACCATCTCGCGCTGGCCACCGCTGCTGGTTCCGTTGCCACCAGGCAGTTGTACCGAATGCGTTGCGTCAAACACCACGGGTGCTTTGGTCTCGCGCATGATGGCCAGGCTGCGCATGTCCGAGACCAGGTTGTTGTAGCCAAAACTTGCACCGCGCTCGCAGGCCATGAAGCTGTCTTCGTCCAGGCCTTTTTCACGCGCCGCTGCACGCGCCTTGTCGATGACGTTCTTCATGTCACCCGGGGCGAGGAACTGGCCTTTCTTGATGTTGACGGGTTTGCCGGACTGCGCGACCGCATGAATGAAGTCTGTCTGGCGGCACAGAAATGCCGGCGTTTGAAGCACGTCAACCACGCTGGCAACAGTGGCGATGTCGGCTTCGGAATGCACATCCGTCAGGATGGGCACACCGAGGTCGCGCTTCACCTTGGCAAGAATTTCCAGGCCTTTTTGCATTCCGGGGCCGCGAAAACTCGTGCCGCTGGAGCGGTTGGCCTTGTCATAGCTCGACTTGAAAATGAAGGGAATGCCCAGCGATGCCGTGATTTCCTTCAGCGTTCCCGCCGTGTCCATCTGGAGTTGTTCCGACTCGATGACGCAGGGTCCGGCGATCAGAAAGAAAGGCTGCTCAAGGCCGATGTCGAAGCCGCAAAGTTTCATGCGACCACTTTCAACGACTTGCCTTCAACCTGGTGGTCAAGGGTGGCCTTGATGTAGGCGTTAAAAAGCGGGTGGCCGGCCCAGGGTGTGGACTTGAACTCGGGGTGAAACTGCACGCCGACATACCAGGGATGCACGGTTTGCGGCAATTCGATGATTTCGGTCAACTGCTCCCGCTGGGTCAGGGCCGATATCACCAGACCCCGCTCACGCAGCTTGTCGAGGTAATTGACGTTGGCTTCGTAGCGGTGACGGTGGCGTTCAGTCACGACATCGCCGTAGATCTTGTGTGCAAGGGTGCCCTTGGTCACGTCCGAACTTTGTGCGCCCAGACGCATGGTGCCACCCATGTCAGACTGCGCATCCCGCGTCTTGATGGTGCCGTCGTGGTCTTTCCATTCGGTAATGAGCGCAATCACGGGGTTGGGCGTGTTCACGTCAAATTCCGTGCTGTTGGCGTTTTCCAGGCCAGCGACGTGGCGCGCAAATTCAATGGTGGCGACCTGCATGCCGAGGCAGATGCCAAGGTAGGGCACCTTGTTTTCACGGGCATAGCGGGCTGCGCAGATCTTGCCTTCAACGCCGCGCACACCGAAGCCGCCCGGCACCAGGATGCCGTCAAATTTGGCAAGACGCGAGACGTTGTCTGGCGTGATGGTTTCCGAATCGACGTATTCGATGACAACCTTGGCGTGGTTTTTCATGCCCGCGTGGCGGAGCGCTTCATTCAGGGATTTGTAGCTGTCGCTGAGATCCACGTATTTGCCGACCATGGCAATGTTGACTTCTTTTTTCGGATGCTCGGTTTCGTAGACCAGGTCATCCCAACGCTTCAGGTTGGCAGGTGGCGTGTTCAGGCGCAGCTTGTCGCAGATCAGGCCGTCCAGGCCCTGTTCATGCAGCATGCGCGGCACCTTGTAGATGGTGTCCACATCCCACATCGAAATGACACCCCATTCGGGAACGTTGGAGAACAGCGAAATCTTGGCGCGTTCTTCCTGGGGGATGCGCCTGTCTGCACGGCACAGCAATACGTCGGCCTGGATACCGATCTCACGCAGCTGTTTGGCGGTGTGCTGGGTAGGCTTGGTCTTCAGTTCGCCTGCAGCGGCAATCCATGGGACATAGCTCAGGTGAACAAAGGCTGTGTTGTTGGCACCGAGGCGCAGGCTCATCTGGCGCACGGCTTCGAGAAAGGGCAGCGACTCGATATCACCCACTGTGCCGCCGATTTCAACGATGGCGACGTCAACCGCATCAGGCGTGTCATAGCCGGCACCGCGCTTGACGAACTCCTGGATTTCGTTGGTGACGTGCGGGATGACCTGCACCGTCTTGCCGAGGTAGTCGCCGCGGCGTTCTTTTTCAAGCACGCTTTTGTAGATCTGGCCGGTGGTGAAGTTGTTGGCCTTCTTCATCCGCGTTTCTATGAAGCGCTCATAGTGGCCCAGGTCCAGGTCGGTTTCTGCGCCGTCATCGGTCACAAATACCTCTCCATGCTGGAAAGGCGACATCGTGCCTGGATCCACATTGAGGTAGGGATCCAGCTTGATCAGGGTGACTTTGAGGCCTCGCGATTCGAGGATCGCAGCGAGGGAGGCTGAGGCGATTCCCTTGCCCAGGGAAGACACCACACCGCCGGTGACGAAGACAAATTTGGTCATGTCAGGTACGAGCCGATAAGCTCGCAGAGGTGGGAAATGCTGATTATAGAGGGT
>JAZKCB010000146.1:0-5449 GCA_040388335.1 Pseudomonadota bacterium | reverse complement strand
GGATACTTGGCGGCACGGCTTATCGGAACCATTGCGAAGAGCATCCGCAGTTGGCCCGCGGGTCCGAAACACGTAGCCAAGGTCTTCTCAAAGAATTAGATCGGCCAGAACCATAGAACGTCCAAAAGCATTCTCTGGTGTGGTGACCTCATGGCTGCACCGAGCAGTGCGAAGCTGCCACATGAGCCGCTCAGTGCGATGCCTCGTAGTGTGCAAGCGGCTCATTACCATTTAACGCAACGAGCAAATTTTCAGCAGCCTGCAACTCGATGGCTCGGCGAACCTTCTTCACCGCCGAACCAATGTGGGGTGTGAAAACCGTGGAGGGGTGTTGCAAGAGTTCCGGATGAATCTGGCGTGGACGGTCTGCCAGCAGCCAGTCTTCCATCTCGTACACATCGGCGGCGTAGGCACCCAGGCGCTCGTCCTTGAGCGCCCGTGCCACGGCAGCCTCGTCCACAACCGAGCCTCGCCCAATGTTGACCAGGATCTGCCCCCGCCGAACACCTTCAAGCATGGTGTCATTGACGAGGTGACGCGTTACGTCCAGCAGCGGAACGGCCAGAATGACATAGTCGGATTGCGACAGGGCCTCACCCAGGCTCACCATGGTCAGGCGTTCGTCATCACCATGCGGGTCCACGCCCAGCAGTTGAGCGCAACCAAATCCGCAGAGGCGGTCAACGATGGCCCGTCCCACGGCGCCCAGGCCAACGACCGACACGACCGAGCCGTGCAGACCTATTCCATACAGCTGAGGACGCCAGCCGGCGTAGCCCCTGCGAACACGGGTGTCGCCAGCGAGCACGTGACGCGCAGCGGCAATGGCCAGACCGATGGCCAGCTCTGCCGTGGGCTCTGTCAGAAGGTCTGGCACAAAGCTCACGCTGACCCCCGCTTGTTCACAGGCCATCAGGTCAAAATTGTCATACCCTTTCAATGCGCAAGCGATGGTCTTGAGCCGTGGAGCGTTCAACAAAGTTCGCCTGTTTACCCGGTCAGGCATGAACGCCATCATGGCGTCGGCGTCCTTCAGGTGGAGGTAAAGCTCTTCCTCGCTCCAGGGCTCAGGCCCTTGATTCATCACTACATCACCGGCGGATCGAAGACGCGCCAGAACTGCTTCATGGATGGGCTGCGTCACCACAATTTTCGGCATCATTACCTTCCTCTCTCTTTCTATTTCAGATGTTTGCGAAGCGCCGACCCAATGCCGTCGACCACGAGCACGCATATGAGGATGGACAGCAAAATGGCGGAGACTTCGTCGTACTTGATCAGGCGCAGAGCCGCCATGAGTTCAAAGCCAATGCCGCCCGCACCCACGATGCCCATCACTGCCGATGCGCGAAAGTGATATTCCCATCGGTAGATGGTGATGTCCGCCAACTGGGGCAAAACCTGCGGTAACACAGCATGGGTGATGACCTGAAACCGGCTTGCGCCCGCGGCCTTAGCGGCCTCCAGAGGTTTCGGGTCCACGTGCTCTATGGCTTCGGCGTAGAACTTGGCCACCATGCCCGTGGAATGCAGGGCCAACGCCAGCACACCAGGCAATGCCCCAAAGCCCACGGCCGCGACGAACAGAATGCCCAGGATGATTTCAGGCACAGACCGAAATGCAGCCAAGATGGTTCTGACGATTCGCCCAACCACCGCATTCGGCGCGGTGTTGGGCGCCGCCACCAGGGCCAGCGGCAACGACGCCAGAACGGTCAGCGCCGTGCCTGCGATCGACATGGCTAAGGTGTCACGCAATGGAATGACCCAGTGCTCCCAGCGCTCGAAATTCGGCGGCACCATCTCTGAGGCCAACTGCTGAATCGCTGGGCCGCCTTCGATGAAACGCTGCGCGTCAAAGAAGCCGGTGACATGCAAAGCCACCACACAGACGAACAGAACGACACAGGCGGCGCCCAGCCGTTTGAGTCGCTGCTGTCCGTCGATGGCAACTATGGATTCCAGAGCAACAGACGTCACTGCATGCGCCCCAGATCAAGCTTCAGAATTTGTGCGGTGTCACGCAGAACGTCGTAGGCCTTGTCATCGGTCGCGGCAAAGGCCTGCACACGGAATGACTTGAGAATCTCGGCGTCCTTCATCTCAAGAAAGGCTGCACGGATGGCTGCTTTCAACTCGGGCGTGAGGTTGCCCTGCATCGCGATGGGGTAGTTTGGAATGGGAGCTGACAGTTCGAGTTGCACGATCTTGTTGGCATCCACCGTGCCCTTGGCGATGAGGTTGTCCAGAATGGGTTTTGACAACGCGCCAGCCGGAATTTGCCCTGCCTGAACGGCTCGGGCCACGGCGTCATGCGTGCCCAGGTTAACGGGGCGGTAGTCGGTCTCACCGTCAAGCTTGTAGTTCTTGAGCAGGTGCGCGCGCGGTGCGAGGTGGCTGGAAGTTGAAGCCTGGTCGCCAAAGCCAAACGGCTTTCCTCGAACGTCAGCCAGCGTCTTCACCGGGCCGCCCGCCGTGGCAATGAGAACCGACTGGTAGGTCGGAGAGCCGCGCTCCACGCCAACGGCAAAAGGCTCAATGTTGGGCGCCTTGGACTTGGCCAGCACGTAAGAGAACGGTCCAAAGTAGGCCACCTCGATGCGGCCAAAGCGCATGGCTTCAATCATCGACGAGTAGTCCGTAGTCACCGTAATCTCTATTTCCTTCTTCAGGGTCTGTTCCAGGTACCGCTTCAGAGGCTGTGCGTTCTGAATGATGGTGGCGGCGTTTTCGTCCGGCAACAGTGCAACGCGAAGCTTGGAAGGATTTTTGCCCTCGGCATGGGCGCCAAGTGGCAACAGGGCGGCCAAAGTGGCGGCAGCGATAAATTGGAAACGGCGGCGATTCAGCACGGTAAAAACTCCTTGGATTGAGAGGGGGAATCAAATTGACTGCCCATGTTGGCAGGTTAGGAAGAACGGGACGGTTCGACAGGTGACGACTTCGCGTACAGGGCAGACTGGGCTTCTTCCGTCAACTGCGCTGCTGTCCCGTCGAACACCACCTGGCCCTGGCGAAGGCCCACAATGCGGTCGGCGAACATGCGCGCGAGGTTGACTTGATGCAGACTCACGATGGCCGTGAGTCGGTCTTTCTTGCAGATGTCGTGAAGCAGGGTCAACACACTCTGCGCGGTCGCCGGGTCGAGGCTGGCCACCGGCTCATCGGCCAGCAGCAGGCGGGGCTTCTGCACCAAGGCACGCGCAATGCCAATGCGTTGTTGTTGCCCACCAGACAAGGTGTCTGCCCGTGCTAGGGCTTTCTCAAGCAGGCCTACGCGGTCAATGGCCGCCAGCGCCTCCAGCTTGTCAGCCTTGCTCCAAGGCCACAACGACGCCAGAGATCCGCGGGTGGCGAGCTTGCCCATCAACACATTGGCCAGCACGCTTTGCCGCCCGATCAGGTGGTGCTGCTGGAACACCATGCCGCAGTGGCGCCGATGCTCAAGAAGGTTGCGTTTTGAGACGGTGCCGCCCGGCAGATCGGCCACCGACACCTCTCCGTCTGTGGGGCTAACCAAGCCATTGATGCTGCGCAGCAGCGTTGACTTTCCCGCGCCCGACGCGCCCAGCAGCACAAGGAACCCGCCATGCTGTACCTCCAGCGAGGTGGGCGCAAGCGCTGTGTGACCATCGGCATAGGTCACCGTGATACCCCGCAAGCTCAGATGGCTCTCGCGAATTGCAGTTTTCATAGCTCGGTTTCATTTGTTGTGGTGCGCTAGACGCACACCAGGACTCAAGTGGTCAGAGGTATCTCTCGGGAAAGAGGAGGTTCTGGAAGAAACAGCTTCAGTGGAAGCACAGCTCAAGTCTGGGTGACCAAGGTGTCATGAATATGAAACTTTCATCCCTAAAAATGAGGGCACCCATAGATCACATCAATGTCTGGACTCAGCCTCCTCGCAGCCTTGAAGGCCTTTGACGCAACGGCCCGAGCCGGCAGCATGACCGCTGCCGCGAGAGTGCTCGCTATTCAACAACCGACTGTTTCTTCACACATACAGCGCCTGGAGGTCGACTTCGGCGTGGAGCTTTTTCATCGGCGCGGGCGGCGGCTTGAACTCACGTCCTTTGGACGCACTCTGTTGGACTACACCCGGCGTACCTTCAGTGGCGAGGAAGATGCGCACGCACTGCTCGCTGCTGCGAAAAATCAATACGTAGGGCGACTGGTCATCCATGCCATCGGGCCGCACAACGTGCTGCCCGTGTTGAAGCTGTTCATGAAACAGTTCCCCCAGGTCAACGTGGCTGTTGGCGTAGGCGACTCGCGAACCATCACTGAAAAGATTCTTGACTACCAGGGAGACGTGGGCATGGTGCTCAATCACGTCGCTCACCCAGATCTATTTGGCGCGGCTTACCGTACCCAGCGATTGGTGATATTCGGCAACACCCAACACCCACTCGCGCAACGGGCCACTCTCAAACTGCGTGATCTGCAGGGTCAGAGGTTCGTCATCCGAGAGGAAGGATCGACGACCAGACGCGTGTTTGAACAAGAACTAAAGGAGCGAGGCGTCGAGGTGCAGGTGGCTCTGGAGATGGGCAGCCGCGAGTCCGTTCGAGAGGCGGTGGCGGAGGGGCTGGGCCTAGGCGTCGTGGCGGAAACAGCCTACAGGCCGGATCCTCGCCTTGTTAAGTTAACTATTTCAGACACCAGCATGGCGACACAGGTGCACTTCATCTGTAGAAAGGAGCGGCATCAAGCTCCACTGATCTCGATCTTCCTGGGTTTGGCGCATAGCGTAAGTCAGAAAATTGCCTAGGTATGGAACTTGGATTCCATGCAGCCGTGGGGCATGGGACCGAGGGGCAACTGTTCGCCTGTAGGCCGACTTAAGTTAAGGGTTGTAGGACGCCCGTAATCGCGCGGCGATCCCATCTTGACTGCGGGGCGCGGTCGTGTATCTGAATATGCGCTGTCAGGCTGACTGCCAGCGGTATGGCAGCAGCTCGCCGATCTGGGTGGCGGGCTGCATGGGCAGGCGTGCCATGACATCGCGCAGGTAGGCGTAGGGTCGTGCCCGTTCATGGGGAGACGTGTGCTAGACCATGACTGCAGCTCCCTCGATACCGGTCATCGATGCTGCCGCGCTGCTGGGTGAGCCAATGACAGCTTTGTGCCAGGCACCGTGAACTCAGGTCACGGCCGCGACCGACAGCAACCGCTGCGTAGCAGTCATAGAGTCCTGGAGGTTGAACGGCAGCAATAGGTGGCCGAATTGAATGCAAATCGTTGATGAGTTTGGGATGGAAATCGGTGGAGGACTTGTTGTGCGAACGCCTAGTGGGTTTGCTCCAAAATACTCACCCGGGTGCCCACTTGGCTTCCGGGCAATGGTCGCCACTGCCAATGAAACGCAACAGCCCTACTCTGTTAATCGCAACACCAGTCAACGACTTCCTTCTCAAAGGAAACGCAACAGTAGCCTGGTGCACTTAAG
>JAZKCB010000145.1:0-3844 GCA_040388335.1 Pseudomonadota bacterium | reverse complement strand
CCTTCGAGGCGCAGCGCCTGGGCTTGCAGGGCCGCGTCAACGGCAGCCACTGCACCTCCATGCACAGCATGGACAACTACTACGTGAGCAAGCTGCTGCCGCTGATTGCCGAGTCAGGCGTCAGCATCATCGCCAACCCGCTGATCAACATCACGCTGCAGGGCCGCCACGACAGCTACCCCAAACGCCGCGGCATGACCCGCGTGCCCGAACTGATGGCCGCCGGCGTGAACGTCGCCTTCGGTCACGACTGCGTGATGGACCCCTGGTACGGCATGGGCAGCGGCGACATGCTCGAAGTCGCGTACATGGGCCTGCATGTGGCGCAGATGACGAGCCAGAAAGGGATTCGCCAGTGTTTTGATGCGGTGACGGTCAACGCCGCGAAGGTGATGCGCCTGCAGAGCTACGGCATCGCGCCGGGGTGTGACGCGAGTTTTGTGTTGCTGCAGGCGCGGGATGCGGTGGAGGCGATTCGACTGCGGGCGAACCGGTTGAAGGTTTGGAGGAAGGGGACGCTGTTGGGGGAGACGGCGAAGGTGGCGACGAAGTTGAGGTTAGAAAAACGACCAAAGGAAACGGATTTCTCACATTCGTAGACGATGCAGCTGTGGGCAGGTCTAATGGTTTATCGGGTTGTACTCCCCGACGCCCCTTACCCGGAAAAGGATACGATGAAGCCCTCCCCAACGTTGAAAGCGCTCGATGATCTAGTTCCCTACGCAAGCGAACAAGATAAGCTTGATCGACACATCAATTCTTTTGCAACGCAGTCTTTCCGAGACCAGGCTGATCGAGATTACATTGCAGCGCGCCTTGCCTGCCGATATGAATTGATGCCGCAGTTCCTCTGGTCATCGCAGCAGGCAATCGAAAAGTACCTCAAGGCCATTCTTCTTTACAACAGAATCAAGGCACCGAAGGTTGGCCACGATCTTGAAAAAGCTATGGAGCTGACTAGTGGACTGTCCTTTGAGATTGATCTCTCACTGCGGAGTCGGAAATTTTTGTCTTATCTAAGTCAGTACGGAGAGTATCGATATATTGATGTGCCTTATCACGTAGACGGCCACGTGCTGATTGACCTTGATCTGCTGGTCTGGGAGCTAAGGCGGTACTGTCAAGTATTGAATGTCTTCGGCAAACAGCTGCCTGCTGCCGAACAAGCTCGTCTTGATGAGGCGGCTTCTCAATTGGCACAAAGCTCGAAGCAGCCCAGGCATAAATTTCGACTAGCCGCTGGTGAGCTTGAAAAAATTCTCGAAAAACCTGACCACCCTAGCCGTCCCGCTCTACTGTGCAATAACTTTGTATATGGCATTCGAAAACGAAAAACGGTTCGCGCCAAAAATTTCTTGCATTTCCAGAATCCGTATTTGATTCACTACCCCGAAATGCTAGACGAGCTTCGTAAATACGTGAAGATTTCTGACAAGCTCGCCACACACTATCGCGATCTTCTAGCCAACAAAAAGGCCAAGCTTCAGACGTCATGAGCAAACACATACCTTCGCCGCTGATCGCTATCGTGTCAGACATGGTCTCGTCACACGAGACACACGCGAGCCTAGACAGTTTATTCATGTATGCCGAGGCTTCGGGCGAACCGCCTGAAGGCAGTAAGCACGTCAAAGCTCAAGAGTGGCTGCGCCACACAAATAAAGTAAATCCCGAGCCGTTGTCGGTCCTCGGGAAAATCATCTGCGGTTACATGGAGGATCCATTGATGGCGGCAGACTACAAGCCGCCCGAATGGACGAGAGAAGATGAGCAAACGATCAAGAAGCGTGAGAACGTGCGAAAGATCGAGGTGGTGCTTGCCAAAAATGGCTTGCAATATCGTCTCGGGGGTGTGATCACAAGCGGTGGCATGGCACCAAGCAAGACCCTTGGCGAACTGATTAAAGGCAGGGATATGCCAGCCATCCACCGCGAGTTTGATCGGGCTATGGAAACTGTTGAGAGCAAACCGCGCGACGCTGTATCTGCCGCTTCCAATATCCTAGAGTCAATTTTCAAAATATATATCGAGGACAACAACCTGACCATGCCGGACAAGCAAGATTTGCAGCCGGTCTTCAAAGTCGTCCGAGCAGATCTGGGGCTTGAGCCGGGGAGCGTCGAGGATCAGGACTTGCAGCGAATTATCAGTGGTATTTTCTCAATCGTTGACGGCATTGGTGCTTTACGCACACATGCCGGGAGCGCGCACAGCGAAGGACGTAAGGGCTACAAGTTGGAGCCCAGACATGCGCGCTTAGCAGTGAATTCGGCACATACCATTGCCACATTTGTCATGGAAACGTGGGACAAGAAGGTTGCAGAAAAACCAAAGTCACGTGGAGTCGAACTAGTTTTCAGGGACAAGTATTGATCTTTCAGCATTTTTTCCCAGAGCCATCCGGAATGGCCGAATGGGCGGCTCACGTCCACGGTCGAAATCAGCAGGTACAGTGAGCCAACCTCACAAACCAATCTCCATGGACCCCACCCACCTCCACCAACTCGCCGTAGAAGCCATGCGCTCCCGCGGCCTGTTGCCGGTCTTTTCCCCGCAGGCCTTGCAGGAAGCCGAAGCTGCGCGCCAGACCGGCCCCGAGCGCAACGGAAACATTCGCGACCTGCGGCACCTGACCTGGTTCTCGATTGACAACGACGACACGCGCGACCTGGACCAGTTGAGCGTGGCCGAGCCGCAGGCGAATGGCGCTGCGCGCCTGCTGGTGGCGGTGGCCGATGTCGATTGTTTGGTGCGCCGCGGCGGCGCGGTGGATGTCCATGCGGGTGTCAACACAACTTCGGTGTACACGGCGGCGGGCATTTTCCCGATGCTGCCCGAGGTGCTGTCTACCGACCTCACCTCGTTGCACGAGCGCCAGGAGCGGCTGGCCGTGGTGGTGGACATGTTGGTGGCCACAGACGGCACGGTGTCCGGCTCAGACATCTACCGCGCTGTGGTGTTCAACCACGCGAAGCTCACTTACGACGCGGTGTCGGCCTGGCTGGACGGCGCCGCGCCGGCCCCGACGCAGATGGCCAACGTGCCGGGCCTGGAAGCGCAGGTGCGCCTGCATGACACATTGGCTGGCAAGCTGAGGTTATGGCGCCAGTCGCGCGGTGCGCTCAACGTCAGCACCATCTCCGCGCGCCCGGTGTTCAAGGACGGCCTGTTGGTCGACCTGCAGCCTGACGAGAAAAACCGTGCCAAGGACCTGATTGCTGACCTGATGATTGCCACCAATGGCGCAACGGCGCGTTTTCTGATGGACCAGGGTTTCCCGTCGATACGTCGTTTTTTGCAGTCCCCGCGCCGCTGGGACCGCATCGTGGCCCTGGCCGCAAGCCATGATGTGCAGTTGCCCGAAGAGCCCGATGCACTGGCGCTGGACCGCTTCCTGAGTGCGCGGCGCGCGGCCGACCCGGCCGGTTTTGCCGACCTGTCGCTGGCGGTGGTAAAGATGCTGGGCTCGGGTGAATACGTTGCCGCACCGGCGGTTGCCGGCGGCGCGGCGGAAGCAGGAGGCAATGGACAGGGCCACTTCGGGCTTGCCATCAACGACTATGCGCATTCGACCGCACCGAACCGCCGCTTTCCCGACCTGGTGACGCAGCGGCTGCTCAAGGCGGCGCTGGTCGGCGAGCCGCCGCCCTATTCCGCCGACCAGCTGGCCGAAATTGCCCGACACTGCACGCTGCAGGAAGACAACGCCAGCAAGGTCGAGCGCCAGGTGCTCAAGGCCGCCGGCGCGTATTTGCTGCACGGGCGTATCGGCGACGTGTTCGACGCTATCGTGACGGGCGCGGCGGCCAAGGGCACGTTTGTGCGCATCAGCAGCCCTTTGCT
>JAZKCB010000144.1:0-2481 GCA_040388335.1 Pseudomonadota bacterium | reverse complement strand
GGGCCACGTTGAAGAACAGGTCATAAAGAATGAAGCCGAGATAAGACTTGCCGGCTCCGTGATCTGCGAGCGTGGGTTCAGGTTTTTCAGCTGCCACCTGGTCCAGCAGAGGCTCGATGAACTGGTACAGGTGGTAAACCTGCTTGAGTTTGCGCCGCGTGTCCTGATTGAGTTTGCCCTCACGCGTGAGGATGTGCAGCTCCTTGAGCAGCTCAATCGACTGCCCGGGCCGCAACTCCTCAATCACCTGCGCAGGTTTTGCAGGCGGGCTGTGGCGGGAAGGCTTGGTCGTTTTGGGCATGGCACACCAGTTTAGCGGCGCAGTCCTGTGAAGCGCCCTGTCAGGGTTATTTACAAAAATCCGATAAATACATTGCGTGCAATTTAATTGCTCGATACAATAAACCATGCCCAACAAAACCGACGCACTTCTTCAACTGGACAACCAGTTGTGTTTTGCGCTTTATTCGGCCTCGCTGGCCATGACAAAGGTGTACAAACCACACCTTGATGCGATGGGCCTGACCTACCCGCAATACCTCGCCATGCTGGCGCTGTGGGAGCGCGATGGCCTGATGGTCTCCGAGCTGGGCGACAAGCTCTATCTCGATTCCGGCACCCTGACGCCCCTGCTCAAGCGTCTGGAAGCATCTGGCCTCATCACCCGCATCCGCGATGTGCAGGACGAGCGCCGTGTGCACATCACATTGACGGCGGCAGGACGCAAACTCAAGTCGAGCGCCGCGAAAATCCCGGCCTGCATTCTGGATGCGAGCCAGTGTTCCATTTCCGAGATCTCCGAGCTCACCCGCCAGGTCCAGGCGCTACGCCAGCACCTCGTTGCCTGATACGTGCCTGATATCGATTGAACCTGCCCAACCGTTTTTAACCCGCCCCGACCGGGGCATTTATCCCAAGGAAGATGACCATGACCAAACCCGCAAAAATTGTTTACACCGCCCACGCATTCGCCACCGGCGGTCGTGAAGGCCAGGCCAGGTCTGACGACGGCCTGCTTGACGTCAAACTGATCACGCCAAAAGAAATGGGCGGCGCTGGCGGCGGCGTGAACCCCGAGCAGCTGTTTGCGGCCGGCTACTCGGCCTGCTTCCTGGGCGCGATGAAGTTTGTTGCTGGCCAGCAAAAGCTCGCCATCCCTGCAGACACCAAAATCGAAGGCCTGGTCGGCATCGGCCCCTTCGGCGCAGGCGCTGTGCCTGAAGGTTTCAACATTGCGGTCGAGCTCAAGATCAGCGTGCCCGGCATGGACAAAGCGGCTGTTGAAGCGCTGGTCGAAAAGACCCACAAGGTCTGCCCTTACTCCAACGCCACGCGCGGCAACATCGACGTGACGCTGACGGTGGTCTAAACCATCCCGCATGGGCCCATAAAGGGGGCAAGCAACATCAAAGGCGCAGCTTTCACGGCTGCGCCTTTTTTTGTGCCCTTTCTGCAGCAGGCGGACAATGGGGCCATGAACCAACCGATATCCCCGGCGCAAGCCACCACACTGCATGCCTATGAACACCTGACACCTGATGTGGTGCTGGACGCACTGGCCAGCGTGGGCCTGCACGGTGATGGCCGCCTGATGGCGCTGTCGAGCTATGAGAACCGTGTCTACCAGGTGCATCTTGAAAACAGCGTCGGCAAGGCAGATGCCGCAGGCGACATCGTGGTTGTCAAGTTCTACCGGCCTGACCGCTGGACCGAAGCACAGATCATTGAAGAGCATGCCTTTGCTGCGGAGCTGATGGCCGCCGAGATACCGGTGGTCGGTGCCCTGCAATTGCACAGCCACACCCTGCACCACTTTGGCGGTTTCAGCTTCAGCGTGTCGCCCAGCCGGGGCGGTCGCAGGCCCGAGCTTGACAACCTCGAAGTGCTGGAATGGATAGGCCGTTTTCTGGCGCGCATACATACCGTCGGCAGCGCCAAACCCTTTGAACACCGGCCTGCGCTTGACCTGCAGACCTTTGGTTATGCATCACGCGACGTGCTGCTCAAGGGCGGCTACCTGCCGCTGGACATGGAGTCACGCTGGATCAAGGCGTTTGAAGATGCCATGCTGACCGCGCAGTCGGTATTCGAAAGCGCGGGCGATGTGAAAACGCTGCGCCTGCACGGCGACTGCCACCCCGGCAATATTTTGTGGACGCCGGAAGGCATGCCGGGCGCTGGCCCGCACTTTGTCGATCTTGACGATGCCCGCAGCGGCCCGGCGGTGCAGGACCTGTGGATGCTGGTGTCAGGCGATCGCGCACAAAGCACACGCCAGCTGGGCGCTCTGGTCGATGGCTATGAAGAGTTCCGCGAGTTCGACCGCCGCGAGCTGGCACTGATCGAACCGCTGCGCACGCTGCGCCTGGTGCACTACAGCGCCTGGCTGGCGCAGCGCTGGCACGACCCGATCTTCCCGATCAACTTTCCGTGGTTCGGCTCCAGCGACTACTGGAAGGGCCAGGCCGACATGCTGGAAGA